>CALWOR010000112.1 GCA_944383205.1 uncultured Oscillospiraceae bacterium | reverse complement strand
TTATGGGTCCCCAGAGAAAAGTCGGCCCATCTTGCGTGAGAAGTGTCATTTCCGACGCACATGTCGCCGGAAATGACAGATTAAAATTTATTCCGTCGCCTGCGGGCGCCGGAACTCCTTGCAGGAGGGCTTTTTCGACAAGCTGAGTTTTTTGACTATCCCCAGCCCCCGGTGAACCGGGGGCTTTTTTCCATCTCCCGGACCACAAAGACCTCATAGAGGCGGCTGAGCACATCCCAGGTGGAGCGGTCCATGGTCCCCGTCTGGGGCAGGCCGGCCGCCCGCTGGAGCCAGCGCACATTGTCCGCCGAGGCCTTTCCGTGGACCCCGTCCGCTTTCTGGGGAAGGATCCCCTCCAAATACCGGGAGAGGATCTGGAACATGGCCTGGGGCAGGATCATATACTCCCGGTCCTGGCCCTCTCCCACAGCCGCCCCTTCCGAGGGAAACAGGCGGGTGTTCCGGGTCTCTCCGGTCCGGCCCTGGGCCATCAGCCACCCTCTGCGGATGGCCTCCCAGGTGGCCCGATCCACAATGCCCGTCACCGGCAGGCCGAACCGGCGCTGAAAAACCATCACCGCCTCCAGGGTCCGCTCCCCGAACACCCCGTCCGGGGTGAGGAACACCAGCCCCGGCACCGTCCGGGCCAGCTGACCCAGCATATGCTGAAGTCCCGCCACCGGCTGCTCCAGCAGTTCCCGCTCCCACAGTTCCCGGCGCACGCCTTCCTCACTCATCGTGCTCCCTCCTTTTCATCCCGCTGTCCAGCTGTCAGCTCCGCCCCCGGGTACTGGCCCAGCCGGGCCGACCGGTCAAAGTTTTCCGCCCCCAGAGCCTGGGCCCGGAGGGTATCCCGGCGGAGGAAATAATCCGCCCGGGCAAAGCTGTCATAAATGGAATTCCAGGTCCTCTCATCCACCCTGCCGTTGGGCTCCAGGCCCACCAGGCGCTGATATTCCCGCACCGCCCGTGCGGTAATGGGGCCGAAAATGCCGTCCATGGCAGGGGCCTGGATGGCGCTTTCAAACTCCGCCAGCACCGAGAGCATATACTGCAGCACCTCCACCTCCCCGCCCCGGTCCCCCTGTTCCAGAGGGCCGGGGTACTGGAACTGCACGGCCAGGAAGGTCTGGCCCTTGCTCACCAGCTCGGAGAGCTGGAGCACCCCCACATAGAGGTAGACCATCTTGTACCAGGTGGCCTTGCCCACGATGCCGTCGGCGGTGAGGCGGAAGATCCGCTGAAAGGTCTTCACCGCCTCCAGGGTACTCTCGTTGAATACCCCCGTGGCGGGGTAGACCTTGGGAATGGCGGGGTAATTTTGTGAAATGCGGTTGAGCATGGCCTGGACGATGACCACATCAGGCCCCGTGTCCCCCAGGCGCAGGGGGCTGCCCGGATAGGAGAGGGTCACATCCCGGATGGGGGCGTCCACCACCAGCTCGATGTCATCCCCGTAGTAGGTTTTCAAAATCTCCACCGAATTATAGCCCTCCTGGGCCAGGTACTGGCTCCCCCACTGGGACAGGCCGTCGCAGGTGGAGGTGGTGCCGTTGCAGAACTTGGCGGCCAGAGGCTCAATAAATCCCTGGCGGCGGATGTAGTCGTTAAAAATCTCATCCACGATCCGGCTGATGTTTTCAAAGATGTTCCGCCCCCGGATGAACTTCTGGTCATACTGGGTGGTGGAGGTGATCTGAAAGTCATAGCCCCGGCTGGGATAGAACTCGGTATACACCCGGTTGAGGGCAAAGGAGATGATGGCCAGCACATTGGCCCGGATGGCCGAGGGCTCCCAGGTGGGGTAGATCTCGCTGGAGGCCACATTTTTTACATACTCGGGAAACTCCACCGTCACATTTTCCGCCCACTGGTCGGGCAGGCCCAGGTGGACGGTGATGGTCCGTGGGACATAGGGAAGGATCTGTGCCATGGTCCGTCCCCCCTACAGGTTCTGCGGGGGGATCTCCCGCACATCCAGGTGCTGAAGGCTGCTCTGGCCCCAGGGCAGGGGGATAAGCTCCATGTCCTGGACCGTCTCCACCCCGGGGAAGATCTGGACCCCCTCCGCCTCCAGCATGGCGTAGCCCGGGTGCTCCGCCCACACATTGCACAGGGTGAAGGGGGCGGGACCGCCCGCCTCATGGGGGGAGGTGCTCTCCCCCGCCGCCGGGGTGGGGATGGAGATGGCGGGCACCTCCCCGCTGCGGTCGGTGGCCTGGACAGAGAGGAGCTTTCGCTTTCCGTTGGTGCCCGGGGCGGTGACCACCACGGTGGCCCCCTCTACGGGGATCTGGGCCTGGGAGGTATATACCCGCACCGACAGGGTTCCCATTGCTTGCATCATATCGACCTCCTGGGCGGGCACGCCCGCCGGTTTTCCCTATCCTATGCGAAAGGGTCCGGCAAGGTCCCAGGCAAAAAAATGCCGCCGGCCAAATGGCCGGCGGCATTATGCCCTCCTGCAAGGAGTTTCGCCGCCCGCCGGCGGCGAAATAAAATAAGATCCGTTTTTGGGGCGGCTCTGCCGACCCCAAAAACACTTCTCGCAAAAATCCCCCCGACTTTTCCGCAGGAAACGAGGGGGGATTTTTGCGCAATCTCTCTCAAACCAGTGCCACAGGCACTGGTTTGACTTATCCTATCCCTCCGCTCACGGCCCCCAGCACCAGCACCACCAGGGTCACCCCGCAGAAGAGGTACTTGGCCATGGGGTAGAACCAGCCCCCCAGGGGCTTCTTTCTGGCCAGGTTCACCTGCTCCAGCACATAGTCCTTCCCGCACACCCAGAAGAACATGACCCCCGCCAGGAAGGCCCCGATGGGGCAGATGTAGATGGAGCACACATCCATCCACTCCGACACGATGGGGGCGATGACCAGGCCCACCACAATGCCCAGGACCCCGATGACGCCAACCGCCGCCGGGCGCTTCAGGTGAAACAGCTCCTGGAGGGTGGCGGTGGGGGCCTCGTAGAGGTTCACCAGGGAGGTGAGGGCGGCGAAGACCACCGCCAGGAAGAAGACCACCATGATGACCGGTCCCCCGGGGATGCCGGCGATCACATTGGGCAGGTAGATGAACATCAGGCCCGGGCCGCTGTCGTTGAGCTGCTGCCCGGCCACCGCCATGGCGGGGATGATGACCAGGGCGGCCAGCACGGCGGCGCAGGTGTCGAAGAGGGCCACCATCCGGGCGTCGGCGGGGATGTCGGAATCCCGGCTCAGATAGGAGCCGTAGATGAGGGTGCCGTTGCCCGCCACAGACAGTGAGAAGAAGGCCTGGCCCAAGGCAAAAATCCATACCCAGGGGTCCAGCAGCCCCTCGGGCTTCAGGACAAAAATGTACTCATACCCCGCCCCGGACCCGGGAAGGAAGACCAGATAGACCGCCAGGCCGATAAACAGCAGGAAGAACAGGGGGGTCATGATCTTGTTGGCTTTTTCAATGCCCTTGCCCACGCCGAAGGCCATGATGACCGCAGTGACCGCCATACCCACCACCTGCCAAAGCACATTGCTCCCGGCGGTGGCCCCGAAGTTGGCGTTGAAGGCCTCTACTCCCTGGAGGGATGAGAGGGTCCCGGTGAGGGACTGGGCGGTATACTTGAAGATCCAGCCGGTGACCACCGAGTAACCGATGGCCATGGCCAGGGAGCCCAGCACCGGAATGAGCCCCAGCAGCTTGCCCGGCTTCTCCGAGCCGAAGCGCAGGCCGGTGGCCTGGCCGAAGGCATGGATGGGCCCGGACCGGGTGGCACGGCCGAAGGCCATCTCCCCGATAACCCCGGTGGAGCCGATGATGACTACGAAAATGAGATATGGGATCAAAAAGGTGGCCCCACCGTATTTGGAGACCCGGGCGGGGAAGAGCCAGATGTTGCCCATGCCCACCGCCGAGCCGATACAGGCCAGAATGAAGCCCCACTTGGAGCCCCAGGAGTCCCGTTTTCCGCTGTGTTTCATATAAGGATCACGCCTCTCTCTCTTACCACGGCCCTGCCGTGTGGATGTAGCATACCATAATTACGCCGGAAAAGCAAAGAGTTTCCATCCCCTCCGGGATGAACAGGAGGAAATGGGCCGTTTCCCTTGCAATATGGGGAAAGCTATTGTACAATAAATTGATATGGCAAAAAGAAAGGCGGAGGGATCCCATGAGCATGACGGCCATCCGGGCGGTGGAGCCCCGGAGTCCCGCCCACCGGGCCGGGATCCGGGCGGGCGAGATCCTCACCCACATCAACGGCCACCAGATCCTGGATGTGCTGGACTATAAGTTTTACAGCTACGACCCCCGGCTGGAGGTGGTGCTGAAAGGGGCCGACGGTGCCCAGCGCACCCTCCGCATCCGCAAGGACGAGGGGGAGGACCTGGGGCTGGAGTTCGAGACCTACCTGATGGACCGGGCCCGCTCCTGCGCCAACAACTGCATCTTCTGCTTTGTGGACCAGATGCCCCCGGGCATGCGCCCCTCCTTATATTTTAAGGATGACGACGCAAGGCTGAGCTTCCTCATGGGCAACTACCTCACCCTCACCAACCTGTCCCAGCGGGAGATCCAGCGGATCTGTGACCTGCGCATCTCCCCCATCAACATCTCGGTGCACACCACCGACCCCCAGCTCCGGGAAATGATGCTCAAGCACCGCCGGGCCGGGGAGGTGCTTGAGCTTATGGGCCGCTTCGCCCAGAGCCACATCACCATGAACTGCCAGATCGTCTCCTGCCCCGGCATCAACGACGGTCCCGCTCTGGACCGTACCCTCCGGGACCTTGCCGGGCTCTGGCCGGCGGTGAACAGCATCTCTGTGGTCCCCGTGGGAGTGACCAAGTACCGGGAAGGGCTCTACCCTCTGGAGACCTATAACAAGGATACCGCCGCCGCCCTCATCGACCAGGTGGAGGCCTTCGCCGCCGCCCATTTGGAGAAGACAGGCACAAGGCTTGTGTGGTGCTCCGACGAATTTTATCTCCTGGCCGGTCGGGAGCTGCCCGGGGAGGACTACTTCGAGGAGTTTACCCAGCTGGACAACGGAGTGGGCATGCTCACCCTCCTCACCCGGGAGTTCTGCCGGGGGCTGGAGCTGATGGAGCCCGAGGAGATGGCGGGGGCTACCCCCTTTGCCATCGCCACCGGAGTATCCGCCGCCCCCTTTTTGGAAAAGCTGGTGGAGAAGGCCCGGGAGAAGTGCCCCGCCATCTGCGGGCAGGTCTACCCCATCCGGAACCTCTTCTTCGGAGAGACCATCACCGTGGCCGGACTGGTCACCGGGGGCGACCTCATTTCCCAGCTGAAGGGAAAGGACCTGGGGCAGCGGCTGCTCATCCCCGCCCACATGCTCCGGGCCGGGGAGCGGGTCTTTCTGGACGACGTGTCCCTGGACGATGTGGAGCGGGAGCTGGGGGTGCCCGTCACGGCGGTGGCCCAGGACGGCTTTGAGCTGCTGGACGCCATGTGCGGGCTGGAGATCGCCCCCCGGGAGACCATCCAGCAGGAAGAGACGGAGTACTTTCGGTATAATTAGGAGTTAGGAATTGATGTGCGCGCCGGAGGCGCGCGATTTGAAATCGTCCGGCTTCGCCGGACACCAAAATTCCTAATTCCTCATTCCTAATTCCTAACTCAAAAAAGCTCCTAATTCCTAACTC
The DNA here is from genome assembly GCA_944383205.1 of uncultured Oscillospiraceae bacterium. Classification (GTDB taxonomy): domain Bacteria; phylum Bacillota; class Clostridia; order Oscillospirales; family Oscillospiraceae; genus Lawsonibacter. The sequence continues at coordinate 778 of CALWOR010000112.1, read as the reverse complement.
AGGAAAATTTCAGATATAAAGTGAGTGATATGATGAAGCCCTTAGTCGCTATCGTGGGCCGGCCCAATGTGGGCAAGTCCATGCTCTTTAATAAGCTGTGCGGACAGCGTCTGTCCATTGTGGAGGACACCCCCGGGGTCACCCGGGACCGGCTGTACGCCCAGTGCGAGTGGAGAAACCGGGTCTTTGACATTGTGGACACCGGCGGCATCGAGCCGGGCACCGACGACCAGATCCTCTCCTTCATGCGGGAGCAGGCGGAGATCGCCATTGCCACCGCCACCGTCATCGTCTTCGTCTGCGACATCAAGACGGGAATGACCGCCTCTGACCAGGAGGTGGCCAACATGCTCCTGCGCTCTGGAAAACCCGTGGTGCTGGCGGTGAACAAGGCCGACCAGACCGGCCGGGAGAACCCGGACATCTACGAGTTCTATAACCTGGGTCTTGGGGACCCCATCGCCGTCTCCGCCGTCCACGGCCACGGCACCGGGGACCTGCTGGACGCCTGCTTTGAATACTTCCCCCCCGAGCAGGAGGAAGAGGAGGAGGACGACACCATCAAGGTGGCCGTCATCGGCAAGCCCAATGTGGGCAAGTCCTCCCTCATCAACCGCATTCTGGGCCAGGAGCGGGTCATCGTCTCCGATGTGGCGGGCACCACCCGGGACGCGGTGGACAGCTACTTTGAAAATGACAAGGGCAAGTACCTCTTCATCGACACCGCCGGCATGCGGAAAAAGTCCAAGGTGGACGACCGGATCGAGAAGTTCTCCGT
>CALWOR010000111.1 GCA_944383205.1 uncultured Oscillospiraceae bacterium | reverse complement strand
CGGTGGGGCTGGGGCGGAGTGGGAGCAGGTCCCCTGCTCCCACTCTCCATCACCCATTGCCAGGTGCGGCCGGAGCGCTCCATCTTCGTCCAGTTCTCCAGGGAGGGGATCTCCCCCCGCAGCCAGCCCCACAGCACCTCCTCCGCCTCGCCGGCGGACATATCCCGGGTCCAGGCGTACTGACCAGGCACGCCGGGGGTGCCGGAGTACTCCTCCATCAGGATGCGGGTGGGCTGCGCCATGCCGCCGGCCAGACCCACCAGCCGGCTGAAGGTATACCCCTGGCCCTGGATAGGCACGCCGGGTACCAGCTGGAGAGGCACCGTCTTGCCCACCTGATCGGGCCGGCGCAGCAGCTCGTGGATGGTGTCCCAGGTAATGCGGGAGGTCACCGAGCCGTCAGGCAGGGTAAGCACCTGGTTCTGGGCCAGCCGCTCCTGCTCCTTCCGCTCCCGCTCCTCGACCTGGGCTTTCCGTTGGCGGTAGGCCCGCTCCTGGGCGTACTGCTGTTCCTCCTCCTCAGCGTAGACCAGGTCCTGGTACTCCTTGGAGTCGTACACCCCAAACAGGGCGGCGGGGGCCCGGCGGCGCAGACAGTCCATGGCCTCATCCAGTTCCCGCCTGGATTTCAGAGTGGTGACCTGCCGCTCCCGCCGGTCGTCCACGATCCAGATCTCATAGATGTGGACAGCCTGGGTGCGCTTTCCGGCGCGGCGGATACGGTGCTCCTCCCGGCTGAACACCCCCCGAATGCGTGGGATAGAAGAAACTTCATCCCCCAGCACCCACTCTTTTCCCACGCCCAGCTTGCCGCACCACTGGCCGCTTTGTTTCAGGTCCTGGTCCACCATGGCGAAGAGTTCCTTCACCGGCGGCGCCTCTTCGGGGTATGGGAGTTGGTTGCGGATGGACTGGGCCAGGGCGCTCTTTTCCGGCACCAGGGCGTCCCGCAGGCTCCGATAGGCCAGGAACAACCCAACCAGTATGGCTGCTGCGCCTGCCACGGGGATCAAGTAATAGCCGAAGCTCATCTCTTCTTTTAGCTGCTCCGCCTCGTAGGGCATGGACTGGGCCGTCAGAAAGAACCAGATGGCCAGTCCGCCTCCCGCCAGGCAGAGGGCCGCCCAAATCAGCCCCGTGAGCCGTCCCCGGGTCCGCTGGAGGCAGTAGCCCTCCTCGGGGCCGTCGGGCTGCTGCTTTTTGTTCCACCACATGATGAGGAGGATTGGAATGATGGCAAAGATGCGCAGAAGAACCACCAGAGCGATGTATACCACCACATTCCAGGGCCACTTGAGATAAAACCGTTTTTTTGAAGTCTCCTTTGTTTCCATGGTACCCTCCTCATATTGATACAAAACTCTTACAGATCAGGCTCAAAGACCGAAAATGCCCTGTGCCAGATCGTCTCTTTGAGACTTGGCGCAGGGCATGAAAAATGGCCGCAACATCCATCCCACATCTATCCCGTGATGTGGCTGAACAATCATGATATTCTTTTGTCCTGCAGCAATCAGGCGTCGTTCCAATGCTCCACTCAAAATATGCTCTCTTCTTTCCCGATGTTGTTCCATATCGACGCATTTCAACGGGCATTTCATCTACCTGCCCTCTCCAATTATAATCGCTCCAGGCGGTTTCTTCAATCCCATTTTATGGGTGCGCACCTCTTCCTGCCGGTCAGGAAAGGGGACAGCCGATCGCCTGGCTGTCCCCTTTCTCTCAGATTTTGAAGATATATACTCTGAATCCCTTTAAAAATCGATACGCCGCCCCTCTTCCGCCGACTGATACGCGGCATAGATCACCTTGGTAGTGTCATACGCCAAGTCAAAGTCAGAGGTCGGTATGCGGTCATAGGCCACCGTTTCCACAAAGTCCTGCAGTTCACCCATGTAGCCACGGATAATTTCGTCACTGACAAAAGCCTTGTTCCAGCCCAGCTTCCGGGGAAGCATCTCGGAAATATTGACCTCATCCAGGCCGTCCTCATCCAAAAAATAGGTGTTGAGCAGATCCGTGGGGGTAATATTGCAGTGAAGGGCTGTATTATTGCCGTACACTTCAATATAATTTCTGCTGCCTCCCAAAACAGTATCACTGGCAATGCAGAGGGCCTTGGTCCCGTCGGAAAAAGTCACTGTGATCACGCCGAAGTCCTCCACATCCTCCGGACGAGCGGCAATATGGCGGTGTTCCTCCTCAGTCAGGCACCGGGTCGCACAGCCCACATCACAGCTCACACTTTTAATGGTGATCTTCTCTCCCCGCGCCATTGCTTCCTGTCGTTTGAGCCACAGCATACCTCCCATAGGATGGGTCCCCGTCCGCATCAGGGTGCCGCCGCCCACCTTGTTCCAGCGGCCCGCCAGGTCGCTGCTGGAGCCCTTCAGGCTCTCCTCCCCCTTCATAAACAGCAGCTTGGTCCTTTTGGCGCGGATGATTTCCGCCGCTTTCTGGACAGGCGTGGCGTAAACAAAGTTTTCCGCATACATAAATTTTTTCCCGGTGCGAGCAACCACTTCTTTCAAACGGTCCATTTCCTCCAGACACTTGCGATACATCTCGCCCTTGGAAACTGTGACGCCGATATTTTCCTGACCGGGTTCGCCGAAGTAGCCGGTCAAGGGTTTTTCACAGATCACATGCTTACCCGCCTCCATGGCCTGAGTGGCGATGGGTGCATGGAGAAACGGGGGCAGTACGATATCGATCACATCGATCTCCGGGTCGCGAAGCAGCTCATGGTAGTCGCTGACAGCCTGTTCATATCCAAAGCGCTGCTGCAGATCTTTTGCCCGTTCCAGATTCAAATCGCATACCGCCTTCAGCCGGACAGTGATTCCGCTCACTTTTTCATAGCCATTTCCATGGAGATACGCGGCATATCCCGCCCCCACAGTTCCAATCGTCACAACGGGCTTTTCCATTTTGATTCCTCCCCATTTCTGGTTGTCTCTTCCAAAAATAAAAATATAATCCTTGATTTTCCTGTGAAATATGCTATGCTCATGGTACCGCCGGCGCTTAAAGAAAGCAACTGCATTTTATTTCAGAATCAATAGCAAAAATACTATGATTCTTTTACAGGGGGAGGTCAAGGCCTAACGGCTGGCAGCTATGACACTGAACCAATTGCAATATTTTGAAAGTCTCGCCCACACACAGCACTATCAGCGCTCTGCGGAACTGCTCGGCATCAGTCAGCCCACCTTGAGCCGGGCCATCAGTTCCCTGGAGCTGGAGCTCGGCGCCCCTCTGTTCGAGCGCCGTGGGCGGAATGTGGTGCTCAGCCGATTCGGACGGGTATTTTCTGAGCATATCTCCGCGGCAATGCACGAATTGAACACCGGTATTGGCCATGTGCGCGACCTTACCGACCCGCAAAAGGGCTCCATTGATATTTCACTGAATTATGCGGTCTCCAACATCTACCTCCCGCGCCTGCTGCGGGGATACCTGGACAGCAATCCCCACATCCACGCAGCTTTCCAATTCCGCCAATCCAATACGCCGGCTGTGCTGAACGATGTGAGAGAGGGTCTGAGCGAGATCGGTTTTTGCTCCCTCATGCATGACCAGCCTGAAATCCGCTTCTACCCCCTGGTACGCTGCCCCCTCTTCCTGCTGCTCCCTCAGGATCATCCGCTTGTACACAGCGCCTCCATCAGCCTGCGCCAGATCAGCCAGTATCCGCTGATCTTATCTGTGGATGAGACGCGTTATCTGGAAAACATGCTGCTGTCCCAGGGTCTGGCCCCCATTGTCGCCTGCCGCATGGGCGAGGACCGCTCCATCGCCAATCTGGTGGCCTGCGGGTTTGGATCAGCGATCCTGCCCTATGATCCGCAGCTGGCCGTCACCGGAGCCATCCTGCGGCCCATCAGCGACCCGTGCGCCTATCGGGACTTCTACATGGTGGTCTCCCGTACAAGGCCGCTCTCTCTGCATGCAAAAAATTTCCGGGATTATGTTTTATCCGAAGTCCAGTCCGGGACCATCGGTGCGGCTCCCGCTTCATCCGGTTGCTGATCAGGAAATGCAGATCACATTATTTACGTTTTGTTGGAATGGTCGCTCATTTGACACAAACAAATAAGCACAGAGCCCCGGACTCATGTCCAGGGCTCTGTTTCATCTGCGGCAGAGAAGGCACTGCACTTGTATCTTTACTTTACCTCATCCCAATTCTCCCCATCGGAGGATCTGGTATAGTTGTGGGTGTTGGTGGCCTCCATAATGGTGTAATAGGCCCAATGGTTTTTGCTCAGATCCGCAAAGTTCGCCAGTTCATCCTCATAGCGGTCCACATAGCGCTCATCGGCGCTGCGGCCCAGCATGTTGTTGACGATGACGCACACCTCGGCCCGGGTAATGGAGTGGTTGGGCCGGAAGGTAGCATCGGAATATCCACCAATCCAGCCGTAGGTGGTGGCCCGGGCCACATAGGGATAGTACCAGTCTCCTGCAGCCACATCGCTGTAAGAGCAGCGGGCATCACTGGGCACATAGGCGAAGGCCAGGGCAATAGCGGTAAATTCAGCACGGGTAATGGGCGCATCAGGACGGAAGGTTCCGTCAGGGTAGCCGCCCAGCATCCCCAGACTGGTCAGGGTATTCACCGCTTTGGCGTACCAGGCATCTTCAGGCACATCTGAGAAGGACTTGGTAATTTTCACATCCCGATCCAGCAAGAGGGCATAGAACATCTGGGCCACCTCAGCCCGGGTCATGTTCTTGTCAGAACCAAAGGTGTTGTCAGGATAGCCGCTGAGATAGGCGTTGTGCTCATCGGTCTCCAGCCAGCGTGATACACCGGTGTCATCAGGGCCGTACTGATCATCCTCATCCCACTTGGCATAGAGGGACACAGTGGTCTTGTTCACCTTGACATCGCCGGTAACGGGATCAGTGAGGCGAAGATCCCAATACCACCCCAGGAAGGTGTATCCCTCCCGGACAGGCGTAGGCAGGTCCTCGTAGTCTTTGGTCCAACTGTGGCTCTCTGTTTCAGAGGACAGGTGGTCGCCGCCGTTGGTCACATAGTGCAGGGTGTAGTCGTTGGAGTCGGAGGTCCCTCCGCCGCCCGGATTGGGGTCAGGATCAGGATTAACAGGTTCTGCACTCTCCCATACCAGGGCGAAGGGGGAGAAGCCTCCAGGTTCTACTTCAAAGGAAATTCCGTATGGTGTGGTTTTGGCTGTGTCCACCTTTGTCACTTTGCATGTTTCAATATCTGCAGGGTCAAAGCCGGACTGCGTCCCATCTCGGTGTAAGTCCTCAAAGTGAAGTATCTGGAATGTTGTATCGGAATCAGTTCCCTCGGGATAACTCCAATAGATGGTTACTTTGCCACTTGCCATAATCCAGGCATTTCCATTATTTGCATCTACCAGATCCAGATACTTAATCTCATACTGGCGTTTTTCATCTGCACCGTTCAGGAATTTATCAGCTTTTTCTTTCAGCATCTGGGTACGATCGACATCTTTATCAATGATACTGTCAAACAGCAGGGACGGTTTGCTGTCATCAGGAAGAGATACGCCAGTGTCGTTCAGGGTGTATGTCGTATCAACAGGGGCCACTACTACAGCAGACCCTCGGTTCGGTGTGGTTGGCACAGTCTGTACCGGTTTAACGGCAACCGCCTGACTGTCCTCGACCGCACGGACAGTAAGAATACCAGGGCCAGTAATAACAGTATAATATTCATCAGAGGTATTCGCCTGCACCTCGCCCTCGTTCTCACCAAGGTAAATTGTTACAGTATACTCCTTATAGACATCTTGTGTCGGCTCAAATTCGTCCTTAGTTACGACAGTATTGCCATCGCTGTACTGTACGCGGACATCATTACTTCCGCTCTTCGGCTCAAAACGATAGTAATCGCTCTCTCCCAACTGTGTCAAAGTCCAACTTTTTGCACTATTTTCTTCGACAACAAAGTTCAACTTTGTCAGAGAAACATTGTCCGGTCCTTTAACGAGGAAAATCGGTCGTGGAAGAGAGCCGCTCTCCTCAACACCAACGGGATCTCCGTTTTCATCTACAACAGCTTCATAGCCTCCGTTGCCACCCATATAGGCAGTCAAGCTGGCTGGGACAACTGTAATAATCCCGGACGCATTTTCCTCCTGAACAAATACAACAGCATAGCCGTATTCGCTGCCAGGCAGAGGAAGTTTTATCTCACGATTGTTTTCAGCGACCGCCCAAAGCTCGATATCTCCGCTGGGAGTGCCATCTTCATCTGTAGGAACAATAGCGGCAAACAAAGGCTTCGTCGTATCATATTCAAGATCGGTTACAGTAAGCGTGACATTTGACCCGCTCTGATACCAGAAAGATCCCTTTACAACGCTGAGATAGCCTTGGTCTTGGCCGCCATATTTTGTCGTAACCGCAGTCTCACAAGCGGCAGCCGCATTGCCGAGTTTCACATCGTT
>CALWOR010000110.1 GCA_944383205.1 uncultured Oscillospiraceae bacterium | reverse complement strand
ATGTCCGACTGTCTGTTTTGTAAGATCGCAAACGGCCAGATCCCGTCCAACAAGGTCTATGAGGACGAGACGGTCTATGCCTTTTACGACATCGACCCCCAGGCGCCTACTCATTTCCTGGTGATCCCCAAGGCCCACATCGCCTCTGTGGCGGAGGTCACCCCGGAAAACGCCACCGTGGTGGCCCACATCTTCGCTGTCATCGCCAAGGTGACGAAAGAACTGGGCCTGGAGAGCTACCGGGTGGTCTCCAACATCGGCGAGCAGGCCGGCCAGTCCGTCCCCCATCTCCACTTCCATGTCCTGTCCGGCCGGGATATGACCTGGCCTCCGGGCTGATGGAGGGACTATGCTGCCCCAGGACCCTGTGATTTTGCTCAGTGTGGTCAACACCCGCCTGCGGGACGGCTGCTCCTGTCTGGAGGAGCTGTGTGCCCTGGAGGATGTGTGTTTGGAGGACCTGTGCGCCAAGCTTGCGGCGCTGGGTTATGACTACGACCGGGAGAGCAATCAGTTTAAATAAGCAGACGGGACCGCCCGAATTCGGGCGGTCCCTCTTTTTTTCGGAAGACGGCGGCGGACAAAAAAACGGGAACATCCTCAGGATGTTCCCGTTTTTACAGGAGTAACGGTTCTGCTCAGAGATCCACGCTGCCGGTGATCTTCTCGTTGATCACATAGTAGGCCTTGTGCTCCTCGGGCTTGATGTACACGGAGAGCTTCTTGATGGTGGAAGCGCGGTGGCCCTCAGCCACATAGGCGTCCTGGGCGGCCTGCTTCAGCTGGGCCACATTCCACTCCTCGCTGCCGAACTGGACGAAGATTTCTTCCTCCTTCTGAGCGGGCTTGGCGGCGGCCTTCTTCTCGGTCTTCTTCTCGACCTTCTCAGCCTTCTTTTCCACCTTCTCAGCCGCCTTCTCTTCCTTCACGGCGGCTTTTTCCACCTTCTCAGCCTTCTCGACCTTCACGGTCTCCTCGGCCTTCAGGATCTTTTCGGCCTCAGCGGCCTTGGGGGTTTTAGCCGTAGCCATAGTAAATTCCTCCTTGCTCTTCTCTTCAGCAAGCTTGCCGGGAGACCCCTGGCAAACTTTCAACATATTTTATACCAGATCCCATATTTTCGCAAGAGTAACCTGCATGAAATCTGAAGAAAAACACGCCGATATGTGATAAAACTTCCAAAAATCGGAGAAAATCAGGGCTCGGAGAAGACTTTTCCTTACTTGGGAACAGCCACGATCAGCCGGATGCGTTTTCCGGCGGAGAAGCCCAGGTCATCGTACCAGCCGGTGAGCTTATAGTCCTCCGCGTTGATTTGAGACAGGGAGGCGGCATAGTACCCGGAGGCGCCTGTTCCGTCCCGGAGGAGGACCGTCACATCTTCAGAGAGGCGGTATTGCTGATTGCCGGACATGGCCCACAGGCTGTCCAGACTGTCCAGTGTGACAGAGGAGAGCTGTCGGATGGACTTGAGGGACCCGTCTTCATAGAGCATGACAGCTCCGCCGGTTTTCACGCTGTACTTGGCGCTGCTGTTGAGGGTGGTGACCTGTCCGTTCAGGATGTAGGTATATGCCACGGAGATGTTCATGAGGGAGCCGTCGCTGGAGGAGCTGTCGTCAATGCCGCTGAGGTAGATGTACTGGAAGGTGTCCCCGGTGACCTCGTTGAGGATCAGCCGGTCGATCTTTCCGTCGGCATCCAGGGTGTAGCAGCGCACATCGTCCCCGGAGAGGCTGGCCCCTGCCAGGCGGGAGGGATAGATGCGTACATAGCCACCCTCCGAGTCGGTGTCCAGGATCTCAACACCGCTGGCAAACTCATATTTGCCCAGACTGGAGCCGTCGGCGCTCACCGTGCCCTCCAGACTTTTGTTGGACATGCTTTTCACAGTGGTGCCCGACTGAGAGATGGTCACGGTGACCAGCCGCCCCGGGTCAAAGGCTGTACCACTGTGGTAGAAGGTGCGCAGAGTGCCGTCGGTGCAGGCCACCTGGGTGGTCACCTGGGCGGCGGCGGTGGAGGAACTGCTGGTGGAGGAGGTGGAGGCCCCCTTGACGCTGGAGACCACCGAGCCGTAGTAGGTGGAGGAGCTGTCCTGGGGGTCCACCGCCTGGACGATCTCTCCGTTCATGCCCAGCAGAAGGGTGACGATGTCCCCCTCGCTGAAGCTGCCCTGGCTGGAGAGCTGGTAGGCGGCCTCGGAAGTGCCGATCTCATAGGTGACTCCGGCCACGGTGGCGGAGGTGGGAGAGACCTTGCTGGGAGAGAGCGCGGTGAGGGTGCCGGTGACCCGGTCGTGGTAGACCCAGACGGTGGACATGCCGGCGTTATAGTAGTAGACATCGTTGGCCTCCACTTCGCCGGCGGAGGACAGGGCGTCGTTGCGGTAAATGGTGGCCGAGCTCAGGGAGAAGGGGAGAGAGAGGGAGCCGTCCTGGGAGATATAGGGCCCCTTGGTTTCAGCGGAGACCAGAGCGGAGTAGTCCACCTGGCCGTTGGTCACGGTATAACCCAGAGAGGTGCCGTACACCGTACCTCCGCTGGTCTGGGCCACCAGTGTGTTGTAGAACAGATCCACGCAGTCCTGACGGGTGAGGATGTCTCCCCGGGAGACGGACAGATCATCCAGCAGCCCCAGACTTTCCGCCTTGGCCAGCTGGGCGGTGGGGTAGGAGCCGGTGAGGGAGGAGGCGTCATAGCCCAGCAGGCGCAGCAGGGCGGTACAGCCCTCCTCCAGGGTGATGGACTGGTCGGGGCGGAAGGTGCCGTCCACATAGCCGCTCATCCACCCCTGCTCCACTGCCAGGCGCACATAGCCGCCCGCCCAGTGGTCCCCCTTCACATCGCTGAACAGGGCGCTGCCGTAGGTGCTCACCGTGTCCTTGTAGGGGGAGGCGGCGGAGAGCATAACGGCGAACTGGGCCCGGGTCACCTGGCTGCCAAGGTTCAGGTTTCCCGCCTCGTCCCCGGCTAAAATGCCGAGCACCCGGATGGCCTCCAGCTTGGAGCTGCCGCTCACGGCCCCGGCTCCGGTACACAGAAGTCCCAGTGTGAGACACAGGGCAAGAAGCCCGGATAAAATACGCTTTCTCATGATCAAAACTCCTGACTTAATCGTAATGAAGGGCATCGATGGGATTGAGACGGGCGGCCTTTTTGGCGGGCAGATAGCCGAACAAAATGCCGATGCCCACGGAAATGCCGAAGGCCAGGGCTACCGCGCCCACAGTAGGCGCCACGGTGAGGGACTCCTCCATGACCCGGGCCACCACCATGGAGGCCGCGGCGGAGAGTCCATCTCCCAACAGAATGCCCATCACCCCTCCCAGGGCGCTGGTGAGGGCGGCCTCCATGACAAACTGCTCCATGATATACCGCTCCTTGGCCCCCAGGGACTTGCGGATTCCGATTTCACGGGTGCGTTCGGTGACCGAGACCAGCATGATGTTCATGATGCCGATGCCTCCCACCACCAGAGAGATGGCGGCAATGCCCGCCAGCACGCCCACCAGAATGTTGATCATGCTGGTCATGGTCTCCAGCATCTCGGCCATACTGGTGACGGTGTAGTAGTCGTCGCTGGCAAAGACCTCGTAGAGAGAGGCCTCCAGGGCGGCCACGCTCTCGTCAATGTAGTTCTCATCCCGCATGGTAATGGTGTAGCTGCTGGCCGCCCCGGAAATACGCTCGGCGGTGGTGTAGGGGAGATAGAGGCAGTCGTCGCTGCCACCCTCCTCCAGAGTGTCCTCCTGCTGTTCCAGCACGCCCACCACCTCCAGACTCTGTCCGCCCACCCGGAGAGTCTGTCCCACTCCGTTTCCGCCGAAATAGGCCTGGTTCAGGTAGGCGCCGATGACGCACACCTTGGAGCGGGTCACCATGTCGCTGTATTGAAGCCCCCGCCCGGAGGCCACCGCCACATTGGCAATGGCAAAGTAGTCCTCGCTGACACCGGTGGAGGAGGTGGTGCTCACCGTCTCCGAGCCGATCTTCACAAAGCCTCCCATGGTCACCGTGGGGGAACACAGGTCCAGGTACTGGCTGTTTTCCGCCACAATATCGTACATATCCTCTGCATCCAGGGACCGGGTGGAGCCCCGGGACATGACGCTGACGGTGAGGGTGTTGGTGCCCATATCGGAGAAGCTGTCGGTGACATAGGTCTTCAGTCCGTTGCCCAGTCCCACAATCACGATAACGGCGGCCACGCCGATGATGATGCCCAGCATGGTGAGAAAGGTACGGACCTTGCTGGAGACGATGTTTTTCAGGGCCAGCTGGAGGGATTCGGCCAATGTCATGCGCCGGCGCCTCCTTTCCGTCCGGCGGCCCGGGGGGTGACCACCGCCTCGGGGGCGTCGGAGGGGCCGTCATAGACCACATGTCCGTCCTCCAGGCGGATGATCCGCTGGGCCTGGACGGCGATGGTGTTGTCGTGGGTGATAAGGACCACAGTATGTCCCTGACTGTGAAGATCCTGAAGCATTCCCAGCACCTCCCGTCCGGTGCGGGAGTCCAGGGCGCCGGTGGGCTCGTCGGCCAGGATCACCGCGGGGTGGCCCACCAGGGCCCGGGCGATGGACACCCGCTGCTGCTGTCCGCCGGAGAGCTCCATGGGCCGGTGACGCCATTTGTTTCCAAGGCCCACCTCCTCCAGAGCCGTTCTGGCCCGCTCCCGGCGCTCCTTTTTTGGGACCCCGGCGTACATCAGGGGGACCTCCACATTTTCCACCAGGTTGAGCTTGGGGAGGAGATTATATTGCTGGAAGATAAAGCCCAGCAGCTCGTTTCTGATCTCGGCCAGCTGATTTTTGTTCATCCGGCCCACATCCTGCCCCTTCAGAAGATAGGTGCCCTCAGAGGGGACATCCAGACAGCCGATGATATTCATACAGGTGGACTTGCCTGAGCCGGAGGAGCCCACAATGGCCACAAATTCTCCCTGAAAGATCTGAAAGGAGATGTGGTCGGCGGCTACCACCGTGGTGTCCCCCATGGGATAAAATTTGCATACCTGCTGGAATTCGATGAGTGGTTTCATAGAGGCCTCCTTACCGTCCGCCGGGGGCGCCGCCGCCCATGCCGCCCCCTGACGGCATGCCGCCGGAGGGCATTCCGCCTGCGCCCATCATACCGCCGCCCATCATGCCGAAGCCGCCCTGAGAGGAGGAACTGGTGGGGATATAGACCACCGTGTCCCCCTCCTGGAGGCCGGAAAGGATCTCCAGATAGCTGTCGTCGCTGGTGCCTACCTCCACAGTGACGGAGTAGTACTCCTCCCCGTCGGCGCCGGCGGTCTCGGAAAGGGTGCCGTTGGCGGCGCTGGGGGAGTCGGCGGTGACCAGAACGGTATTGCCCCGGTTGAGAGCGGCGGTGGGGATGGCCAGCACATCGGCGGCGCTCTCCAGGGTGATGGCGGCATCCACATTCATGCCGGGCAGTAGACCGTCGGTGTCGTCAATGCGGATGGTCACCGGATAGGTCGTGGCGCTGCCGGTGGAGGTGCCTGCCACGCTCACTTTGGTGACGACCCCTTCGTAGACGGTGTTCTCCACGGCGTCGGCGGTGATGGACACCGTCTGGCCTACGGCGATATTGGAGATGTCCAGCTCATCCACATTGAGGGTCATGGTCAGGTAGCTCAGGTCGTAGATGGTGCACAGCACCTGGTTGGCCTCGCTGATCTCCCCGGCGTTGTAGTTCTTATCGATGATGGTACCCTGGATGGGGGAGGTGATGGTGTAGTCCTCCAGCTGATCGTAGCGGCTGTCCAGGGACAGCTGGGCGTTGCGCAGGGACTCGGAGGCACTCTGGATCTCGTCCTCCAGGTCGCTGCTGGTCAATGTGAGCAGGGCCCCGTTCTTCTCCACCCAGCTTCCCTCGGAAACCAGGATCTGAGAGACCTCGCCGGAGACCTTGGCAGTGACTGGCTCCTCGGCCTCATATGTAAAGGTGCCGCCGGAGGCGCTGTCCACCCCGTTGACGGTGGCGGAGCCGGTCTGAGTGGTGGAAAGGCCACCGGGGTTGCTCACATCGATGGTCACATAGCGTACGATCATATTGCCGGTGAGCACTTCGTCGTTTCCGGAGATCTGGGACACCGTGCCGCTGAGGGTCTCAAAGGTGCTGTCCAGAGTTACCTGGGCGCTCTGGCCCACATAGAAGTTCTCCGCCTCGTCGGCCAGGAAGGGGACCTCCAGGCACATGGTGTCCGAATTGCGCACGGTGGCCACCGTCTGTCCGGCGGAGACCTCGTCCCCCGCCTCTACCTCCAGAGAGAGGACCCGCCCGGCCTTGGGGGCGGTGACGGTGAGGTTTTCCAGGTCCTCCAGTTTGTTTTCGTAGCTGCGCTGGGACTGGTTCAGGGAGATCTCCGCCTGCTCCAGGGTGCTGGACATATCCGAGTCGTCGATGGTGTAGAGGACGGTCCCCTCCTCCACCTGGTCCCCCTCCTC
>CALWOR010000109.1 GCA_944383205.1 uncultured Oscillospiraceae bacterium | reverse complement strand
GTCCGCCTCTCTGTCCCCTGGCACCTGCCCACAGAGCGGGCGGAGGACTTTTTAAGGGAGAAGAGCGGCTGGGTGCTGGGCCACCTGAACCGGGCCCGGGAGGCCGGGCCGGAGCTGCCGCCCCTCCCGTCCAGGGGGGAATGCGCCCGGCTGTTGGGGGAGGCCCTAGCCCGGGTCTATCCCCTTGTGGAGCCCCTGGGGGTGGCCGTCCCTCAAATAAAGCTGCGGAAGATGAAAAGCCAGTGGGGCAACTGCCACTGGGCCCAGGGGTATATCACCCTGAACACCGCCCTGTGCCGGTGTCCGGAGGAGCTGCGGGACTATGTGGCCCTCCATGAGCTGGTCCACTTCCTCCACCACGACCACGGCCCGGGATTTTATGAGAAGATGGACGCCCTTATGCCAGACTGGCGGGAGCGGCGCAGGAAATTGAAGGGATACGCCGCCGCCCTGGAAACAGAGCATGGGGCGGATGGATAGAAGGGAAGTGTAACCATGGCATATCGTCCTCTGGCCGATGAGATCCGGCCCCAGAACCTGGACGAGGTGGTGGGCCAGTCCCACATTCTGGGCAGGGACGGCCTGCTGCGGCGGATCGTGGAAGGAGGAAACATCCCCAACCTCATCTTCTACGGCCCCTCGGGGACGGGGAAGACCACGGTGGCCAACATCATCGCCCAGCGGACCAACCGGCCCCTCCACCGGCTGAACGCCACCACCGCCTCCATCTCGGACATCAAGGACATCATGGCCGATATCGGCACCCTCCTGGCCCCGGAGGGGGTGCTCCTTTACCTGGACGAGATCCAGTATTTCAACAAAAAGCAGCAGCAGTCCCTGCTGGAGTTTATGGAGGACGGGCGCATCACCCTTATCGCCTCCACCACGGAAAACCCCTTCTTTGCCGTGTTCGGGGCGGTGCTGTCCCGGGCCACCGTCTTTGAGTTCAAGCAGATCACCGCCCAGGAGGTACTCCCCGCCATCGACAGGGGCATCTCTATTATGCAGCAGCGCCTGGGGGGAGAGGTGGTGTGCGAGGACGGGGTCCGGGAGCATATCGCCTCCGCCTGCGGGGGCGATGTGCGCAAGGCCATGAATGCCATCGAGCTGCTGCTGAACGCCGCCAAGCGGGAGCAAGGGAAAATCCTTGTCACACTGGATGACGCTCGCACCGCCGCTCAGAAGTCGGCCATGCGCTATGACCGAGAGGGAGACGCCCACTTTGACATCGCCTCCGCCCTGATGAAGTCCCTGCGGGGGTCCGACCCGGACGCCGCCCTCCACTATCTGGCCCGGCTCCTGGAGGCGGGGGACATGATCACCGCCATTCGGCGCATCCTCTGCTCGGCCAGTGAGGACATCGGCCTGGCCTACCCCATGGCGGTACCCATCGTAAAGGCCTGTGTGGACAACGCCCTGCAGCTTGGGCTGCCCGAGGCCCGGCTCCCCCTGGCCGAGGCGGTGATCCTCCTGGCCACCGCCCCCAAGTCCAACACCGCCTGTATGGCCATCGACCGGGCCATGGCCGATGTGCGTGCCGGAAAGGTGGGGGACATCCCCCGGGAGCTTCAGAATGTCCATGCGGACTCGGCGGGGATGGAACGGGAGCAGGGGTACAAGTATCCCCACAGCTACCCCCACCACTGGGTGGCGCAGCAGTACCTGCCCTATGACCTGACGGGGGCGGCCTACTACCAGTATGGAGACAACAAGACGGAACAGGCCGCCAAGCGGTACTGGGATGAGATCAAAAAGAAGCCCTGAGGGGCGAAAACGGGAGAGAGCACAATGGAATGGACAGAGCTGATCCACATTTGGGTGATCGTTTGTCCCCTGGTATTCCTGGGGGGGCTGGTGGACTCGGTGGCAGGGGGCGGAGGGCTCATCACCCTGCCGGCCTATCTGCTTGCAGGCCTGCCCGCCCACAACGCCGCCGCCACCAACAAGTGCGGCAATGCCTTCGGCACTTTCCTGGCCACCGGCCGCTTTTTGAAGCGGGGCCAGGTCCATATGCCCAGCGCCATCGCCGGCGGACTGGGGGCCCTGCTGGGGGCCTGGGTGGGCACAAGGCTCAATATGATCATGCCCGAGGAGGTACTCTATTACCTGCTGCTGGCTATCGTGCCGGTGATGGCCATTTTTCTCATCTTCAAGCGCAATTTCGGCACCGAAAACCACTCCGGCGATTTCACCCGGGGGCAGCTGCTGACCATGGCCCTAGGCATCGGCCTGGTCATCGGGGCCTATGACGGCTTCTTCGGCCCGGGGGCGGGCACCTTCCTCATGCTGGCCTTCACCGGCCTGTGCCGGTTTGACCTGCTCACTGCCTCGGGAAACACCAAGGTGGCCAACTCCGCCAGCAATCTGGCCTCTCTGGTGACCTTCGCCCTGGCGGGGAAAGTGCTGTGGGCCATCGGCATCCCCGCGGCCATCTGCGGCATCGTGGGCAACTATGTGGGCTCCAGCCTGGCGCTGAAGGGCGGGGCCAAGATTATCCGGCCCATGTTCTTTGTGGTCCTCTCCCTGCTGGTGGTCCGGCTGGTGTATGACCTGGTGGCCTAAAATTTTTTGACAAGCCGAAGCCGACCGTCTGTGTGGACGGCCGGCTTTTTGCGTTTCATAATGGAGGCAAAGGGAAGCTTTGCATAGAGTTCTTTTGCCTACTTTTCTTTCAAGAAAAGTAGGCTACCAGCAGATCCACACAGGCCCCGTAGGACCGAATGCCCAACTCCTGGTCGTTGCCCTTGAGAAAGCTGTCATACACCTCGGCAGCCTTCTCCTCCATAGGTGAGGAGCGCTGGGCCCAGTAGGCGTTGTTGTCGTCCCAGTCGGTGGACAGCTCAGGGGTGAAATGGGTCCCGGCGATTTCATACCAGGTGTCAGGGGCGACGGGATAGAGGGCGTTGCACAGGTGGATTAGGCCCATGAGATAGCCCGAATATTGGAAGAGAGGGTCGTCGCTGGTGATACAGGCGGCGATGCCCACAAAGTTTGCCTCATCCTCCAGGGCCACCATGCGCTGGTGGGACATCTCGTGGGCAATGGTGGCGGGAAGGAGACAGCGGGGGGCATCTATATTCACATTGGCTTCCCCGGTGATGGGGGAGTAGATACCGGTAAAGCCCAGGGAACTCTGAAGTTTGGAGCATAGCAGAGGCTTGGCTTCCACTGATTTCATATCGAGACAAGGAAATTCACTTGTCAGGTTTTCGTAGATCCCAACCGCCCGGTCAAAGCAGAGGGACACATCTTCCGTAAAGTGACCCTCCTCATCCCGGGTCACCTGGGTGGACAGGCGGGCGGCATTCCGGGCAAAGCACTCGGTAACGCGAGCCAGGGTCTCCACCGAATAGCCCTGGGTCTCCAGCCCGGCGCGCTGGGAGAAGGTGGGAGCGTAATGGGCGGCATTCCACAGCCAGTTTACCCCGGCCCAGATCCAGAGGAGTGCCGCCGCCAGGGCGCACAGCCGCCGAAAGAAGGAAAGCGGGGCACGCTGCCTCACCAGCAACACCACCGCTCGGATAAGCCATACCAAGCAGAAGACCAGAAAGAGAAACAGGAGGACCTCTCCTACAGAGAAAGGGACGGGTGCGGTGAGACGGCCCAAAAGCTGCTCCAGGGGCGTCATGATCCCAAAGACCCAGGCGGACATCAGTTCCTGGTTGGAGGAGAGCAGCTCGAACAGGCAGATCAGCCCCAGAGGGAGAACGATCGCCCCGCCCCAGCGCCAGAGGGGCGAAAAACGGCGCAGGTTTCTATCCTCCATATCTTACCTCCTCCAGCACCACCGGTCCTGTCCGCCACTCCCGGCCGGGGGGCGGCACCTGGGCGAAGCACAGATCGTACAGGTCGGTGCACCGGCTCTCCAGCGCAAACAGCCGCTGCCCCTCCTGAGAGAGCTGCCGGGCGTGGGCTGGCTTGGTGAGGATGGGAAGGGCGGCGCGCTCCTTCATCATTCTGAGGACCTCCCGGCCCCGCCCGTTGAAGCCCAATACCCGGAGATAAGGGGGAGCGTCTGGAATCTCCCGGGCCGTGATCCCCAGATAGGCACGGAGCACCAGACGGCTTAGACGAGCGTAGGTAAAGCGTTTGACCTTCACAAGATCAAAGAACTCCTGGAGGTCGACACACTGCCGCCCCGCCCGCTCCAGCCGCTGAGGGAGGCCCTCGGCGGCCCCTGAATCAGGGAGGGCGGCCCAGTCCCCGGCGGTCATGGTCCGGAGCTTGGCCAGGATGGCCCGCTCCGCCCGCTGAAGTCCCGGCAGGCCAACAGTGCTGCCCTCCAGCAGGTCACGGCCCCCCGGGACCAGGTAGGGCTCAGCCTGGTCCCAGCGCCCTTCCAGCAGGTCCAGACGGATCTGGGTGGCGGAGACAAACTGAGGCATGGCCATGGCGGCGGGGCCGGACAGGGGAGCCCCCGTCTCGTCCCGGCCGAATACCACCCCGTTGTGGATGGAGCCCCGGCGCAGGACCGTCATGGGACGGATGGAGGAGCCAAGGGCGTGGAGGGCACGG
This sequence comes from uncultured Oscillospiraceae bacterium, assembly GCA_944383205.1. Classification (GTDB taxonomy): domain Bacteria; phylum Bacillota; class Clostridia; order Oscillospirales; family Oscillospiraceae; genus Lawsonibacter. The sequence goes on along the minus strand of CALWOR010000109.1, from coordinate 1,993 downwards.
ATGTACTCGACACCCAGGTTATTGTTGGGCCGGGAGAGGGGAGAGGCGGCCCGCTCACCCAAAATGGCCTCCACCGCCTTTTGCCGACACCGGGCGAAAGGCAGTCCCTGTCCGGCCAGCCGGACCATCTCATCCTGGCTGGCAGGGGAGTCCAGGCAAAGGGCAAGGTCCTCCAAGGCCTTCACATCTCCCAGCTCACTGCCGAAGGAGAGCACATCCACCACACCGCTCCCATCCAGAAGCCTTACAGCCCCACGGGCAAAGCCCTCCGCCGAGGCGGTGGCCCACACTGTGGGCAGTTCCAGCACCAGGTCGGCGCCCCCCATGAGGGCCAGCCTGGTCCTCATCCACTTGTCCCCGATGGCGCAGTCGGCCTGCTGGACCCAGTTGCCGCTCATCACGGCCACTACGGCGCTCTCATCCTTCAGAGCGGACCGGGCGGCCTTGATCTGGTAGGCGTGGCCGGTGTGGAAGGGATTATATTCGGCAACGATGCCAATTACCTGCATGAGGTTGACCTCCTGATGGATTATCTTCCTTTTTTTTAGAAAACCGGTTGTCTTTCTTAAAAAAGAGCGGTAAAATACGATCATAAACTAGGCGTGCCTTTATTGTAGTACATTTGGAACACCAAGGCAACCCGGACCATGTTTAAAATTGAAGTGTGAAGGAGACGATTCCCATGAACATTCTGGTCATCAACGCCGGCAGCTCTTCTCTGAAGTATCAGCTGCTCAACCCCGAGACCCAGCAGGTGCTGGCCAAGGGCCTGTGCGAGCGCATCGGCATCGACGGCAAGTTCACCTACAAGCCCGAGGGCAAGCAGGCCATCAAGGAGGCCGATGTGGCCATGCCCACCCACTCCGAGGCTATCCAGGCGGTGCTCAACGCCCTGGTTGACCCGGCCAACGGCGTCATCGGATCCATGAAGGAGATCGACGCTGTGGGTCACCGGGTGGTCCACGGCGGCGAGAAGTTTGCCAAGAGTGTGCTCATCACCGACGAGGTCATGGCTGCCATTGAGGAGTGCAACCCCCTGGCCCCCCTGCACAACCCCGCCAATATCATCGGCATCAAGGCCTGCCAGGCCCTCATGCCCGGCACCCCCATGGTGGCCGTGTTCGACACCGCCTTCCATCAGACCATGCCCCCTGTGGCCTACACCTACGCCCTGCCCTATGAGTATTATACCCAGGACAAGGTCCGCCGCTACGGCTTCCACGGCACCTCCCACAAGTATGTGGCCGGCCGTGCCGCCGCCATGCTGGGCAAGCCCATTGAGGAGCTGAAGCTCATCTCCTGCCACCTGGGCAACGGCTCCTCCGTCACCGCCATCGACGGGGGCAAGAGTGTGGACACCTCCATGGGCTTCACCCCCCTGGCCGGCCTGCCCATGGGCACCCGCTCCGGCGACATCGACGCGGGCATCATGGAGTACCTGATGGACAAGTACAACATGGATATCAAGGAAATGCTCAATGTGCTCAACAAGAAGTCCGGCGTCCAGGGCATCTCCGGCGTCTCCTCCGACTTCCGTGATCTGGAGGCCGCCGCTGAGGAGGGCAACGACCGGGCCGCTCTGGCCATCCAGGTCTTTGAGTATGGCGTAAAGAAGCTCATCGGCTCCTATGCCGCCGCCATGGGCGGTGTGGACGCGGTGATCTTCACCGCCGGCGTGGGCGAGAACGGCGCGGGCAACCGCACCAACATCACCGCCGGTCTGGAGTTCATGGGCATCAAGATCGACCAGGAGAAGAACAAGCTTCGCGGCCAGGAGATCGACATCTCCACCGAGGATGCCAAGGTCCGGGTCCTGGTCATCCCCACCAACGAGGAGCTCATGATCGCCATGGACACCGCCGCCCTGGTGAAGGGCTAAGACCGTCGAAAAAGTGGCATAGCCACTTTTTCGAGAAGGATAGCACGCAAGCCGGGCCTCGATTTCGTCGTCACAAGCTCCGTATCGTTCGCATCCCCATAAATGGGAATGCTC
>CALWOR010000108.1 GCA_944383205.1 uncultured Oscillospiraceae bacterium | reverse complement strand
CCCAGGGACTGGTACTACTTCTTCGGCACCGGGGTGTGCTCCATGCTGTTTTTCAACTGGTGCTACTTCAGCACCATCTCCCGCAGCTCCATGTCGGTGGCGGCGGTACTGCTCTACACCTCCCCGGTGTTCGTCACCCTCATGTCCGCCCTGTTCTTTCACGAGTCCATCACCCCCTTGAAGCTGCTGGCCCTGGGAGTGACCTTCGCCGGGTGCGCCCTGGTCACCGGCCTGTTTCCCCTGGGACAGGAGTCGGTCTCCCCCCTGACCGTCCTCCTGGGCCTGGGCTCTGGCTTTGGGTACGCCCTATATTCCATTTTCAGCAAATTCGCCCTGAAAAAGTACTCCCCGGCCACCATCAGCTTCTACTCCTTCCTTTTCTGCACCGTTTTCTCCCTTCCCCTGGCGGGAGTGGGAGGCATCCTGTCCGCTTTGGGCAGCTGGCAGGCATGGGTGGGGGCCCTGGGCATCGGCCTATTGTGCTGCACCCTCCCCTATGTGCTCTACACCGACGGACTGCGCGTTGCCGAGCCGGGCCGGGCGGCCATTCTGGCCACCGTGGAGCCCTTTGTGGCCGCCGCCCTTGGCATTCTGGCCTACCGTGAGGCCATCACCCCCTTCAAGCTGCTGGGTATGGCCGCCATCCTGGGGGCCGTGGTCCTCATCAACCGTCAAAATCCTGCAAAAAAACAATGAGTCTATGTCTGTTTTTCATGACCGGCCCTCCCAAAGGCCGGTCTTTTATTCACAATGGCAAAATCGGAGAAGTTTCTTTTGGCTGATTTGATATTTTCTACGCATCCTACAAACATTTTTTTGCAAGTCTTTTTCTCTTGACTTGCAAATTTCGTGGTGGTATAACTTTATTACGCTAAGTCGTTAATTCACTGGGTTTGATTGGAAGTCATTTCCGATCCGGTTAGCGACCGGCAAATGAAGGTATTGGGAGGAATTGGCAAATGAGCATTCAGAATGAATATTTAAATGGACTTATGGAGCGGATCATCCAGCGGGACCCCAACGAACCTGAGTTCCACCAGGCAGCCCGGGAGGTCCTCGCCTCTCTGGCCCCTGTGTGCAACGCCCGTCCCGAGCTGATCAAGGAAGGCGTCATGGACTGCCTCATCGAGCCCGAGCGTACCATCAAGTTCCGTGTCCCCTGGGAGGACGACCAGGGCAACATCCATGTAAACCGCGGCTACCGCATCCAGTTCAACAGCGCCATCGGCCCCTACAAGGGCGGCCTTCGTTTCCACCCCTCCGTCAATGAGAGCATCATCAAGTTCCTGGGCTTTGAGCAGACCTTCAAGAACAGCCTCACCGGCCTGCCCATCGGCGGCGGCAAGGGCGGCTCCGACTTTGACCCCAAGGGCAAGTCCGACGCCGAGGTCATGCGTTTCTGCCAGTCCTTTATGAATGAGCTCTTCAAGTACATCGGCCCCGACACCGATGTGCCCGCCGGCGACATCGGCGTGGGCGCCCGGGAGATCGGCTACCTCTTCGGCCAGTACAAGCGCCTGTGCAACGAGTTTACCGGCGTGCTCACCGGGAAGGGTCTCACCTACGGCGGCTCCCTGGCCCGTAAGGAGGCCACCGGCTACGGCCTGTGCTACTTCGCCGACAACATGCTCAAGGACGCCGGGCGCAGCTTTGACGGGGCCACCGTAGTCATCTCCGGCTCCGGCAATGTGGCCACCTATGCCTGTGAGAAGGCCGCCCAGCTGGGCGGCAAGGTGGTGGCCATGTCCGACTCCAACGGCTATGTGTACGACGCCGAGGGCATCGACCTCAGCCTCATCAAGCAGATCAAGGAAGTGGAGCGCAAGCGCATCAAGGAGTATGTCCAGCGCAAGCCCAGCGCCCAGTATTTTGAGGGCTGCTCCAAGATCTGGACCGTCCCCTGCCACATCGCTCTGCCCTGCGCCACTCAGAACGAGCTCAACGGAGAGGCCGCCAAGGCCCTCATCGCCAACGGCGTCTTTGCCGTGGCCGAAGGCGCCAACATGCCCTGTACTCCCGAGGCCGTTGACGCCCTCCAGGAGGCCGGTATCCTCTTCGCCCCCGCCAAGGCTGCCAACGCCGGCGGCGTAGCCGTGTCCGCCCTGGAGATGAGCCAGAACTCCATGCGTTTCTCCTGGACCTTCGAGGAGGTGGACAGCCGCCTGAAGACCATCATGACCGACCTGTATCACAACGCCTCCAACGCCGCCGCCCAGTATGGTATGGCCGGCAACCTGGTGGCGGGCGCCAACATCGCGGGCTTCCTGAAGGTGGCTGACTCCATGCTGGCTTACGGCCTGGTGTAAAGGAGGTCTCACTATGAATGAATATGCTGTCCGTGTCGCCGCCCAGCTGCGGCAGCGGTACGCCCACGAGCCGGAGTATCTCCAGTGCGTGCAAAGCTGGCTGGAGATGATCGACCCCGCTCTGGACGATCCCCGCTATGAGAAGCTGGATCTGCTCACCCGCATGGTAGAGCCCGACCGTATGTTTATGTTCCTGGTGCCCTGGGTGGATGACAAGGGCGTGGCCCACACCAACCACGGCTACCGTGTCCAGTTCAACAGCGCCATCGGCCCCTATAAGGGCGGCCTGCGCTTCCACCCCGGCGTCACCCCCTCGGTGGTAAAGTTCCTGGGCTTTGAGCAGACCTACAAGAATGCCCTCACCGGCCTGCCCATCGGCGGCGCCGCCGGCGGTGCCGACTTTGACCCCAGAGGCAAGAGCGACCGTGAGATCATGCGCTTCTGCCAGTCCTTCATGAACGCCCTGTACCGCTACATCGGCTCCGACACCGATGTGCCCGCCGGCGACATCGGCGTGGGCGCCCGGGAGATCGGCTACCTGTACGGCCAGTACAAGCGTCTGATGGGCAAGGCGGAGAGCAGCGCCCTCACCGGCAAGGGCCTCACCTATGGCGGCAGCAAGATCCGTCTGGAGGCCGCCGGCTTCGGCACCGTGTACTTCCTGGCCCGGATGCTGGAGCACCAGAAGGACACCATTAAGGGCAAGACCATCGCCGTGTCCGGCTTCGGCAACATGTCCTGGGGCGTGTGCCGCAAGGCCGCCGAGCTGGGGGCCAAGGTGGTCACCCTCTCCGGCCCCGACGGCTACATCTACGACCCCGCCGGTGTCAGCACCCAGGAAAAGTTTGACTTCCTGCTGGAGATGCGCGCCAAGGGTCAGGACCGGGTCTCCGCCTATGCCGACCGCTTCGGCGTCCCCTTTTTCCCGGGCAAGAAGCCCTGGGAGGTGGCGGTGGATGTGGTCATTCCCTGTGCCACCCAGAATGAGCTGGATGTGGAGGATGCGGTGCGTATCCTGGCCAACGATGTGCGCTACTATGTGGAGGGCTCCAACATGCCCGCCACCGCCGAGGCCCTCAAGCTGCTGCGCCTGAGCCCCAAGATCCTCACTGCCGGCGCCAAGGCCTCCGGCTCCGGCGGCGTGGCGGTCTCCGCTCTGGAGATGGCCCAGAACTCCATCCGCTACAACTGGACCCCCGCCGAGGTGGACCAGAAGCTCCGGGACATCATGAGCTCCATCTACGACGCCTCTGCCGCCGCCGCCGAGGAGTACGGCCTGGGCTACGACCTCATCGCCGGCAACGACATCGCCGCGTTCAAGAAGATCTCCGAGGCCATGATTGCCCAGGGCCTGTAAAGCGTCTCTGGAACAGCCTCCCAATTTAACATCTTGACAGAAGCCTCCTACAGGTGTAGTATGATATTGTACTACACCTGTAGGAGGTATGTTTATGGATAAGCTCTCTGACCGGGAGTGGACGGTACTCAGCGCCCTTTGGGAGACCGGCGGGGCAGAGCTGGGGCAGCTGGTGGAGGCCCTGCGCCCTCACACCGGCTGGAACCGGAACACCGTTTTGACCTATCTCACCCGCATGGAGGCCAAGGGCCTGGTGGCCATTGACAAGGAGCCCTCCCCCCACCGCTACCGGGCCGCCCTGGACCGGGCGGACTGCCAGGCCCTGGAGCGGCGCAGCTTTCTCCAGCGGGTCTACCAGGGCTCCGCCGGGGACCTGATCGCCGCCTTTTTGAAGGAGGAGACCATCTCCCCCCAGGAGCGGGAGCGGCTGCGGCAGCTGCTGGACGAGATGGAGGTGTGAGCCGTGGGGGATTTTTGGGCATTTCTCCTTCAGACCCTCACTGCCTCGGGGGCGGCGGTGCTGCTGCTCATTGTCAAGGCCATGTTTCGGGACAAGCTCTCCCCCCGGTGGCAGTTTTCCGTGTGGGGCATCCTTGGGCTGGTGCTGCTCATCCCGGCGGGGCTGTGGGGGCGGTACGCCCTGCTCAACTGGCCCATGTGGGTGGAGGCGCTGAAATCCCTCCTCACCGGCTCCTATACCCTTACCCGGGTCACCGCCCCCGTCCCCCTGCCCAGCCTGACCCCGCCCGCCACGGTGTTTGACTGGCTCTACTGGGTCTATGTGCTGGGGGTCCTGTTCCTCCTGGGGCGGTATCTTCTCGCCTATGTCCGCCTGAGGCTGGCCTTGAAACATGGCCGCCCGGTGAGCCCCGAGACTGCCGGGCGTATCCAGGCCGTGGCGGATCGGTACCACCTCCCCGCCTGCCGGGGCGTGGAGGTGGAGGGGCTGGGCTCCGCCTTTGTCTGCGGGGTCTTCTCCCCCGTGCTGGCCCTCCCCGCCGGGAAAGCGGTGGAGGACAAGGTGCTCCTCCACGAGCTGCTCCATCTGAAGCACCGGGATGTGGTATGGGGCATTCTCATTTGCCTGCTCCGGTGCCTCCACTGGTGCAACCCCCTCCTCTGGTACTGCGCCGATGAGGCGGGCAACGACCTGGAGTCCCTGTGTGATCAGCGGGTGCTGGAGCGGCTGGAGGGGGAGGACCGGCGGGAATACGGCCAGATCCTCCTGTCCATGGCCAATGAGAAATATGCCCGCTCTCCGGGCACCTCCTCCGCCTCCAACGGGGGCAAGAACATCCGCAGGCGGATCGAGGCCATCGTCCGCTTCAAGCGCTACCCGGCGGGGATGGCCCTGGTGTCCGTGTGCGCCGCCCTCATGCTGGCCGCCCCCCTGGTCTTCGGCAGCCGGGCGGTGAGCGTGTACAACGAGGGCGGGCGGCTGTCCGGCCGGGCCGACATCGACCTGTCCCTGGCCTCCGCCCGCACCACCTGGTGTACCACCATGGCCGGGGCTCTGGACGCCTACGGCAAGTCCCTGCTGGTACAAAGCGGAGCCTACCGGGCCATGTGCGCCCCCATGGAGCAGCAAAGTGAGATCGCCCGGATCATGCGTGACCGGCAGGAGGAGGGCCTCTGGCCCACCTGGGACACAGGGCTGCCCATAGAACCCGACCGGAGCGAGGGCTATTACATCTACAATCTGGAGCCCTCCGGGACGGATGCCTACCAGGCCCTGGTGGCGGTGAAGCTCAACGGGGCGCCCGACGGGCAGTGGAAAGAGAATATGATGTATTTGGCATACCAGCAGGTGCTTGTCCAGAAGGAAGGGAACCGCTGGGTAGTCACGGGGCAGGGCGAGGTCCGGACCGTGGAGGCACAGGAGGCCTCCATGCTCTGGGGCGTGGAGGAGCTGCCCTCCTATGTCTACTCGGGCACAGCGGAAAACTTCCGGGTGGAGGTGCATTTCCAGAAAAGTGTGGTTGTGGACAACACCATTCAGCAGACCAGCGGCACCAGCTGGTTCTTTGGCCCTACTACCACCTTTGACACAGTACCTAAGCCGGGGGCCCAGTTTGATGAAATCTATCATAGCCTGTGGAGCCAGTGTATTTTTCTGGGCACCGAGGAGGAAAAGACTGCTATCACCCACCTTGGCCTCTCTGTCGCCCCTATGGATGCTGGAGAGGAGCGTCCCTCTCTCCAGCCCCTTGGCATAGGAAGCGGCGGCGGCAGCTCCTCCACCGGTGAGTGCTGGTCCAGCCGATCTCTGGACCCGGACTGGGGACCCATCGTCTCTATGGATGGCGGAGGCAGCGGCGGACACCTGAGTACAGACGATTTTCTGCTCCCGGACTCCTTTGCCGCCGACCTCTACATCAACGGTAAAAAGGCGGCGGAGCTCACCCTCCGCCTCCAGGAAGGAGGGGCGGCACAATGACCCACCGGCAAACCATGTATGACGCCCTGTCCAGGGCGGCCTGGGGATATTTCTTCCTGTACTTTGATTTCAATCTGGGCTCGGTGAGCATCCTGCCCGCCTTTGTGGGATACCTACTCTTCCTCTCAGCCATCAAGCTGCTCACGGAGGAGCGGCGGGACCTGGAGCTTCTCCGGCCCCTGGGCACGCTGCTGATGGCGTGGAAGCTGGGAGACTGGCTGGCCTCCTGGCTGGGCACCACCCTGGATGGGCGGTTTCCAGTGGTAGAGCTGATCATCAGTCTGGCCAGTGTGTACTTCCACTTCCAGCTGATCACCGATTGCGCCGCCCTGGCCGCCAAGTACCAGCGGCCCGACCAGGGGCTGGACCGTCGGCTTCTCAAATGGCGCACCCGGCAGACCGTGCTCCTCACCGCCATGGCCCTGGCCATCTATCCCCTGGAGTACCT
>CALWOR010000107.1 GCA_944383205.1 uncultured Oscillospiraceae bacterium | reverse complement strand
CTGTCTCTGTTTGATTCGGTGGTTTAGGAGGTGAAATCTATGGCCTGGACCCAGGTATGCTGCAACTATGACGGCACCTTCGGGGGCTTTCTCACCTGTGTGTTCGAGAGCTATGTCCACAGGGAGGAGCCGGTGGAGTTCCGCACCCCGGAGGACCCCGCCTGCTCCCTCTACCCCCTGCGCACCATTCCCACCCACGAGGAGCACGCCATGCGGGTCTACCGCTCTCTGGACAAAAAGCTGGGGCCCACAGGGCGGGACCTGTTCGTGCGGGGGTTTCTCACCTGCCTGAAGGAAAAGGAGCTGTGGCTGTGGCGGTTTGTGCGCATGGGCTATGACCGGGGTCCGGGCTTCGTCCGGGACCTCACCGACCCCACGGTGGACACGGTGCGCCGGGCGGTACAGCATCTGAACAGCGAGGCCCACCAGTATAAGGGCTTTGTCCGCTTCTCAGAGCTCAGCGGCATCCTGGTGGGGGAGATCGAGCCCAAAAACCGGGTCCTTCCCCTCCTGCGCCCCCACTTCCGGGGGCGGTACCCCGGAGAAAACCTGGTCCTCCACGACCGCACCCACCGCGAGGCCCTCTTCTCCCGGGCGGAGGGCTGGGCCATCCTGCCGGTGGAGGACTTCCAGGCCGGGGACCCGGACCAGGAGGAACTTGCCTACCGGAAGCTGTGGCGGGGCTTTTACGACGCCATCGCCATTGAAGGCCGGTATAACCCCAAGTGCCGCATGACCCATATGCCCAAGCGGTACTGGGCCATGATGACGGAGTTTCAGAAGGACTGGGACACCGCCCTGCCCGACATTTCCGGTTTTCAGGAGAAATGATCTTCCAAATACCCCCTTCGTCCCTTCCCTCCCCCGACCTTTTGTAGTATTATGATACCAAAGAGGCGGCGCCCGGAGTTTGCTCCCGCCGTCCCCCCCCCCGCCATAAGGGGAACTGATACAGGAGGGACGAGACTATGATTTTTGACAGCCTGGACCACATTGATGTGTACAAAAACACCCATCCCGGCCTCTACCGGGGCCTGAAGCTGCTGGCCGAGACCGACTTCTCCCAGCTGGAGGACCGCTGGCATGAGGTGGACGGGAAGGAGCTCTACTTCCTGCTCCAGACCTACGAGACCCAGCCCGACAACCCAACCCCCGAGACCCACGATCAGTACATCGACATTCAGTGCCTGCTCTCCGGGGTGGAGGCACTGGGGGTCGGCCTGCGGGAGGAAATGACTGATGTGGCCGAGGTCCACCCGGAGCGGGACATCTGCCTCCACCACGGCCCCGCCGACACCAAGATCATCCTCACTCCGGGCAAGTTTGCCGCCCTCTTCCCCGGCGACGCCCACGCCCCCAACATGGCCTGGGACGCCCCCACCAGGGTGCGCAAGGTGGTGGTAAAGGTCAGGGTGTGACCGGGTTGCACACCCTCTGAGATAGGCCCCGGAAAAGGGGGCGTACATGGCGTTAAAATCTTGCGCCTTCCGCTATTTTGTGGTATAATTCGGTAAAATACCAAATTGCCACAACAGGAGGTGTCGGACATGAAATGCCCCTACTGCGCCTATCCCGAGAGCAAGGTGGTGGACTCCCGCCCCGCCGACGAGGGGGCCAGCATCCGCCGCCGCCGGGAGTGCCTGGCCTGTCACAAGCGCTTCACCACCTACGAGACTATGGAGAGCCTCCCCCTCATGGTGGTAAAAAAGGACGGCAGCCGCCAGAGCTTTGACCGGAACAAGGTTCTGGGGGGCCTTATCCGGGCCTGTGAGAAGCGTCCGGTGCCCTACCACGCCCTGGAGGAGCTGGTGGGGGAGATCGAGCAGGTGCTCCAGAACCAGATGGAGCGGGAGGTCCCCTCCGCCCAGATCGGCGAGCTGGTGATGGAGCGGCTGAAGAAGCTGGACGAGGTGGCCTATGTGCGCTTCGCCTCGGTATACCGCCAGTTCAAGGACATCAACACCTTTATGCACGAGCTGAATAAATTGTTGGAGGACAAGTAACGACAACAATGTATCGTCCAAAACAGACATAACATCCTGCTGAAAATGACAAGAGGGCATTCGCGGAACATCCGTGAATGCCCTCTTTTTTGCTTCTGTCACAAAAGGCGGAATGGTAACTGGCCGGGATTTTGGAACTGGAAAAATCCAATCCCCGCACTCCCTCTAAAACAGGGCGCTTCGCCCTGCCCCGGGACATGCCGGCAGGAGATCATTTGGCAGTTCTCCATCTGAGGTCCCGGGCAAGATTGATCCGATTGCAGTCGTTTTGTCTGATATCATAGCCGCATAAAGAGTAATATGCCTCCATTGCCGCTCCGATGGCAGCAGTACTTGCCTCCCCCCGTCCATTTTCTGCGATACAGTACTTCTGGGTGGAGGAGACAGTGAACTTGATCCGCTCAGCCATGATGGACGGGATGATATCCTTGCTCTGGGCGATGCTGTGTCCCACCAGGATAAAGCGGTCGACCCCCAGCATACAGTTGACGATGTTCAGGACATAGGGGATATACCGGACATACAGTTCCCTGGCCTCCTTCGGATCAGCGCACTCCTCCAGGGGGACCAGACATTCCTCCACTGTCTTCGTGACCAGCCCCCCTTCGGGCTGTTCCTCTACCAAAATTTTGATGTGGCCGATCTCTCCTGACAGATTTTGGCTCCCGCGAAGCAGCGCGTGGTCCATGACCACAGCTGACCCCACGCCGCTCCCGATGTAGATGAGGGCGATATCTTCCGAATATTTCCCGCTGTGTGTTTCCAGCAAGTTCTGGTACTCCGACACCACCGCCGCCTTGGCATTGTGGTCAATGGACATGAAGATCCCCATTTCGTCGGCCATTCTCTGATTATCGTACCCGATCAGATCCAGAATGGTGATGTTTTGTATTGCCTTCATCCGCGGTGAGGACCGCCAGATCCCGGCCTCGTAGTCCACCGGGCCGCACACGGAAAACCCGACGCCCATCAGCGGAAAGGGCTCCTGCGCCCCGCTGCAGGCGCGCTGGAGGAACCGGGCGGTCAAGGTGGAGATGACGGTACGCAGCCCCTCAAATTCCGTGCCGCAGGGCGTCTGATATGCAAGGCTGATGGTGTCCGACTCCTCCTCAAGGTATCCCAGCGCCCCGTCCCTCAGTCCGGAGATCCCCAGGCCCTGTTCCACCCAGTTGATGGGGACCGGCTCAAAATTCAAATCCAGCAATACCACGCGGATGTGCTTGCTGCCAATGCTGATCCCCAGAAAGTAACTGACCGTTCCCAGCAGTACAAGTTTTCTATTCGTTCTTGCAAGAATCTGATGTTCGTCGTCCAACAGTGCCGCACATATTTTATCGGCAGTCGTACGGGAGATCCCCAGGTCGTCCTTCAGTAACTCCACCGTAGCCTCGGCGTTTTTGCGGATTCGGACCGCATCGATCATCGCATGATTCTCAATGATCTTTTCATACAGTAAAGCCATGGCAACTCCTTATTTCGAGGTTGTTTTGATGTTCCTTGTCGAACCTTCCGGTCCGCTTTACGGATTCATTATAATGATATTATATAGTACATCCACAAAAGTAGCAAGGAGTAATCATCATTCTGTGCAAAATGACAAATTTTAAGCCCGTACCGAGGTAGCCCGTCCCCTGACGGGCTGATGTTTTTTTGCACTCCTGCAAGCGCTCCCCCCGTGTCTTTCGCCCTTCTTCTTCCGGTCGTCGGATCAGCCCGACTGGGCGGAGAGATGAAAAGGTGTTCTCCCTTCTCCGCCGAGGCCGTTTTTGCAGGCAGCCAGCCGCTCTCTTTCATTGCCACTTGAATGGTCTCAGCATTACCAGAAATTTATTCACAGGAAAATGAACAAACAACTTCTTCGGCTATTAAAATTCCCTTATTGCCTTTTCCCCCAGGCCATGCTATACTAAAACCGAAGATATGACAGTGGCTTATGAAATCTCGTTATTCGGAGGTGCTTAACGATGGATATCCGTATAAGCGCGAAGAAAGCGGGATCGTGTCGGAACCGGGGGGAGCTGTGCCTGGGGAGTCGTCCGAATTGCACACAATAAGAAATACAGCCAATTCGGAGGTATGTCCGACTTTCTGAACATCACGGTTCTCCGCTGGGTCGACCGATCCAGTGAGGGACCGTTTTTTTCGTGCACAAAAAAGGACCCCCGCTGAGCGGCAACTCAGCGGGGGGGAGTCCCAATCCATAGTCAGAACAAGTCGCAGGTGATGCTTTGAAGGATCGGAACAATTATAATATCAGTCTAGCGCCCCATCGCGGATTTGTCAAGAAATCGGCAGATGCGGCCTAATCAGGCGCCAGTCTGGAAAAAGTTCCTTTTTCGAAGCTCACAGATCGAGGGAGGGACTTACCGTGAAAATCTATTTCCTGTTTCCTGGCCCGTTTCTTCAGCGGCAGGGCCCCAAACCCAGCGGCCGGGTCCATGCCCTGTTCAACAAAATCGGAGACATTATCCTCTGCCTCCTGCCCGGACTGCTCGTGCTGACAGCCGGCCTGATGTTCATCGAGCTGTGGCCTTCCATGACCCGGCTGTCCGCTCTCGTCCGGATGCTCTTCCGCATTTTGGTGGTGTGGTGCGCTTTGGCTGCCGTAGTGCTGGCCGTAAGGCTGAAGCGGTGGTTCCCGGTGGTGGTGGCCTGTATTTTCATCCCATTGATTTTACTTCTCTATTTCAAGTATATGTGACGCACCGTTGCGGCAGCCTGTGCTCCGCAACGGTTTTTTATTGCCTTTTCACCATATTTTAAGGCATTCCTTTCTCCAACGGGAAAGACTGGATGATTAACTGTTTCCAAGGCATTTTCTATTGCGGACGGGAAAGCCCGTGTGCTATACTAAACTTACATCTGATCTGATACACACTGTCCTCCTATGATAAAACAATAGAGGATCTTGCAAAACCAGACTTTTTCCAGGGTCTGGCTCAGCACAGAAGCAAAGTCTGTGCCGATGGGAACTCATTTGGAACCGGTGCATCGGAGCACAGCAAGATCAGCGGCTAAATGTCAAAAGATGAAAGGACGGGAACAGATATGATCTACGACAGTTTAACGCACATCGAAGCCTATCAGGGCATCCACCCCGGCGTATACAAGGGTCTGAAGCTCCTGGCCGAGACCGACTTCTCCCAGATGGAAGACAAGCGGTACGAGGTGGATGGAGAGGACCTGTTCTTCTTCCTCCAGACCTATGAGAACAAGCCGGAAAATCCCACCCCCGAGTCCCACAAAAAGTACATCGACATCCAGTGCATCCTCTCCGGCGTGGAGGCCATGGATGTGGCTCCCCTGGAGGAGATGACCGGCATTGCCGAGGCCCGGCCCGAGGGGGACATCTGGCTCCACCACGGCCCCGCCCCCTCCCGGGTCATCCTCACCCCGGGCAAGTTCGCCGTCCTCTTCCCCGGTGACGCCCACGCCCCCGGCATCGCCGTGGGCGCGCCCATGACCTGCCGCAAGGCAGTGGTCAAGGTAAAAATGTAAGCCCCCTTTTGACAGTCAAAACCCCCGCCATGATGGTCTCATCATGGCGGGGGTTTTCTTAGTGCAATGTCCAGACCAGATCTTTCCTTGGTATCTTATCCCAGGAAAACAGGGGGATAAGCTCTTGGGGAGTAATGGGCTGGGGGCGGTCCATGAGGTTAGCAGCGTGTGCCAGGGTCCCCACGATCTCCGGGGCGGTGTACCGCCGCTGAAGCTCTCCCAGCTCCAAGTCCCGGTCCCGCTTGGCCAGCCGCCGCCCCTCCGGGGAGAGGAGCAGGGGCAGGTGGCCGTAGTCCGGGCGGGGCAGGCCCAGCTCCTCCTGAAGCCACAGCTGTCTTGGGGTGGAGGAGAGCAGGTCGCTCCCCCTTACCACCTGGGTGACCCCCATCATGGCGTCGTCCACCACCACTGCCAGCTGGTAGGCGTAGACCCCGTCGGACCGGCGGAGAATAAAGTCCCCACAGTCCCTTTTCAAATCCTCACGGTATTCTCCCTGCAAAAGATCACAAAATGCAATGGCTTTTTCGGGCACCTTCACCCTCCAGGCGGGGCGGCGGGTCTTTTCCAGCTCCTCCCGCTCCTCCGCCGTCAGGCGGGCGCAACGGCCGTCGTAGACCTGGAGTCCGTCGGAGCGGTGGGGAGCGGAGGCGGCCAGGCGCTCGGCCCGGGTGCAGTAGCAGGGGTAGATGAGGCCCCGCTCCTCCAGTGTCCGAAAGGCTTCGGCGTAGGCCTCCGTCCGCCTGGACTGGTACACCGGCTCCCCGTCCCAGCTGAGGCCCAGCCACTCCAGATCCCGCATCACCTGGTCGCAGTATTCCCGCCGGCACCGGTCCGGGTCCAGGTCCTCCAGCCGCAGGACCATCCGCCCCCCGGCGCTCCGGGCGGAGAGCCAGGAGAGCAGGCAGGACCACAGGTTGCCCATGTGCATCCGCCCGCTGGGGCTGGGGGCAAAGCGGCCGGTGGGTTTTGTTGTCACTTGGGACACGGGACTTTCCTCCTGTCTTAGTGTTTGGGATAGGTTCGCCGCTTCGGCGGCGAGTGACTTTTCCCACGGCGGAAAAGTCACCAAAAGGCCGCTCAGAGATCGGAAGAGCG
>CALWOR010000106.1 GCA_944383205.1 uncultured Oscillospiraceae bacterium | reverse complement strand
GATGTGGTGGCCGACTGGCTGTAGGTCGGGCGCCGGCCGGGCCCGCTGTGAGACGAAAATGCCGGACGGCCCGAATGATTCGGGCCGCCCGTCTGTGTGAAGGGGGAGGAGTTATTTCTTTTTGCCGCTGCCGTCCAGCTTCTGAAGCAGGACGACCAACAAAGCGATGACACCCAGCACTACAAAGATACCCAGCATGCCCTGGCCCATCATTTCCAGAGCCATCATAACAATAGAAGTCATATCTGTTACCTCCTATCAGCCCAGGTTGGTGAAGTACTGCAGGACCACGCCGCCGGCAACCACAGAAGCGATCTGGCCGGACACATTGGCGGCAATGGCGTGCATGAGCAGGTGATTCTGAGAGTCGGCCTCCTGGCCCAGCTTCTCGATGACGCGGGCGGACATGGGGAAGGCGGAGATGCCGGCCGCGCCTACCATAGGATTGATCTTGTTCTTGGGGGTGAAGATGTTCAGAACCTTGACAAAGAGAACACCCACCACAGAGTCCAGTACAAAGGCCACAAGGCCCAGACCCATGATCATCAGGGTGGCAGGCTGGACGAACTGGTCAGCCTTCATGGAGAAGGAGATGGTGATGCCCAGCAGCAGGGTGATGAGGTTGGCCAGGTCGTTCTGAGCGGTGTTGGACAGGGTGGTCAGCACGCCGCACTCACGGATCAGGTTGCCGAACATGAGGAAACCAACCAGAGCCACGGAGGCGGGAGCCACCAGACCGGCGATGATGGTGACGAAGATGGGGAACATGATGCGCATACGGCGGGTCACACCCTTGGGCTGGTAGGGCATACGCATGGCCCGGTCCTTCTTGGTGGTGACCAGCTTGATGGCAAAGGGCTGAATGATGGGCACCAGAGCCATGTAGGAGTAGGCGGCCACGGCGATGGCGCCCACATAGTTGCTCTTCAGGGTCTGGGACACCAGAATGGAGGTGGGGCCGTCGGCAGCGCCGATGATGCCGATGGAGGCGGCGTCCTTGATGTCAAAGCCCAAAAATGCGGCGATGAGGATGGTGAGGAAGATACCGGCCTGGGCGGCGGCGCCGCACAGGAACAGCTTGGGGTTGGCCAGCAAGGGGCCGAAATCGATCATGGCACCGATGCCGATAAACAGCAGAATCGGCATAGCCTCGCTGGCCTCGATGCCCACTTCAAAGAGCCACTGGATGATGCCGTTGGTCTCACCCACGCCCTCGCTGATCTGATTGATGACGCCGGACAGAGGCAGGTTTACCAGAATGGCGCCGAAGCCCATAGGCATGAGCAGCGAAGGCTCAAAGCCCTTTTCAATGGCCAGCCAGATGAGCACCGCGCCCACCACATACATGACCGCCTGCTGCCAGGTGATGGACAGCAGACCTTCCCATAGAAAGTCAAATCCCATGTTTCTACTCCCTTTCTTTTTATCCTTCCCAAAAGAAGCAGAAGTAAAACAAAAAGACCTGTGTTCTACAAAAGAACACAGGTCTTGTCGTTTCAGGCATGGCCAGGGGTAAACCCCAGTGATGTTGGCCGGTGCCGCGCGCCGGTGACGCGCCGACTACTCCCCTTTGCTTGCTGGTATACTAGCATGTTTCTTCTCTCTTGTCAAGGGGAATTTTGTTATTTATCGAAAAATTTTCCCCTCTTGGTCCAAAATTTCCCGTCTGTGGAAGGAAACGAACTGGGGTGAAAACTGAGGGTAGGTCTCACAGAAGGCAGCGCGGATCAGTTCGGGATTGAGTCCCGGATTCTGGGCGGAGACCACCATGCTCACCGCCATGGCGTCGCTCTGGCACTCGGCACTCCACTCCCGGATCAGGGAGATGAGATCCACCTCGGTATAGCCCTTTTTGGACTTGTTGGACTTCTTCTGCACCACCAGGCTCTCTCTCCCCAGAAGCTCCGCCAGGGCGGGCTCGCACTCCTGGGGACGGCCCTCGGGGTACTCAAAGCTCATAATGTAGTTGACAAAGGCCAGCTCCTTCAGCTTGCGCTGGGCAGGATAGCACTGGTGGACGGTGATCCCCTCGGGCATGGCGGCGGTGAGCCGCTCGGGCACCTCCAGGGGGTCCGTCCCCTCCAGCAGTCCGAACTCCAGAATCTCGCACTGGCTGGAGTAGCCCACCGACAGAGGCAGCGCGATGGAGACGAAGGGATGGGGGTGGAAGCCCTCGGTGTGTTTGATGGGGATCTTGGCCCGGGCAAAGGCCCGCTGGAAGGTGCGCATCAGGTCCAGGTGGGAGATGTACCGGGCCCGGCCTGTTTTGGAGAACAGCAGACGGTCAGCCATTGCACACCCCTCCTTTCAGCAGACGGTTTGCCCCGCATCCGGAGCAGCGGGTACGGCAGTCGGGGGTAGTCTGAGACTGATAGCACTTTTCCCGCTCATGCCACAAAAAATCGGTGGTAACCATGGGGTCGATGCGGCACCAGGGGAAGACCTCCTCCCTGCCCCGCTCCCGGTGGGCATAAAAATCCCCGTCCAGGCCGCAGTCCTGAAATGCCTTCATCCAGCGGTCAAAGTCAAAGTACTCGCTCCAGGAATCCATCTTGGCCCCCTGTTCCCAGGCCCGCTCCAGCACATCGGCCAGGCGGCGGTCTCCACGGGAGAAGATGGCCTCCAGGTAGCTGGTCTGGGGATCGTGCCAGTTGTAGGTGATGGACTTGTCCCGCTTGAGCTCATCCCGCAGCAGGTCCACCCGCCGCTGGTACTCCTCCACGGGGATCTGGGCGTCCCACTGAAAAGCGGTGTGGGGCTTGGGGACAAACCAGGAGGTGGACACGGTGATACGCACCCCCCTGGCTTTGTTGGGAGTACACTCCCTCCAGGCGAAATAGACCTTTCTTGCCAGATCGGCGATGCCCCGCACATCCTCGTCGGTCTCGGTGGGCAGGCCCAGCATGAAGTAGAGCTTCACGCCGCTCCAGCCCCCGGCGAAGGCGGTGCGCACCGACTGCATCAGGTCCTCCTCCCGCAGGTTCTTGTTGATGGCGTCCCGCAGGCGCTGGGTCCCTGCCTCGGGAGCGAAGGTCAAACCGCCCTTTCGCACCCGCTGGAGACGCTCCATCAGGTTCATGGAAAAGGTATCCGCCCGAAGAGAGGGCAGGGACAGGCCGATATCCCGGGGAGCACAGTAGTCCAGCAGGTCGTCGCACAGCTCCAGCAGACAGGGGTAGTCGGTGGAGCTGAGGCTGGACAAGGTCATCTCCTGATAGCCCGAGTCCTCACAGGCCGCCTTGCCGTACTGGGCCAGCAGCTGGGGACTGCGGTTTCGCACCGGGCGGTACACATACCCCGCCTGGCAGAACCGGCAGCCCCGGATACACCCGCGGAACAGCTCCAGCATCACCCGGTCGTGGACGATCTCGGTGGAGGGAATGATGGTCTTCACTGGGAAATAGGACTTGTCCATGTCCTGAACCACTCGCTTGGTCACTCTCTCCGGAGCCCCTGAGCCCTCCTGAATGCGCATTTCGGCCAAAGTACCGTCGGAATGATAGACGGGCTCATAGAAGGATGGAACATAGATCCCGGGGATCCGGGCCGCCTCCTGAAGAAACTCCTCCTTGGTCCAGCACTCCTCCCGGGCCTGGCGGTAGAGCTCGATATACTCCAGCGTGACCTCCTCTCCCTCACCCAGGACAAAGAAGTCTACAAAGGGGGCCAGAGGCTCCGGGTTATAGCAGCAGGTGCCTCCCGCCACCACCAGGGGGGTAAGCTGAGGCCGGTCCTCTGAGCGCAGGGGGAGCCCCGCCAGATCCAGCATGTTGAGCACATTAGTATAGGCCATCTCATAGCCCAGGGAGAAGCCGATGATATTAAAGTCGGCAATGGGGTCTCCGCTCTCCAGACCGTAGAGCAGCAGTCCCTCCCGGCGCATGGCCTCCTCCATATCTCCCCAGGGGGCGTAGCACCGCTCGCACCACACACCCTTCTCCTGATTCATTACTCCGTAGAGGATACGGCAGCCAAGATTGGACATACCGATCTCATAGGTGTCCGGAAAGCAAAGAGCGTAGCGCAGGTCCACTTCCCGCCGGTCCTTGACCACCGCGTTATATTCCCCGCCGGTGTAGCGGGCCGGTTTTTGTACTTTCGGCAGGATCTGCTCCAAGGTACGATTCATGATCTTCCCCTCCAGGTCATCATAGGCGTACCTTTAATTGTACCGGCTTCTTCAGGCGCTGGCAAGTCCTTTTTCTGCAATTTTGCGGATTTTCTTTCCAGCAGGACACCCCCACCCAGAGTGCGGTGAGCAGCAAGGTCACATTGCGCCCCGCCCCCGCCAGTAAAAGCCCGCCGGCCAACAGCAGCGTCGTGCATCCACGGTCAAGCCATGCGGTGACCCAGCAGGCGCGATCCGGTCCCATCAGCAGGGCCAGCGTGCAGCTCACCGCCCGTCCTCCGTCCAGCCGCCCCACAGGCAGGAGATTGAATAGAGCCAGGGCCAGGTTGAGTCCCGCAAAGCTCACCCCGCCCTCCCAGCTGCAGAACCCCAGGGCCAGCAGAAGGTTGACCCCTGGGCCCGCCAGAGCGGCCAGTCCCTCCTGCCAGTAGCTCAAGGGACGGCCGAGCACCATTTCCGCCCCTACCCCTGTCAGGCGAATCAGCTTGATATCTCCTCCCGCCAAACGAATAGCAAGGTAGTGTCCCAGCTCATGGAGAGTGCACGCCGCCGCCGCCATGGGGAGCATATGCTGCCGATCCAGATAATTGAGCAGGGCCAGGATCAAAAAGAAGCTTCCTGTAGCCTCCAGCTTTCCCACTCTCATTGGTCGTTGAGGAACTCTACATAATATGCGGGGTTCATATGCATTTTTCCGTATTTCAGCTCCAAATGGAGGTGCGGGCCGGTAGCCGTCCCGGTGGAACCCACAAGAGCCACCGTCTGTCCGATGGTGACCGGATCACCCTTACTGACTAAAAGCTGGCTGCAGTGGGCATAGAAGGATTTGATCCCGTTGCCGTGGTCGATCTGCAGGTAGATTCCATAGGAATCATCCTGGCCGATATATTCCACTGTTCCGCTGGCAAAGGCGGCAATGGGATCCCCTGTCTGACCACCGATATCCACTCCGCCATGGAAATCTCCTTCCTCACCGTTCACCGGGTTGGTACGGTAGCCATAGGGGGAATTCAAGTGCCCCATGATAGGAGTCATGGTCTCCAGCCCGCCCAAGGACAACACATCCATGGTATAATTGGCAGGAAGATCCGGCCCGCTGTAATCAGACTTCAAAAAAACATTGCCGGCGGCCATAATGGCGCCCTGGTAAGCAGAACCACCTGTTATCTCTTCTGTCTCAATGGATTGGGTCACTTTCTTTGAGGGGACACCCAATTGGTCCAGAGCGGAGTAACGCGCTGTTCGCTCCAATAGATCTGGGGTCTGGCTGAAGTATTCAAGCTCTGCAGTGAGCACTGCCGCCGGGTCCATGGGCTGGAATTCCACCGGCTGAACCTGTTCTTCCTGGGCTCCAAACACCTGAACGCAGAAATCTCCCAGGTCGGAAAATACGCCCTCTCCCTCCGCCAGAGATTCTCCAAGCTCCGTCAGCGCCTGTCTGAAATCGAAATCCTGGGTAAGCATGGCGCTCATATCCTCCCGCAGCTGGACCAGCTTATGAGGAAACACACCTTTTCCCAGGAAAACAGTCAGGAACAGCACCAGACAAAGGGCCAGTTGGACCAGCAGCACCCGTTCCTGTTTCTCCTGCCGTGTTCCGCGCTCAGTCGGAGCCCCGGCCGCCTTCCGTCTCCGGTGCGCTCCCCTGCCGCGGCACGCCCCGGTCCCTGTGGGCTGATGGTACATAAACGCCCCTCCCTGCGTATTTTTTGTGTGCTATCAGTATATTTCCAGGCTGGACGGGATATTACACTTGACAGAAGGCAGGAAAAAAAATATAATAGTAAAGCTAATTTATCCGGGTGTAGCGCAGTTGGTAGCGCGCATGGTTCGGGTCCATGAGGCCGTGGGTTCAAATCCCGCCACTCGGACCAAAAATCCGCCGTTTTCGAATGAAAACAGCGGATTTTTTGCTTATTTTGTTACGAAAAACGTGCATGGAATTTTGACTTTTCGTTCTGACCACACAAATACCACAGACGGTTTTCCGGTTTGACCACAGGAGGGGTACCCCGTTTCTCTGGGAGTACCCCTCTTTTTTGTTTATGCGGCGCAATTTCTGATATGGCACCAAGGGATGTCCCAGCCTTGGTTCAGGATGACAGACAGCGTTTTGATATTCATTCACGGGGCAGGGCATGGGTAACAATGATTGCTATTATGCTGTTATATTAATTGTTATTTTCTGCCGATTGATGTAGAATAGAAAAAACAATTTGCGCAAATGACACTGTGGAAAGGGTTGTGTCCCATGAAGAAGTTTGCTGCTGTTGGGAGAAAAATAATTATTTTTCTCCTGCCTTTGATCTGCGGTATGGTTGGTCTTGTAGGTCAAGCGGGAGAGTCCTTTCTGGACGGGCTCTACCAGTGCGTGGGGATGTATCTGATGAACTATGGGGACACGCCGCCAAACCTGTGGGTGGAGATTGCCCGATGGACTGCCCCTCTGATCACGGCCAGTTGGGTGGTCCTGGCCATTGGCGTCCTGCGCCGGGTGTTTGGCAACTGGCTGCGTTATTTTCGGGAGGACAGTGTGGCGGTATATGG
>CALWOR010000105.1 GCA_944383205.1 uncultured Oscillospiraceae bacterium | reverse complement strand
GGCCACCACGTGGTCGCCGCAGTTGGCGATGTTGAAGATGGCATAGAAGTTGGCCGCCTGACCGGAGGAGGTCAGCATGGCGGCGGTGCCCCCCTCCATGTCGCAGATCTTGGCCGCCACCATGTCGTTGGTGGGGTTCTGCAGGCGGGTATAGAAATAACCGCTGGCCTCCAGGTCGAACAGCTTGCCCATATCCTCGCTGGTGGCATATTTAAAGGTAGTGGACTGGATGATGGGGATCTGCCGGGGCTCGCCGTTGCCGGGGGTATAGCCGCCCTGGACGCACTTGGTGTTGATTTTGTAGTCGCTCATGGAGTTTCCCTTCTTTCTGACGGTTGCAGGCGGATATGCCGCCCATAAGTTGCAGGAACAGCATTTGAAAAATGCTATTTAAGATTACAGAAGGAGCGGAGATTTGTCAAGAGGCTTCCGAAGTCTGTCCGGCCAACACATCAGTCATCAGTGCCTCCTCCTGAGTCAGCAGCTGGTGGCTGCGGTAATCGGAGGTATATCCCCCAGCCCGGATCTCCACTCCCTCCACCCCCTCCAGCTGGGACAGGGTGAGCACGATGCAGTAGTCGGCCAGGGTCAGGGAGATGTCCATCAGGGCCCCATACTGCTCAGACAGACTGACGAGCAGCACGCCCGGACGCTCCTCATCCCAGACGCACTGGCGAAGGCTCACCCCCCTGGGAAAGGGGGAGGCCAGCTTCTCCAGGGTGGGACCGTTCAGCAGGGCCTCCAGCAGCTGCTCCGGGGTGGGTGTCCCCTCGCCGGTATAGTTTTCCCAGTCCAGAGCCGGACCGTGGCCCGACTCCCCCTGAACAAGGGAGCCGGAGAGGAAGTAGAGGACATACTCCCCCCGCTCCCGCTCCTCGGAGCCGCTCCCGCAGGCGGACAGGAGCATGAGCGCGGCCAGCAGCAGGGAAACGATCCTTCTCTTGTTCACGGCCTGCCCTCCTCTCCGTCCTCCTGCCGGGGGGTATACCGGGGAAAGCCCGCTGTAAAAATACTCCCCTCCGGGTGCCGGGGCCGGGCGGTGACCCAGCCTCCGTGGCGGCGCACCGTGTCCCGGACGATGGAAAGACCCAGCCCGGTCCCTCCAGCGGCCCGGGAGCGGGCCTTGTCCACCCGGTAAAAGCGGTTGAATACCTTGGGCAGGTCCTCCTCGGGGATGCCGATGCCCGTGTCCCCCACCTCCAGCAGGATCTGGTCCCCGTCAGGGTAGACGGACACAAAGACCTTGCCCCCGGGGTAGTTGTATTTGATGGCGTTTTCCACCAGGTTATAGGAGATCTGATACATCTCGTCCCCTGTCCCGCGGACGATGCAGTCCGGCTTCAGATTTTCCTCAAAGCTCACACCGGCGGCCTCGGCCACGGGGGTGAGCATGGACAGCACCCGGTGGGTGACCTGTCCCAGATCCACCGGCTCGGTCTGTCCCTCAGGCAGGCTGTCCAGGCGGGTGAGAGTGAGCAGATGCTCGGTGATACGGGTGAGGCGCTCGGCCTCCATACCGATGTCATTCACAAAATCCCGCACCATCTCCGGGTCCATGTGCTCGGTCTGCAAAATGGAGTCGGAGAGCAGGCGGATGGAGGCCAGGGGGGTCTTCAGCTCGTGGCTGGCGTCGGAGACAAAGCGGCGGCGCACCTCCTCGGTGGTCTGGAGGCGGTCGGTGAGGTGGTTGAACTCCTCAGCCAGCTGGGCAAGCTCGTCCCGGCCCACAGGCTGGAGCCGGTGTCCGTACTCCCCCTCCCCCACGATGCGGATGGCCCGGAGAAGGGCGGCGATGCGGGCGGTGAGCATTTTGGAGAAAAAGGCGCTCATCACCAGGGTCACCGCCGCAATCACCAGAGAGATGCTGCGCAGGTTCTGCTGCAGGTTCAGCAGCAGGGTCCCCTGTGCCTCGTCCACCTCCAGCACATAGATGGCTCCGATGATGACTCCCCGGTACATGATGGGGGAGGCAGCGGTGGAGATGAGCTTGCTGTTCTCGTACCGGGAGTAAAACACATCGTTTCCCCACAGGGCGGAAACCACCTCCTGAAAGAGGGCGTACTGATAGCCCTCCTGCGTCTGTACCTCCTCCCCGCTCTCCTCCTGTTCCTGCTGGGGATTTTGTGTGCTGTCATACAAAACAAGTCCGGCGGGGTCGGTGACCAGGATCCGGTCCAGGCCCATGCTGTCCAGCATATTCATGACTTTGGCCACCTGGTCGGCGGAGAGAGTCTCCAGCTCCATCAGGGCCGAGCCCATCACCGCAGCCTGACTTTTCAGGGAGTCCCGCTTGGAGGTGACCAGCAGCTCCTGAGAGGCCAGCACCGGATAGGTGTTCAGCAGCACCAGCACCACGGCAAAGATCACCAGATAGCTCATGGCATACTTTGCCTGAAGGGTGGAGAAAAAGGAGGGCTTATTCTGTTTTGGTCCGGCCATGTCTTCGCCTCCTTTCCCGGGCGGGGCGCTGTCCTCAGCGCTCCTTCCGGCCGCTCAGGTAGTAGCCCACCCCCCACTTGGTGCGGATATACTCGGGGTTGGCAGGGTCCAGCTCCAGCTTCTCCCGCAGGCGGCGCACATGGACATCCACCGTGCGGTAGTCGCCGATATACTCATAGCCCCACACCACATTCAAAAGATTTTCCCGGGAATACACCCGGCCGGGGTTTCGCATGAGCAGCTCCATCAAATCAAATTCCTTGGCGGTGAGCTCCACCGGAGTCCCGTCCCGCCAGGCGGCGCGCTCTCCGGTGTCCAGGCGGATGTGGCCGGCGGTGAGGGTCCCGCCCCCCGCCTTCTGTTCCGCCGCACCGGAGCGGCGCAGAAGGGCCCGGACCCGGGCCTTCAGCTCCAGAATGTTGAAGGGCTTTGTGATATAGTCGTCGGCTCCGCACTCAAAGCCCATGATCTTGTCCGTGTCCTCCCCCTTGGCGGTGAGCATGATCACCGGCACATTGGAAAACTCCCGGATGCGCATACAGGCCTGAAGCCCG
Source organism: uncultured Oscillospiraceae bacterium (assembly GCA_944383205.1). Lineage (GTDB taxonomy): Bacteria > Bacillota > Clostridia > Oscillospirales > Oscillospiraceae > Lawsonibacter. The sequence goes on along the minus strand of CALWOR010000105.1, from coordinate 3,704 downwards.
TCGATCTTGGGCATCATCACATCCAGCAGAATCAGGTCGAAGCGTCCCTCCCGGGCCAGCTCCACCGCCTGCTCTCCGTCATAGCCCACCTCCACCTGGTAGCCCTCATGCTCCAGGTTGAACTTGATGCCCTTGACCAGCACCTGCTCGTCGTCCACCACTAAGATCTTTGCCATGTTCTTCTCCTTGTCCTGCTTTAATCCACCGAGGCATACTCCCGCAGCCCCTCCAGAATGCCCTCGCCGATGCCCGGCACCTCGTCCAGCTCCTCCACCGTTCCAAAGGGGCCGTTGGCCTGACGGTAGGCGACGATGTCCGCCGCCCGCTGCTCCCCGATGCCGGGCAGGCGCTGCAGCTCGTACGCGTCGGCGGTATTGATGTTGATGGTCTCGCCGGGAAGAAGGCTGTCCGGCCGCTCCTCTCCGGAGGACCGGTCCTCTCCGGCAGACTCCGCCGCCTCCTCCCGCTCCAGAACGGTCACCCGGTAGTCCCCGTGGGAGCGGCTCTGGTTCCACAACCACCCTCCGGCAAAGAGCACGAAGGCTGCCGTCAGCCCCGCCACAGCCTTTTCATATCTGAACAGTCCCGACATCCTTCTCCCCCTTTTGACACTTGCGCAGACGGGACAGGTTTGCTATAATGCTTATACCTGCCCGTCCATTATCAGTAGTATAACATACATATGGAGATTTTCCTATGAAAAAATATTCTGCCCGACTGCTCAGCCTTGTGCTGCTGTTCCCCATGCTCCTCTCGCTTTTCATCCTCCCCGCCGGGGCGGAGGAGGATCTGAACCTGTTCTGTACCCACGCCATCCTCATGGACGCCAACTACGGCGAGATCCTCTATGAGGACGCCGCCTATGAAAAGGCCTACCCCGCCAGCCTCACCAAGGTACTCACCGCCCTGCTGGTGGTAGAGGCCATCGAGGAAGGGACCCTTACCGCCGACACCAAGGTGACCGCCGGGGACACCACCAACCAGGGCATGGTTTCCGGGGCCTCCACCGCCAATATCAAGGTGGGCGAGACGCTGACGGTGGAGGAGCTTTTGTACTGCCTGCTCCTCCCCTCCGCCAACGAGGCGGCCAACATTCTGGCCGTGGCGGTGGACGGGTCCATCGAGGCCTTTGTGGAGCACATGAACCGCCGGGCGGGGGAGCTGGGGTGCAAGGGCACCCACTTTACAAACCCCAACGGCCTCCACGAGGACGAGCACTACACCACCGCCTATGACCTGGCCCTGATGATGACCAAGGCCCTGGAGTACGACCTGTTCCGCACCGTCATCGGCACGGTGAGCTACACGGTGCCCGCCACCAATATGTCAGAGGAGCGGCTCATCTACAACACCAACGGCCTCATCTCCAACTGGTACTACTCCGGCTATGTGTACGACAAGTGCATCGGCGGCAAGACGGGGACCACCGACCAGGCGGGGCGCTGTCTGGTGGCCGCGGCGGAGGACGGGGACACCCTGCTGGTGTCCGTCATCCTGGGCTCCGGCCCCATGGAGCAGGAGGGCTATGACCAGCCCCGCCAGGGCCAGCTGGTGGAGTCCGCCCGGCTTTTGAAGTGGGGCTTCAGCAACTTCCAGCGGGTGACCATCACCCAGAGCGACGAGCCGGTGGCCAAGGTGGCCGTCACCCTCTCCCGCCAGGCGGACGAGGTGAATCTGAAGCCCCAGGGCTCCATCACCCGCACACTGCCCAAGGACATGGACCTGGACCTCATCGAGACACGCATCACCATCCCCTATGAGTCGGTGGAGGCCCCGGTGGAGGAGGGGCAGGTGCTGGGCACCATGACCCTCTCCTACGAGGGGGAGGTATACGGCACCCTGGACCTGGTGGCGGTGACCTCGGTGGAGCGCTCGGACCTTCTGTACAAGAAGCAGCAGTTCATCAACTTCTTCCAGCACACCTGGGTGAAGCTGATCCTCCTTGTCATCGCCGTGCTGGTGGTATTCGTGCTGCTGCGGGTGCTGGTGTTCCGCAAGAAGCGGCGGTACGGCGCCGGGGTGGGCGGACGCCGCCGGGGCAACTACCGGGGCAGCCGGAGATGATCGTTCCTTCGGCAGGCGGACGCCGGAACCTCACCCGTTTCCCGTTGATCGTACAGTCCCCAGGCGGACAGCTGCTGCTGTCCGCCTGGTTTTTTACTTTTCCCATTTTACACCTCAGGCGTCTTGCTCTTCTCCCTCTCATTCTTTATAATATAGTCAAAATCACCCACGGGAGGCGACTATGGACTATATCACCATACGGGAAGCCGCAGAGAAATGGGGCATTTCCCTGCGGCTGACACAAAGACTGTGCACCCAGGGGCGGGTCCCGGGGGCCCGAAAATTTGGCGGTGCCTGGGCCATTCCCGCCGATGCTGTCAAGCCCGGCCGTCTGAACCAGCAAAAGCCACGCCCCAAGACCGCTCCCCCGCTCCAGAGCGAGCCCGATCCCCTTCTCTCCATCATGCCCCTGATGAACACCGCTTTTGTGCCGGGGCAGTGTCGGAGGGCTGTCTCCTCCATGCCGGAAGGTCCCCAAAAACACATTGCCCAGGCGGAGTACTACTACTTCAGCGGCCAGGCAGAAAAGGCCGTCAAGGCTGTGGAGCCCTATCTAAGCAGCCCGGATGTTGGACAGAGGATATCCGCCTGCTGGATCTACGGCTACGCCAGCCTTGCCATCGGCCAAATCCAGCAGGCTCGCCGGGCCCTGGAGACAGTCCGGGATGTCCTCTCTCAGCGGGATGTGCTGCCGTCCCGACTGGCGGCGGCGGTATCCTTTGTGGCCGCCGGGGCGGCAGTGCTGCTCCATCTGCCTGTACCTGAGGAGTCATCCCATGCAGAAGAAGTGCTCCCCCTGCTGCCCCTCGGTCTGCGGGCCTTTGCCCTGTATATCCGGGCCCACGCGCTCTACCTGCAAAAGGACTACAGCAAAAGCCTGGGCATCGCCGAGACCGCTCTGGCCATGGGAGCGGATCAGTATCCCATTCCCGCCATCTACCTCCATCTGGTAACGGTGATGGATTACATGCGTCTCAGACAGGTAAACCGGGCCCACGCTCATCTGCTGGCTGCCTGGCAGCTGGCCCGGCCCGACGACCTGATCGAAGCCTTTGGCGAGCACCACGGTCTGTTGGGCGGAACACTGGAGGCCGTATTGAAACAGGATTGGCCCGACGACCTGTGGCGGATCCTGGATGTGACCTGCCGCTTCTCCTGGGGCTGGCGGCGCATTCACAACCCGGACACAGGTCATGAGGTGGCAGACAACCTGACCACCACGGAATTTGCTGTCGCCATGCTCACCGCCCAGAGCTGGACTTGCCGGGAGATCGCCGCGCACATGGGGATTTCCTGTTACATGGTGAAGCGGCACCAGTCCGCCGTCAAGAAAAAATTGGGTATTTCCCGGCGAAAGGAGCTGAAGCAGTATATGCTCCAGTGATGGACACGGGCGAAATGTTCGCATCAGCGCACACAAAAGGCTCCGTCTCTGAGTGAGACCGAGGATTTCTCTCTCCAGGATAAAATTCTTAATTTGTGTGCATTTTTTAATATTTTTTAAGCTTTTTACATTTTTCTTTATTTTTAATTTTTATTATTTTTGAAGAATTTTACCGATCATGTCCAGGGTGTGCCCAGGGACATGATCTTAAAAAAAAAAAAAAATAAATATGGAACTATCCGCTTTTTTGTGGTAT
>CALWOR010000104.1 GCA_944383205.1 uncultured Oscillospiraceae bacterium | reverse complement strand
CGCACCCGCCTCAAGCAGCTGAAGTATCAGGGCAGGGACTATGTGACATTGGCCCTGTTTCTGGCCGTCACGGTGGGTGTGGGCGTGCTGGGGCACTTCGGGCTCTGATAGAGCTTTACTTTTTCCCTGTGGCGGGATAGGATATTTCGCCGCTGCGGCGGCGAGTCACTTTTCCAACAGCGGAAAAGTGACCAAAGCGCCACTCAGGGGGAGGGGTGTTTCGAGCACCCTACCCCTTCTGTCTCGCTTCGCTCGACATCTCCCCCTGATAGGGGGAGTCGGCCCCCTCCCCCTGAGAACCCCCACCCCACAGCGACCAATCAGGGGGACTGCGGTCCCCCTATTGGATGTACCCCCTAGTGAGGGCAGGAAGTTGAAAACCCGTCTTTCTGAAAGAAGAACATACTTCCCACCGTGGAAAACCGACTTTGGACTATCCACGCAGAAGCCGAAACCGACAAATCTCCACCCCCCCGGGGAAAAATCAAAAAGGGGGTCGCAACCCTCTTTTTTGTCGCTGCAGAGGGGGATTTTCAAGGGGGAGATGAGTCGAAACATCTCCCCCTTGAACGGCGTTTTGCCCACTTTGCCGCTGTTGGCAAAGTGGGTCGCCGCCGGAGCGGCGAAACCCTCCCCACAATCCCGACCCCCCGGCGGAACATGAAAGGGGGGCGGGCCGATGAGGCCGACTCCCCCTGTCAGGGGGAGATGTGGAGCGAAGCGAGACAGAGGGGGTAGGGATCATCGGCCCCTACGGAGGTAGGCTTGGAAATGCCGAAGAAAAAATTACTCGCCCCGGGGGGCGAAACTCCCCTTAACATTGAACCAACGGTGATCACATGGAACAACGCAACATTGCCCTGAAACTGATGTATAACGGTACCGCCTACCACGGCTGGCAGGTACAGAAAAACGCCGTCTCCGTGGCCGAGACTCTGGAAAAGGCCCTGGAGACGGTGGTGTGCCATCCTGTGAAATGTACCGGCGCCGGGCGCACCGACGCGGGGGTCCACGCGGAGGTCTATGTGGCCAATTTCCGCACCACCTCCGCCATCCCCTGCGACCGAATCCCCCTGGCGGTGAACACCCGCCTGCCCAACGACATCGTGGTGGTGAAGGCCACCCATGTCCCCGACTCCTTCAACGCCATCGGCTCCTGCCTGCGCAAGGAGTACACCTACCGCATCTACAACTCCCGCCTGGGCAACCCCTTCTATGTGGACCGGGCCTGGTTCTATCCCAAGCATCTGGACGAGACCGTCATGGCCCGGGCGGCGGAACAGTTTGTGGGCACCCACGACTTCCGGGCGGTGCGGTCGGTGGGCACTGAGACAAAGACCACCGTGCGCACGGTCTACTACTTCGATGTGACCCGGACGGGAGATCTCATCGAGTGCAGGGTGTGCGCCAATGGGTTTCTCTACAACATGGTCCGGGCCATGACGGGGACCATCGTCTACGCCGCCGAGGGAAAGCTCTCCCCCGAGGACATCCCCGCCATTCTGGACTCGGGCAACCGCACCCTGGCGGGGCCCACCGTCCCCCCCGGAGGGCTTTACATGACAAAGCTCTGGTATGAAGAAGAGGTTTTGTGAGTAGATTATGACAGCTGACAAACACGCCGCCCCGGACAAGGGGAAAAAACCAAACATCGTTTTCCGGCTTCTGGCCTTCCTGGTCACCGCCGCCCTGGTGCTGGGGGCTCTGGCCCTGGTGGTGTACCGGGACCGGTTCAATCTGGACGCCCTCAAGCGCTATCTGACCTACCGGACCATGGAGACCACCGAGACCGGTCAGGCCGTCCCCTTCACCCACGCCGGAGGGAGCAAAATGTCTCTCTCCTACCTGGACGGGGGGGTGCTCATGTCCTCGGCCACGGGGGCGCGGTATTACGCCCTGGACGGGGAACTGTACGCCGAGGAGGTCCTCCCTCTGGACAATCCGGTGCTGGTGGACTCCGACACCACCGGAGTGGTGTACGACGCGGGCGGGCAGTCCCTGTTCGTGTTTGAACAGGGCCGGGAGAGCTCCGATCTGAGCCTGGACGGAACCATCAACCTCCTCTCCGTGCGGCCCAACGACAGCGGCTGGCTGGCGGTCACCGCCCAGCAGAGCGGCTACAAGGGGGCTGTCACCGTGTACAGCGCCGCCCACGACCCGGTCATCACCATCAGCCTCTCCTCCACCTTTGTGGTGGACGCCGCCGTCTCCCCTGACTGCAAGACGGTGGCGGTGGTCACCATGGACCAGCAAGGCGGCAGCTTCTACAGCCGCCTGCTCTTCTACCCCGTGGACCAGACCGAGCCCAGCGCCCAGGTAGAGCTGGGAAACCTGGTGTGCCTGGACCTGGAGTATGAGGGGGACCGGGTGTGGGTGCTGGGAGAGGACGCCCTGGTCATCACCGACGAGGCCGGGGAGAACACCCACACCTATGACCTGGGCCGATACTACCTGAAGGGCTGCGACCTGGGAGGCGATGGCTTTGCCCTCCTTCTCACCGGCCGCTACCGGGCGGGCAGCGCCACCCAGGCCCTCATTCTGGACAGTGAGGGCCAGATCGTCCAGACTCTGGACCTGTCCGGCCAGGTGCTGGATTACTCCGCCGCGGGCAATTACTGGGCCCTGCTCACCGGCTCGGAGCTCACCATCTACACCAGCACCGGCGCCGAGCCCTATGCCCAGCTCTCCGATCCCCAGGGGGCCCGGTACGCCGACCTGGCCTCCGACGGCTCCGCCCTGCTGGCCGACAATCAGCAGGCCTGGCTCTATCTTCCCAACTGATTGCTTTGATCGTTTTCCCAGGAGGTACCCATGTCCTATCTCATCTACGACTTTATCATCGCCGTCATTCTTGTCATCTTCCTGTGGCAGGGGTATGAAAAGGGCTTTGTGCTCACCTTGTGCGGCTTTCTGGCCGTCTTCGTGGCCTTCATCGGGGCCACCCTCATCTCCAACGCCCTGGCCCAGCCTGTGGCCCATGCCATCGTCCCCATGATCGAAAGCGGCATCCACGACACGCTGGAGCAGTCCATCCAGGCCTCCACCCCCGTCACCTCCGCCGGAGAGGCCATCACCCTCCCCGAGGAGCTGCCTCTGTCCGATGTGCTGGAGGCCCTGGGAGACTCTCCTCTCTTCCGCAGTCTGGCCGAGGCCTTCCAGGAGGCGGTGGACGAGGGGGTGGAGACGGTGACCACCAACGCCGCCCAGGCCCTGGCGGAGTATATCGCCGTGCAGATGGCCCGGACGGTGCTGTTCGTGCTGGCCTTCGCAGGGGTGCTGGTGGCCTGGTTCTTCCTCAGCCACGCCCTGAATCTGGCCTTCAAGCTGCCGGTACTGTCCACCCTCAACCACTGGGCCGGGGCGGCGGTGGGCCTTATCAAGGGGGGGCTTATCCTGTTCATCGCCGCCTGGCTGTTAAAGGGGAGCTTTCTCCCCCAGCAGGCCATCGCCAACAGCTGGCTGCTCCATTTCTTCTGCACCTCCAGTCCCCTGTCCCTGCTGGCCATGCTGTAGGGACCACAGACCGCGGAGTGGTAATTTCCGCGGTCTTTCCCTGATGTTGTAAAATTTCACACCCAGTTCACAATTAGGGTGTACCATACCTGCAAACGCAATGTTTCCCTGAGAGGAGTGTAGCTTATGCAGCCTACCATGTGCAGCCGCTGCGGAAAGAATGTGGCTGTCATCTTTATCACCAAGCTGGAGGGGGGCACCTCCAAAAACGAGGGTCTGTGCCTGAAGTGTGCCCGTGAGCTTGGCATCAAGCCCATCGACGACATGATGAAGAAGATGGGCATCACCGACGAGGAGCTGGACAGCCTCACCAACGAGATGATGTCCGCCTTCGGCGGGGCCGAGGGGATGGAGGGGCTCATGAACCCCGACAACCGGGAGGAGGACGAGGATGAGGGGCGCACGGCCACCTTCCCCTTCCTCAACCAGCTCTTCGGCGGGGGCGGAAACGCCCAGCCCCAGCGCAGCGAGGGGGAAAGCGCCCAGCGCCAGGAGAAAAGCGCCCCCAACAAGCAGCCCAAGCGGAAGTTTCTGGACAGCTACTGCATCTCCCTGACCCGGAAGGCCCGGGAGGGCAAGCTGGACCCCCTCATCGGCCGGGACCGGGAGCTGGAGCGGATGATCCAGGTGCTGAACCGCCGTCAGAAAAACAACCCCTGCCTCATCGGTGAGCCCGGCGTGGGCAAGACCGCCATCGCCGAGGGTCTGGCCCAGCGGATTCACGACGGCAATGTGCCCTACAAGCTGCTGGACAAGGAGGTCTACCTTCTGGACCTCACCGCCCTGGTGGCGGGCACCCAGTTCCGGGGCCAGTTTGAAAGCCGGATGAAGGGGCTCATCGAGGAGATCAAAAAGCTGGGCAACATCATCCTGGTCATCGACGAGGTCCACAACATCGTGGGGGCGGGGGACGCCGAGGGGTCCATGAACGCCGCCAACATCCTGAAGCCCGCCCTCAGCCGGGGGGAGCTTCAGGTCATCGGGGCCACCACCCTCAACGAGTACCGCAAGCACATTGAGAAGGACACCGCTCTGGAGCGGCGCTTCCAGCCTGTTATTGTGGAGGAGCCCTCCCTGGAGGACAGCGTAAAGATCATCGAGGGCATCGCCCCCTACTATTCCGCCTTCCACCAGGTGGACATCTCCCCCAAAATGTGCCGGCTGGCGGTAACCATGAGCGAGCGGTACATCACCGACCGGTATCTCCCCGACAAGGCCATCGACCTCATCGACGAGGCCTGCTCCAATGTGAACCTCCACAACCAGGACCTGTCCCGGCTCAGCCAGGTGGAAAAGGAGCTGGCCGACCTCAACAAGGAGAAGGAGGTCATGATGGCCGCCGCCACTGACGAGGCCTACAAGCGCCTGGCGGATATCAAGAGCATGGAGCTGCGCCTCCAGGAGGAGCAGAAGGGCCTTCAGGCCCATGCCCGCCGGGAGCTCACCCAGGAGCACCTTGCCAATGTCATCGAGCTTTGGACCAACATCCCCGCCAGCCGCATCCAGGAGCAGGAGTTCCAGCGCCTTGGAAAGCTGGAGGAGCGCCTGTCCGCCCACATCATCGGCCAGGAGGAGGCGGTAAAGGCCGTCTCCGCCGCCATCCGCCGGGGCCGGGCGGGGATCAGCCCCAAGCACAAGCCCGTCTCCTTCATCTTCGTGGGCTCCACCGGCGTGGGCAAGACGGAGCTGGTCAAGCGCCTGGCCGCCGACCTCTTCGACACCCCCGACGCCCTCATCCGCCTGGATATGTCCGAGTTTATGGAAAAGCACGCCGTCTCCCGGCTCATCGGCTCCCCTCCTGGGTATGTGGGCTATGACGAGGCAGGCCAGCTCACCGAGAAGATCCGTCGGAAACCCTACTCCGTGGTCCTCTTTGACGAGATCGAGAAGGCCCACCCCGATGTGCTGAACATCCTGCTGCAAATTCTGGACGACGGGCGCATCACCGACGCCCACGGCCGGGTGGTGAACTTTGAGAACACCGTCATCGTCATGACCTCCAACGCCGGAAGCAACACCAAGACGGGCAGCGTGGGCTTCGGCCGCACCCTCAACGAGCAGTCCCGGGAGCGGGCCATGAAGGCCCTCCAGGACTTCCTCCGGCCGGAGTTTTTGAATCGGGTGGACGAGATCGTCTGCTTCAACCAGCTCACCGAGGAAAACTTCAAGGCCATCGCGGGCATCATGCTCCAGGAGCTGGCCGACACTCTCAGGGAGAAGGACATCACCTTCACCTGGGAGGAGAGCCTGCTGGACTACCTGGTGAAGAAGTCCTACTCGGCGGTGTACGGGGCCCGGAACCTGCGCCGGCTTCTCCAGAAGGAGCTGGAGGACGCCATCGCCCTGCGCCTCATCGAGAGCTACCAGTTCCCCCCCACCCACCTGAAGGCCCTGGCCGACGGTGAGAAGATCGAATTGCTCTCCATGTAACAATGTCGAACAAGCGGCTGCGGCCCGGTGTGTTCTAAAAAGAACAGCACCGGGCCGCAATTTTTCTTGACTTTTTGTACGCACATTATTTATAATATTAGTGCGGACGAAAAGGGGGTGCTGTCATGTCCACCCGCACAGGGCGGCCGAAAAGTGACGATCCTAAAAGCGAGCGCCTATATATCCGGGTCACTCCCAAGCAAAAAGAAGAGATTTTTTCCTTTTGCCGGCAAAACGGATATACTCTGCTGGCGCTGATCCAAAAAGGGATGGAAACGGCCAAACAATAAGAGTTCCGGCCCTCCAAGCAAGAGAACGACCGGAACCCTTTTCACCACACCCGGAGGTCTGGTAAATCTGATTATGCCATACTTCCCGGTAAAACGCAAGAAGGAGGTATGTATCCATGAGCCTGCGTTCCCAGCTCATTGACCTGGATGATTCCTTCAACCGCCTGACCCGTGGGGTAAACGCCGTAGGGGCCATGGCCCGGGCGGCGGACAGCGAGGGCGACACCTTTGCCGACGGGCTGCACGCGGTATGGGAATATCTTTCCGATGCCCAGGATGAAGCCCGGTACAAGCTGGACCAGTGTCTGTTGGAAGATAGCTGCTCCAAATGAGCAGCCTCATCAAACAAGGGACCATACGATCACTTTTTTCGGCTTGTTGAAAAGCCCTCGCAGGAGTTTCGCCGCCCGGACTGCGCCCGCAGGCGCGTTTCGGAGCGCAACCGCCGCAAAGCGGCGGCTCTTAGCGCGG
>CALWOR010000103.1 GCA_944383205.1 uncultured Oscillospiraceae bacterium | reverse complement strand
AATACCGATAACCAGAAAATTCTTCAGTTATTGGACAAGCCAATTGAGATTGGGCCCTTAGATGATATATGTATTTTGTGCGACCGCTATTTGCATGATGGCATGGATATTGTTATGACAGTTAAAGTAGAACAAAAAGAGGAATAAAATGGAAAATTGAATTATGGTGTGTCTTTGGCTGCATCCTTAAAGAAAAGCGGCATCTATAGTGTTGCGATGTTCCATGTCGTCGCGGACTGTGTATCGTTCGCGACGACTTTTTTATAAAAGTCATCGCTCATTCACTCCGTCGCTCCTCCTCTCCAAATCGCAACCGCTTGCGCTGGGTTGCGATTTGGTTTGGGGTGCAGATTTGGAAGCCGTGGCATCTATAGTGTTGTGATGTTCCCAAAAGAAGGACATCCGAAAGGATGTCCTTCTTTTTGGGTTCCGGCGGCTGAAAGCCGCCCCTGTGCAACTCTCCGCTGTGTTACGAATTTACGCCGCACTTGCGGCGCGGCCCAAAAGAGCCGATACACTGGGCTTCATTTGGTTTTGGCAGACCTGGAGTCACGATCTAAAACTGTTTGATGTCTAGGTGAGCAGCGTATGTATATGATCGTATCAGAAAAGCGAGTAAGCATCAAATCACTTACCTTCGCTCAGCAGATTTTGATTGATTTCGTCGCCGATCATTATCGTATGAACTGTAAAATTCAGCTTTTGCCTGGTACATTAGCCCATCTGCTTCTTCAAACTGCTCTCTTATGTTGCAATGGGTACATCTCCACGATATACCCACAGAGACACTGATGCCATCTTGTGCCATATTTGCTCGCATAATGGAGACGGCCTTCCGAAAGGAACTTTCATCTGATTCCGTATCGATCACCAGAAATTCATCACCGCCTATGCGGTAAGATTTTCCCGGAAATACACACGCAATATGTTTCGCCGTACAGCAGATCAGGCTATCTCCGGCACTATGTCCCATCTGGTCATTGATTTTTTTCAATCCGTTTAAGTCAATAGACGCCAGGCCCAGTTGAGAAAACGATGCTGCTGCAAAGCTTTGCATGGTTTGGTTGAATTTGTTTCGGTTAAACAGTCCGGTCAGGGAATCTTCAAAACTCAATCTTTTCAGGATTTCCATCTGTTCTTTGATCTTTTTCTTGTATTCATCTATACATTGATGCAAATATTCGTTTGTATACCGCCCCATTTGCGTGGGAAATCCCACATCCTCCTGCGTCATTTTAGAATACGGATTGGAAATATGGATATGGCAGCACCGTGGCGTGCCATCTGCCCACCGAAAAACAGCTGTAATACGCTGATGCACGCGCAAATAGATGCCGGTGGAGGGATCGGTGGCGATCCACGCTCTGCCGGTGCAAATGTATACATTTGGTGAAATATTGATCACATGGTATTCTTCGTCCCGGATATTGCATTTGGGAACCATACCTGCAAACTGCCGGAAGATGCCGGAAATTTTTTCGGTCCCCACATCATACTCATGTTCAGCCGCACCAATCCAACTCAGTTTATCATCAAAGAGTTTGATAATGCTTTCTACATCATTTTCGCAATAGTGCTTGTGAAGTAAAAAACTGGTTGATGCCTTAACAGCTTGTATTCTTTTATCTTCACCAGTAGACTGCTTCAATTGCTATCCCCACTTTTTGAAAAATTCTGCGTAAAGCAGCTTTCATCAGCACACAGTTTGCGGCGATATTATCATCGTTCCGCAGAAAGAAAAAATATTGGAATTATTGTACTAAATGTGATGGGCATAGTCAATCACTCAAATGTGCTATGAGAGATATGTTCAATATTGGTAAGGACTGAGAATTCGACCAATGGTATCCGGTTCCAGGCTGTCAAACTTCTTCAGGGGGCAGTCCTCGAGATATGGCGCGATCGTATAATGGTCAAGTTGAAGCTCTCTTTCTGATTACCGTAATCGAGCTGTTTGTGTATGTGTCCAGTTTTCTCTTCTATTTTCATCATGTTACATCGCCGATCTGTTGAGGTCGGCAAAGTCACTTCTTTAAAAGACCGCCCCGCTCCGGCACTGTGCCGGGGCAGGGCGGTCTTTTTTCATAACCGGGCTACTCCTGGACCACCCGGCTCACCGGGACCCGCTCTACCCGCTGGGTAAGCGCTGTCAGCAGGTCCATGAAGTGTTCCACATAACGGGTGAGATAGCGCTGCTTGTGGTATGTGATGGAGAGATTTTGGACGATGGGCTCCCCGCGGTCCAGAAGAGGGAAGATATTGATCCCTCTGGAGATGGCGCTGTAGTTTTCCACCAGACTGGAGTGGGTGCAGTAGCAGGCGGCCACTCCCATAGTGCACAGAGGGAGCGTCTGGCTGGTGTAGGTGCCGGAGAAGCACACCTGAGGCTCAAAGCCAATGTGGGCGAAAACGCCGGAGATCCGCCCACCCAGACGGTTGGTGAGCACGGAGAAGGGAAGGCGGGAAAAGTCCCGGGGGTCTGCCCCCTGGAGAGACCGGGACTTGATCTCCACGATTTCGCCGGGGGAGTAGTGCTGCCGCAGCAGGTTCTCCGGGACGCAAAGGTAGACCTGGTCCTGAAGAACTTCCCGGTCCACCAGATCGGGCGCGTTGTTGCCTGTGAGGACCACCGCAAGATCCAGTTCTCCGTCCCGGATCTTCCGCTCCAGCTTCTGGGACAGGCCGTCGGAAAAGCGCACCTCTACCTGAGGATAGCGCCGGTAGAAGTCGGGCAGGATCCGGGGCAGAAGCTGAGACCCTCTGGGGGTGCTGGCCCCCACCCGCAGAACGCCCCGCTCCTGGTGTTCCACTTCGGAGAGCTGGTCCTGCAGATTTTTCTGTGCCCGGCCTGTGTCCAGAGCAAATTTCAGCACCATCTCCCCCGCACAGGTGAGGGAGAGGACGGGCTTGCGCTCCAGCAGGCGGACATTGTAGTGCTGTTCCAGGCGCTGGATGTGGTTGCTCAGGGTCTGTTGGGAGATATAGAGCCGGGCGGCTGTCTTGGTCATGTTCAGGTCCTTGGCCAACTCAGAGAAGTAGTAAAAACTGTCAAAATCCATAAAGCTTTGTCCTCTACAAAATTTTCTTGTCAGATGCCGTAAATATCTTTGTTTGCTTTTTCTTTTCGTCTATATTACCTTGTACCCATCCAAGAGGCAAACGATCTCAATCGTTTTTAACAAAATCTGAAGGAGGAATACTGCATGAGTATTCGCGTGCTGCTGCCTCAGCCCATTCGCCCTGCAGGCTATGACTACCTGCGGGAGCACGGCTTTGAGGTGGTGGACGGACGGGGATTTACCGAGGATGACATTGTGGCCGACATTGCCGACTGCGACGCCATCATTGTCCGCACCGCCAAAATCACCGCCCGTATTCTGGACGCCGCCCCCAAGCTGAAGATCCTGGCTCGTCACGGGGCGGGGTATGACGGGGTGGACCTGGAGGCCGCCCGGCGCAACGGCGTGCTGGTGTGCACTGCCGGCGGGGCCAACGCCATTTCGGTGGCGGAGCTGGCCATCTTCTATATGCTCTACTGCTCCCGGAATTTCAAGAAGGTCCAGGCAAACTATCTTACCGACTACCGCTACGCCAAAATGGGGATTCCCAAGACCGAGCTGGACGGAAAGACCCTGGGTCTGGTGGGCCTGGGCAACATCGGCAGACTGGTGGCCAAAAAGGCCGCCCTGGGCTTTGACATGACCGTGCTGGCCTACGACCCCTTTGCCAAACGGGAGGATCTGCCGGAGTACATCGAACTGGTGGAGGACCGGGACGAGATCTTCCGCCGCGGCGACTATGTCTCCCTCCATGTGCCCGCCACCAAGGAGACCATCCACAGTGTGGGCGCACGGGAGCTGGATATGATGAAGGAGAGCGCCTATCTCATCAACACCTCCCGGGGGAGCATTGTGGACGAGGCCGCTCTGGTCCGGGCCCTTCAGGAGGGACAGATCGCCGGGGCGGGACTGGATGTGCTGGAGAAGGAGCCTCTGGACCCGGAGAATCCCCTGATCGCCATGGACAATGTCCTCACCGCTCCCCACATCGGCGGAGCCACCCAGGAGGCGGCCAGCCGGTCCTCCGTCTCCTGCGCCCAGGCCATCGACGACTTCTTTGCCGGGCGCACTCCCAAATTTGTCATTCCCGAAATGCGGGATATGATCCGAAAAGCGTAAGTGTGTTGACGACATTTGAAAGGAGATTTTTGACATGAGTGTTGGCAATCGTGTATTTCTTCAGCGGGATCTGCCCGATCCCCAGGTGATGGAGGAATTTCGCTCCCTGCCCGCGGCCAATGTGGCCGATACCATGGGCCGCTCCTGCGCCCTGAGCTCTGAGATCCGCCTGATCAGCAGCCCCAAGGCTCCCATTATGGTAGGCGCCGCCCTTACCGTCAAGGCCCGGCCCGGAGATAACCTGATGCTCCACAAGGCTCTGGACATGGCGGGGGAGAACGATGTGATCGTGGTGTCCAACGACGGGGACCGCACCCACTCCCTTATGGGAGAGATCATGGCGGTCTATGCCCAGCACACCCGGAAGATCCGGGGCATCGTTCTGGACGGCCCCATCCGGGACTATGAGGAGCTCTCCCAGCTGGACGAGATGTTCCTCTACGCCACCGGCTCCACTCCCGGCGGCCCCTACAAGGAGGGGCCCGGCGAGGTGAATGTGCCCATCTCCATCGGCAACATCGCCGTGGAACCCGGAGACATCGTCCTGGGCGACCGGGATGGGGTCATCATCATCCCCCGGCTGGACGCGGCGCAGATCCTGGCAGAGGCCAAAAAGTACGCCGAGGCCGACGCGGGCAAGGTGGAGGCGGCCAAGAAGGGTGCTGCCAAGCGCCAGTGGGTGGCTGATACCCTGGAAAAGAAAAATGTGGAGATCATTGACGGAAAGTACCCCCGTTGATTGGAAAGAACGATAATGTTGTAAAGGGAGTGAAAGTTTATGGGTCCCGGTCTGTTGTCCCTGGTGGTATTTATCGCCCTGATCATTATCTGGGCTGTGGTCCTCAAACGAAACATTGTGGAGGCCGCCATCGTCTGTGTCATCATTCTCCCCTTCTTCGGCGGAGTGGAACAAGGCCCCGAGCTGCTGGTGGGCAGCATCAAATATGTGCTCAACTATGAGGTCCTCTATGCCTCCCTGGCCTTTGTCTTTATGTCCTTCCTGCTGCAGTACTCCGATCTGCTGGGAGGGATGCTGAAGATCTTTACCCGGCTCTTCGGCCGCCTGAAGGGCGGTCCCGCCTATGTGAATACTGCTATCTCCTCTGCACTGGGCTGTATGTCCGGAGGCAACACCCCCAACGCCGCCACCGCCGGCGCATTTACCGCTGAGTGGCTGCTGAAGTCCGGCTGGAGCCGGGAGCAGGCCGCCACCCTTATCGCCGCCAACGGCGGCCTGGCTGCGGGATTTCCCCCCTGTGCCGGCCTGTTCATCGTGCTGGGCTTTCCCACGGTGGCCGGAGTGGTGGGGGAGGGCTCGCTGTATGCCGCCCTGTTCATCACCGGACTCTACCAGGTGCTGTGGCGTGTAGTCTACATCCACTTTGTGGTCCGCAAGAACGGCATCAAGCCCACCCTCCAGGGCGAGCAGGAGCCCGTGGGGGCGGTGCTGCGCAAGTACGGCTACTCCATGTCCCTGTTTTTGGGAGCCATCATCTCGGTACTGATGACCATGGGTCCCATTCCCAACTACTTCAGCTCCCTGTCTGAGGTGTGGAGCGACGCCATGGAGAGCATCAACCTGCTGGTATGGCTGCCCACGCTTATGATCCTCATTCTGCTGGTGCTGGACGGCAAGAACATCGCCAAGCACTTCACCTCCTGGGAGGACGCGGTAGAGAAGTTCATTCCCCACCTGTCCAACATCGGCGGGCTGCTGTTCTTCATCTTCGCCGCCAGCAATACCATCTCCAAGCTGGGTCTGGGGGACGATGTGGTGGCCCTGCTGGACCAGATGAACCTGTCGCCCATCGTCACGGTGTTTGTCATCTACATCCTCATCGCCTTTGTGGCCGGCCCCCTCTCCTCCACCGCCACCCTCACCGCCGTGGGCCTGGTAGCCCACGCCATTCTGGTGGGCGTAGGCATGGACCCCCTGCTGGCCGCCGCCTCCATCCTCATGGTGTCCTCCACTGAGGGCGCCTCACCCCCCGCCTCCGGCGCCCTGTTTGTGGCCTGCGGCCTCACGGAATGCGATCCCCCCAAGATCTATATGCCCCTGATCTTCTGGTTTGTGGTCCCCATCACCCTCATCGCCTGTTTCATTGCCATGGGTGTGCTGCCCATGCCCGTACAGTAAGGAGGATCTGCCATGAAAAAACTCTTTCATATCCTGGTAGCGCTGGGCTCTGTGGTCTACTTCGCGGGGTCTCTGGTCTTTGTCTTCGGACAGGCTGTCGCCCTGCTGCTGGGTCAGCCCGAGCTGATCATCTCCATTGAGAGCGGCGTGGACGCGGTGATCTTCCCCACCCTGGCCATTACAGGTCTGCTGTGCTATCTCTATAGCATCTTCTACAAGAAAAAGAGCAAAAAGAAGGACTAAGTACTGCTGTCCCGGCTTGAATGAATGACCCCGGGGAGGGCCGCAATGCGGCCCTCCCTTCAGTTTATCAAAAAGCCCTCCTGCAAGGAGTTCCGGCGCCCGCAGGCGACGGAATAAGTTTAAATTCGTCATTTCCGGCGACATGTGCGTCGGAAATGACACTTCTCACGCAAGATGGGCCGACTTTTCTCTGGGGACCCATA
>CALWOR010000102.1 GCA_944383205.1 uncultured Oscillospiraceae bacterium | reverse complement strand
TGCAGGTGCTCAAAGACCTGGATGAGGTTGGTGAAGGACCACAGATCGATGCCCGCCTCCGGCTCGTCAAAGACGGACAGCTTGGTTCCCCGGGCCATGATCATGGCGATCTCAATGCGCTTGAGCTCGCCTCCGGACAGGGAGGCGTCCACTTCCCGGTCGATGTAGTCCTTGGCGCACAGACCCACCTCGGACAGGTAGTTGCAGGCCTCGGGCACGCCGATGTTCTTGCCGCTGGCCAGGGTGATGAGGTCCTTCACTGTCAGCCCCTTGAAGCGCACCGGCTGCTGGAAGGCAAAGCTGATGCCCCTCCGGGCACGGTCGGTGATGCTCAGGTCGGTGATATCCTCCCCGTCCAGAAGGATACGCCCCTGACTGGGAGTCAGGATGCCGGCGATCACCTTGGCCAGGGTGGACTTGCCTCCCCCGTTGGGGCCGGTGATAGCCACAAAGCGCTCGTTGATGGTCAGGCTGATGTCATGCAGAATCCCCTTGTTGTCCCCATCCTGCTCTACATCATAGCTGATGTGCTGTAGTTCCAGCATGAAAATCTCCTCCGTATGTTCTTCCGGCCAAGGGCCGGTTTTCTCTGTCATTGTGCCCCAAAGTGCGCCCCGACAAACAGAACAGGGACGCCTTGTCCTCTAAAGCGTCCCTATTCTACCATATGGGGAAGGATTTGTAAATCCTTTTTCCTACTGTTTTTATAGGTTTTTATACTTCCCCAGGCAGTCCCACCCAGAGCGCCACAGTATCCCCGGTCTCCAGCTGGATGCTCTCGTCAAAGGTGAAGTTCAGGTCCATATGGCCGTTGCCCCTGCTCCACCACAGATACCCGGAGACGGCCCGGCCGTTTTTGGTCACCTGGAAGTACCGGTCGGCCTGGGTCCGCTGACTGTCCGTGTTGGCATATGCAAAATCGCTGTCCACCACATCGGGCAGCCCCAGCTGCCGCAGGGCGGCCTCCACCTTTGTATAGAGGTTTTCCGGGTCAGAGGGTTCCAGCCCCATGGTACTCTCGGAGATCACCACCCCGCTGCTGCTGATGGTCACATTCAGCTTCTCTGAGGGGAAACAGGCCGACGATACGCTGGCCTCATACGCCCCCTCTGCCCGGGTCACAGTGAGATACATGGGCTGTTGGGTGGCAATGGCCGCTCCGTCATAGGAGCTGCAGGTCACTTGCCACTGCTCCAGGGGCGCTTCCAGGGGCACCATGGAAATGATCTTGCCCATTCCGGCATCAAAGGTACACCGGGTGTCCCCCCAATCTCCCTCCTGCGAATGCACCGGGGTGATAAAGGTGAGCTGGTTCAAAGCCTCATCAAAAAAGATGTCCCTGGGGGCCAGATAGTACTGCGGTCCGAAACCGTAGTCGGGGAGCAGCTGGTCGATCCGGGTCTGCTGCCCGCTCCGGTCCACATAGAGCATCATGCAGGCGCTGCCGTGGGGCGTGCCCCCCTGGCTGTACACCGCCAATGTCCCCCGTGGCCCGGGATAGCGCTCAAGCTGATAGGATAAGCCGGACTCTTTCAGCTCCGCCTCCAGCCGATTCAGAGCCAGCTGCACCGGATCCTCCGCCACCTGGAGAGCGGCCACCTTCTCCTCCGCCTTCCACGCCACATCCCCATAAGCCGACAGGTCGGAGAGGTATACCATCACATGGCCCCCGATGTTGAAGGACTCCTTCTCCTCCCCGGCCACACAGACCTTTACATTGGAGGCATAGATGGGGTAGGCCGGATCGCCCACCTCACCCTCCGGGGGCCGGGGAACATAGTCGGGAGTCTCCTCCGTCATGCCGCCGGGCTTCAGGGCCCCCGGCCAGATATAGGCCACCCCGGCCTCCTCATCCCAGTATACATAAAATCCGTAATGGGCCAGGTCCGCCGCCATGACTGCGGTGCGTCCGGCTACATTGTAGGAGGCAATGGGGTGATCGTCGATCTCCGCCACGATCTCGGTATAGAGGGCATAGCCCACAACCTCATTCTCCGCCCCAAGGACAGGCAGGGCAAGGCCCAGTACCAACGCCAGACCCAGGGCCAGAGTGAGCATTCTTTTCATGGTGCAGCTCCTTTCCAAAAAACATCGTATGTTCCACTTTCAATCTGCCTGTGCTTTTCTCAGTCTGCGGTTCTCTTTGGTGCTCTCGCACGCTTCTGGGACAGGCACAATCAAAGGATTGGGATTTCTTTTACATTATACCGCTTTTCCCCTTGCAAGGCAACGGAATTTGTGGTATATATAAGGGTACTGAAATGCGTGGAACGGGAAAATAGCGGAGTTTTTTTCATCAGAGAGGGGCGGCCAGCGGCTGAAAGCCACCCCAGAGAAAACCCGCTTGGTTCGCCCGGGAGCGGCCCCCGAGAGGGGGACGGCTTGACCCGCCGTTACCGGGGTCATAAGTGCGCGCCCTGTGCGCGAATGCGGGTGGTACCGCGGAAGGTTGGCCTTTCGTCCCAGATGCTTGGGAGGAAAGGCTTTTTTGCTGCCAATTATGTAAATTTACATCTGAAAGGAAGAACACAGATGAAAGAACAGTTAGCGAAAATCAGAGCGGAGGCTCTGGCCGCCATGGATGGCGCCCAGTCCACCGCCGAGTTGGACGCCCTGCGGGTGCAGTACCTGGGCAAGAAGGGCGAGCTCACCGCAGTCTTGAAGCAGATGGGCAAGCTCTCCGCCGAGGAGCGTCCCGCCATGGGTCAGCTGGCCAACGAGGTCCGCGCTGCTCTGGAGGAGGCTATCGAGGTCAACGCCAGGAAGCTGGAGGAGAAGGCCCTGGAACAGCGCCTGGAGGCGGAAAAGCTGGATGTGACCATTCCCGGCAAGCAGGTGAAGCTGGGCCACAAGCACCCCATGTATATCGCTCTGGACGAGATCAAAGACATCTTCGTGGGCATGGGCTTCACTGTGCTGGACGGCCCCGAGGTGGAGCTGGCCGAGCTGAACTTTGACCGCCTCAACGCCGAGGAGGGCCACCCCTCCCGGGACTGGTCGGACACCTTCTACTTTGATGAGGACAGCCGGGTGATGCTCCGCTCTCAGACCTCTCCCATGCAGGTGCGGGCCATGGACACCATGGAATTGCCCATCCGCATCATTGCCCCCGGCCGGGTGTACCGCAAGGACGAGGTGGACGCCACCCACTCCCCCATGTTCCACCAGGTGGAGGGCATGGTCATTGATAAAAATGTCACCATGGCCGATCTGAAGGGCACCCTGAACACTGTAGTGGAAAAGCTCTACGGCAAAGGCACCAAGACCCGCTTCCGTCCCCACCATTTCCCCTTTACCGAGCCCTCCTGTGAGATGGATGTCCAGTGTCACAAGTGCGGCGGCGTGGGCTGCCCCACCTGTAAGGGAGAGGGCTGGATCGAGCTGCTGGGTGCGGGCATGATCCACCCCAAGGTACTGGAGATGAGCGGCATCGACCCCAAGGAGTACTCCGGCTGGGCCTTCGGCATGGGTCTGGAGCGCACCGCCATGCGGCGTTTCAAGATCGCCGATCTGCGGCTGATTTTTGAGAACGATATTCGGTTCCTGGAGCAGTTTTAAATTCTCAGGGGACTACACACCCCGGGATCCAAAACTGTTTTATAAGAAAACCGGTTTTGATAGCCCCCTCGCCTTTGCCCGCAAAGGCGGCCCCGGCCGCCCCGGCAAGGAGCTGAGGTGTCCTCCGGTGAAATCAATTCGCCTGCGGACAGTTTTTAATATTTTCCGATGAAAATTGGGAGGTTTTCATATATGAATTTATCTCGCAAGTGGCTCAGCGAGTTTGTTGTAGTTGATGCCAATGATAAAGATTTTGCCGAGACCATGACCCTCTCCGGCTCCAAGGTGGAGCTGACCCATGATTTGGGGGAGGAGATCTCCAATGTGGTGGTGGGCCAGATCCTGTCCATGGAACGCCACCCCGACTCCGACCATATGTGGGTGTGCCGGATCGATGTGGGTCAGGCTGAACCCATTCAGATCGTCACCGGCGCCTGGAACATCCACACCGGCGATATGGTTCCCGTGGCTCTCCACAAGTCCACCCTCCCCGGGGGCAAGAAGATTGAAAAGGGCAAGCTCCGGGGCGTGGAGTCCAACGGCATGATGTGCGGCCTCTCCGAGCTGGGCCTGGACACCCGGGACTTTCCCTACGCCGTCATCACCCCCGCCGCCCTGCTCAATGACTACAAGCCCCTGGACCCGGCAAAGCCCTCCATCCCCGTGGACATTCAGCCCGGCCACAAGATCTATGGCAGTGTGGTCTGCGCCCGGATCACCGCTGTGCGCTGCGACGGGGTAAACGCCTACACCGCCGCCTGCGAAGTGGGCAGCGGCTCCGTCTCTGTGTCCACCGACTGTGCCACTCTCCACGCCGGAGACCTGGTGGCTCTGGACACCAAAAAGGAGCACATCTGCACGCTTGAGGATCTCCACGCCCAGCAGGCCGAATTCCCCCACTGCATCCCTGACGGGATCTTTATCCTCCACGAGGAGGGCGTAAAGCCCGGCGATGACCTGAAGCCTGTTATCGGCGCGGACGACCATGTGGTGGAGTTTGAGATCACCCCCAACCGCCCCGATTGTCTCAGCGTCATCGGTCTGGCCCGTGAGGTGTCCGCCACCTACGATGTGCCCCTGAAGCTCCACGAGCCGGTGGTCAAGGGCGGCGGCGAAGGCAGCCTTGTGGAGCTGCTGGATGTGGAAACGCCCGCTTCCGACCTGTGCCCCCGTTATACCGCCCGGATGGTGCGCAATGTAAAGATCGCCCCCTCCCCCAAGTGGATGCGGGAGCGGCTGCGGGCCATGGGCGTACGCCCCATCAACAACATCGTGGACATCACCAACTATGTGATGCTGGAGTACGGCCAGCCCATGCACGCCTTTGATTACCGGTATGTGAAGGGCGGAAAGATCATCGTGCGCCGGGCCCAGGAGGGCGAGGAGCTCACCACTCTGGACGGACAGGTGCGCAAACTCACCGCCAATCACCTGGTCATCGCTGACGAGACCCGGGCAGTGGGTCTGGCAGGCATCATGGGCGGCGAGAACAGCGAGATTGTCGCCGACACCACCGATGTGGTCTTTGAGTCTGCCTGCTTCGACGGCACCTGCATCCGCAAGGGCGCCCTGGCTCTGGGCATGCGCACCGAAGCCAGCGCCAAGTTTGAGAAGGGCCTGGACCCCCTGAACACCCTCCCCGCCGTCAACCGTGCCTGTGAGCTGGTGGAGCTGCTGGGGGCCGGTGAGGTACTGGACGGCACCATCGATGTCCTCAACTATGTGCCTCAGCCCCATATCGTCACCATGGACCCCGATCGGGTAAATGCCCTGCTGGGTACCGACATTCCCGCCGCGGAACAGTATCAGTACCTGGAACGGGTAGACATCGTCACAGAGAAAAAGGACTTCCCCAACGGCCCTGCCGAGGTCATCATTCCCTCCTGGCGTGGTGATGTAGAGGGCATTGCTGATCTGGCCGAAGAGGTCGCCCGGTTCTACGGCTACAACAAGATCCCCACCACCCTCATGCGGGGTCAAACCACCCTGGGAGGCTACTCCCCCGAGCAG
Organism: uncultured Oscillospiraceae bacterium; assembly: GCA_944383205.1. Taxonomy (GTDB): domain Bacteria; phylum Bacillota; class Clostridia; order Oscillospirales; family Oscillospiraceae; genus Lawsonibacter. Next base: position 1,253 of record CALWOR010000102.1, on the reverse strand, counting down.
AAGCTGGAACAGACCCTGGGCAGTGTATGCCGGTCCTGTGGATATGACGAAATCATCACCTACTCCTTCATCTCCCCCACCTGCTACGACAAGATCCGCTGGCCCCAGGATGATCCCCGCCGCCAGTCCTTTAAGATCCTCAACCCTCTGGGCGAGGACACCTCTATCATGCGCACCACCGTTCTCCCCTCCATGTTGGAAATCTTGACTCGAAACTACAACTTCCGCAACAAGTCCGCCAAGCTCTACGAGGTGGGCCGCATCTATCTCCCCGGCGGAGAGGACGGTCTGGCTGTGGAGAACAAGGTGCTCTCCATGGGAGCCTATGGCGAGGATATGGACTTCTTTGCCCTGAAGGGTGCCATTGAGGCCATTTTGAAGGAGATCCGGGCTCAGGATGTCCGCTTTGAGCTGCCCTGCCAGCCCAACCCCTCCTATCACCCCGGCCGGGTAGCGGATGTCTACGCCGGAGCCCGCCGCATCGGCGTCATGGGCCAGATTCACCCCCTGGTGGCCCAGACCTATGGCGTGGATGCTGAGCTCTACTGCGCTGAGCTGGATTTGGGACAGCTGATGTGTTCCAAGGGCACCGATCCTGAGTATGTGCCCCTGCCCAAGTTCCCTGCCGTCACCCGGGACATCGCCGTGGTGTGCGATGAGGCCGTCACCGTAGGTGCTCTGGAGACCGCCATCCGCAAGGGGGCCCGTGGTCTTCTCAAGGAGGTCTCCCTCTTTGATATCTACCGGGGCAAGGGCGTGGCCGAAGGAAAGAAGTCCGTGGCCTTCAACCTGGTCCTCCGCGCCGATGACCGCTCTCTCACCGCTGAGGAGGCCGATACCGATGTGAAAGCCATTCTGGAGGTGCTGAAGCAGGACTGCGGCGCCATCCTGCGGTAAAAGAGGAGGTCCCTTCATGCGTCGTTTTGAATGCGATTACGCCACCGGGGCCCACCCCAAGGTGATGGAGGCTCTGGCAAACACCAATCTGGAGGCCTGTCCCGGCTATGGGGAGGACGAACACTGCGCCAATGCCGCCCGGCTCATTCGCGAGCTGTGTCAGGCCCCCCAGGCCGATGTCCACTTCCTGGTGGGAGGTACCCAAACCAATATGACGGTCATCGCCGCCGCCCTGCGCCCCCACCAGGGGGTGGTCAGCACGGTAATGGGCCATATCAACGACCACGAGACGGGGGCGGTAGAGGCTACCGGCCATAAAATCATCCCCGTCCCCTCCCAGGACGGCAAACTCACCG
>CALWOR010000101.1 GCA_944383205.1 uncultured Oscillospiraceae bacterium | reverse complement strand
ATGCCCACCACCAACGAGGCTCTGGAGTTCCTGAAGAGCCAGAAGCACCTGGTAGTCGCTCCCTCCAAGGCTGTCAACGCCGGCGGCGTGTCTGTGTCTGAGCTGGAGATGGCCCAGAACGCCGAGCGTCTGTACTGGACCGCCGAGGAAGTGGACCAGAAGCTGCAGGGCATCATGAAGAACATCTATCACTCCTCCGTGGAAGTGGCCGAGCGCTATGGCCTGGGCTACGACCTGGTTGCCGGTGCCAACATCGTGGGCTTCCAGAGAGTCGCCGACGCCATGATGGCTCAGGGCATCTTCTAAGAAATTCTCCCTCTTCTTTGTCAGCAAGCAATACCGGGGAACTCCCAGTGAGTTCCCCGGTATTATTTTTTTATCCCGGCTTTCGATCAAATATATTTTTCCCCTCTTTCCAGGTCCCCAGTACCCGGATCTCCCGCAGCTTTTCCTGTGGGGCCTCCAGGGGGTCCCGGTCCAGCAGTACAAAGTCCGCTCTCTTTCCCCGCCGTAAGGTTCCTGTTTTCCGCTCCTGCCTATACTGGTACGCAGCCGTAGCTGTCACTGCCCGAAGGGCCTGGAGAGGGGTGACCGCCTCTTCCCGCCCCAGGCGTACCCCCTGGCGGGTCAGACGATTGACGGCACACCATATTGTCTCCAGCATGTCCGGCCGGATCACCGGAGCATCCTGATGAAAGGTCACGGGGATCCCCCACTCCAGGGCACTGCGGGCGGGGCTGATCCGAGCGGCCCGCTCCACCCCGAAATTCCGGATGTGGGTATCCCCCCAGTGATACACATGGGCAGGAAAAAAGGACACCAGGGCCCCCAGCTTTTTGACCCGCTCCAGCTGATCCAGTCCCAACAGCTGTCCGTGGATGATCACCGGCCTGAGCTGCGCCAGCTGGGGATATCCTTTCTCCGCCTGTTCCAGGCAGCGCAAAAACTGCTCCGCCGCCTCGTCCCCGTTGCAGTGGCAGATCAGCTGTGTCCGGTTTGCGCCGGCAAACTCCATGGCCTCCCGCACCTGGGCATCGGACATGGTACCGTAGCCCCGGTACTCCTCCTCTCCGGCGTAGGGGGTTCGCATCCAGGCGGTACGCCCCTGAGGAGAGCCGTCCAGAAAGATCTTGATCCCGCCGATCTTCAGCCGGGCCGTGGGAGAAAGGGTTCCAAACTCTCTCGCCGCCCTCTCGTAGGCCTCCGGGGCAAAGTAGGACACCAGGTCCAGCTTCAGCAGCTTTTGTTCCAGCAGCAGCTTATAGAGGGGCAGCATCTCCTCTACTACCATTCCGTCCTGTACGGTGGCAATACCGAAGGAGGCATACTGCTCCTGGGCCCGGCCAAAGGCCCGGAGCATCTGCTCCGGGTCCGGAGGTGGCAGCTTTTTCAAGAAATTAAAAAAGGCGTTTTCCTCCAGATAGCCGGTAAGCTTTCCTTCCCGCACCTCAATTTTTCCTCCCTCCGGTACGGGAGTCTCCGGAGTAATTCCCAGGGCCTTCAGGGCCAGGGTGTTCATCAGACCCATGTGTCCTGACTTGTGGTGGACCACCAGAGGCCGGTCTGGAGAGAGTGTGTCCAGCTCCTCCAGTGTCAGCCGCCGTCCACCCGGCAGGGTATCGTCATAATCCCGGGCGCTGAGCCAGCCGCCGGAGGAAGCTCCCTCCTTCTCAAAGGCCCGAATGCGTTTTTTCATTTCCTCCGCATCCACCGCCCCCTCCAGCGATACCTGGAGGCAGGCGGAGGCCACTTGAGAAAAGTGGCTGTGGGGATCAATAAAAGCGGGCAGCAAGGTGCCTCCTTCCAGGTCTACCCTTCGGCAGCCCTCTCCCCCCTGCCGCTCCAGCTCCTCCAGGCTGCCCACTGCCAAGATGGCCCCCTTTTCCTCCAAAATGCTCTGAGCGTACATGGGCTCCTCCAGGGTCAGCACCTTTCCTCCCGTATACAGTGTCCTCATATCTATTCGCCTCCTTCTGTGTTATCTTTACATTCTTTCCGAAATTTCATATAATTAGTATACTTCCATATTCGTCCCGATTCGACACAGAAAGGGGTATGTTCCCATGCCGCGCCCGCTATTTTCTGCAGCTGTCTGGCTTTTGTCCATCGCCCTTCTCCTCTCCGGATGTTCCCCTGCTCCCGCCGCCTCCCAGACTGGAACCTCTTCCGCTCTCTCTGCCGCGTCCTCCGGGCCTGCTGAGGAACAGACTTCTCAGGAGGAAGCTGTCCCCGTGGCGGAGGTCCCTGAGCCGGAGCCCAAGCTGACCCAGCAGGACATTGACGAGGCCCTGGCCGCTGTGATGGAGGAGTACTCCGCCGCAGCCGTATCGGTGGCCACCATTGAACTGGGAGAAGTCAGCCAGTCAGGCGCCTGGGGCTGGGCGGTGAAAAACCAGCGGGAGATGACGCCGGACACCAAAGTGCGTGTGGCCTCCATCAGCAAGGTGGTCATCGCAATGTGCGCCATGGCCATGGCGGAGGAGGGCCTGGTGGATCTGGACGCCCCGCTGAGCACCTACTGGGGAGAGGGGGCTGTCAATCCCTACAGCCAGGGACAGCCTTCGGTACGCACCCTCATGACCCACACCTCCTCCCTGAAGGATTTCGAGATCACCCGGCGGCTGTCCAAGCTGGAGGGCATCCTCAACAGCAGCTCCTCCTGGCGCGATATGGAGCCGGGAGACGGCGGATACTGGTATTACAGCAACTTTGGCATGTGCATTCTGGGCACCACCCTGGAGCTGGCTGCCGACCAGATGCTGGATGAGTACTTTCAGAGCCATTTCTGCCAGCCCATGGGCATTACCGCCTCCTTCCACGGAGGCAATTTACCGGAAGAGGAGCTGGCTACTATCTATGAATCGGGCAGCGTGGGATTTTCCGCAGCGGCCCAGGCCAACGAGTCGGTCCCCGACGCCATCGGCATGGGGGCCTCCTACTTCCCCGGCGGTCTGACCATCAGCGCCGTGGACCTGGCAAAGCTGGTCTCCATTCTGGCAAACCACGGGACATACCAGGACCAGCAATATCTTTCGGCAGAGTCGGTCCATCAAATGGAGACTCCGCTCTTCTCCGTGGACCCGGTGGAGAGCAGTATTTTCCAGCAGTGCCTCATTCTCCGCCGCCAGGAGGATATCCTGGGCCAGGATGTGCTCTGCTACCACACCGGCAGCGCCTACGGGGTCTACGCCCTGATGTCCTTTAATCCTGAGACAGGCAACGGCGTAGTGGTCCTTACCACCGGCGCTCCCCATTCCACTGATGAATACGGCCTCTACTCCCTGTGCTCCGACCTGTCGGAGAAGTTGTACAACCGAATGGAGGATACTACCATATGAGACGCGTTTACGCTCTGACCCTGGCCCTTGTTCTGCTCCTGTCCGGCTGCGCCGCAGCCCCAGCCCCTGCGAAAAGCGCCGGGTCCGCCCAGTCCGCCGCCCAGTCTCTCCCCGAGCCGGAGCCAGAACCTGAGCCGGAACCGGAGCCCATTGTTTCCCACCTGATGGTGGGCGGGGACATTATGAGCCACACTCCCATCGTCTCCGACGCCTATGTGTCGGAGACCGGCTCCTATGACTTCAGCCACATGTACCAGGACGCCGCCCTGCAGCTGGCTTTGGCCGATTACGCCGTGGCCAATCTGGAGACTCCCCTGGCGGGAGGGCCGGACTACCTGGGCTACCCGGTTTTTGACGCCCCCGATGAATTGGCCTATGATACCAGAGCCGCCGGCTTCGACCTGGTGTCCACCGCCAACAACCACACCCGGGATCAGGGGATGGACGGGATCTACCGTACCCTGGATATTCTGGACCAGGCGGGTCTGGCCCATGTGGGCACCTACCGCTCTCAGGAGGAGCGGGATGAGCAGTCCGGGATCTATGTGGCCGATGTGGGGGGCATCTCCGTGGCCTTTTTAAGCTACACCTACGGCCTCAATGGTTTCCGGCTGGACTCGGATAAGATGTACGCCGCCAATCTCTTTAACCTGGACTACTATACCACCCTGGCCAATCCCGACTACGAACTGCTCAAGGCCGATCTGGCCGCCGCCCGGGAGCTGGAGGCCGACCTCATCGCCGTCATGATCCACTGGGGCAATGAGTATAAGGACGCGCCCAACTCCCACCAGACCAACCTGGCTCAGTTCCTGGTGGAACAGGGGGCAGACCTCATTCTGGGGGGACACCCTCATGTGCTGGAGCCCTACGAGACCATCACCGCCACCGGCTGGGACGGACAGGAGCGGCAGGGCTTTGTGATCTACTCTCTGGGCAACTTTATTTCCAATCAGCTGGAGCTGGAGACGAAAACCACCGTTATCCTGGATCTGGAGCTCACCAAGGATCCCCAGGGAAACACCTCCCTCACCGATGTGCGGTACACGCCCTACTACATGCTCCACCGAAACGACCTTCCTGTAGGTCAGCGGCGGCACCTGGTAAACACCCACCAGGCCATGGCCGACTATGAGGCGGGTGCCAGCGAGCTGGTCACCGCCAAGCTGTACACTCAGCTCCAGGCCTCTCTGGACCACTGCCATGCCATTCTGGGCGAGGAAGGGGACCGCCCCTCCGTCTGACAGCCTTTTCTCCGCAAAAAGCCCCCGCCGGACCCGGCGGGGGCTTTTGCATCTTACATGTCTGTCTCCAGGGGAAGGAGCTTCTTTCTGCGTTTCAGGAACAGAGTCAGCGTGGTTCCAGAGGCCAGTACATCGGCCACCGGCTCGGCAATATAGATTCCCAGCACATTGTTCATGGCCCAGGGCAGGAACAGGGCCAGAGGAATAAGCAGGATCACCTTGCGCAGGAGAGCCAGAAAGAGACTGGTCCGGGCCTGACCCATGGCCATAAAAGCGGACTGGCAGGCCATCTGGGCCCCGAAGGCCCAAATTCCCCCAAAGAAAATGGGCATCATCCTGCCGGTCAATTCCACCAGCTCCCGGTCGTCATTGAAAATCAGAGCCAGCTGCTCAGAGAACAGGGAAACCACCAGGAAGGCGCACACCGTCACAGTGAGAGTCACCTTTAACAGGAGCTTGAAGGTGTCCCGCACCCGCTTAAAATTCTGAGCGCCGTAGTTATAGCTCATGATGGGCTGAACTCCCTGGGTAATCCCCTGGGTAGGCATGACCACCATCTGCATGACGCTCTGGATAATGGTCAGCGTCCCCACATACAGGTCGTCTCCATAGCGCTGAAGACCGGAGTTGAGGACCACGGTCACCAGACTCTCGGTGGACTGCATGATAAAGGGGGCGACGCCCAGGGCCGCGATCTTGCCTATGACACCCCAGTCGGGCCGGAGGTTGGCCAGCCTGATCCGAAGTCCCGACCGTCCTGAACACAGAAAGCCCACCACCCAGCAGGCACTCACTCCCTGGGAGATCACGGTGGCGATGGCAGCCCCCCGCACCCCAAGGTCAAATACAAAAATAAACACCGGGTCCAAAATAATGTTCAGCACCGCACCGATGAGCACCGAACACATGGCCACCATGGCCTTTCCCTGGGCGCTGATAAAGGTGTTGAGGCCCAAGGCGTACTGGACAAAAATGGTGCCCATCAGGTAGATGGAAATGTAGTCCACCGCAAAACCGATGGTGTCCGAGGAGGCCCCGAAGGCCATGAGCACCGGCTCTTTGATAATGGAAAACACCACCGTCAACACCACCGAAGTGCATAAAAGCATGGCCGTGGAGTTGCCCAGGATCTTCTCCGCCCCCTTCCGGTCCCCTGCCCCCAGGCGTATGGAGGCCAGTGGAGCGCCGCCCATGCCTGCAAAAGCGGCAAAGGCAGAAACCAGCATGATGATGGGGAATGTGATTCCCAAACCGGTGAGGGCGGTACGCCCCACCTCGGGTATGTGGCCGATGTAGATCCGGTCCACAATGTTATAGAGCATATTGATGACCTGGGCCGCCACCGCCGGCACCGCCAGCTTCACCATCAGTATCCCAATGGGAGCGGTGGCCAGGGCCTGTTCACTGCTGCGATCACTCTGCGCCAAATCGGGTCCTTCCTCTCGTCAATTTATCGTAAAGTGTAGTATATCACAGTTTTTTTCTGAAAAAAACAGGATCGTGTGAACACGATCCTGTTTTTGTTAAAATTTTGCGCCGCCGAACTCGGCCAGCTTCAGTCCCTTGTTCCGATCCTGGACCCACTGGATGGACCACTGGGAGGCAAACAGCAGCAGCTGGTTGCCTTTGTAGTCCTCCACCAGCTTGGCGTCGCCCGGCAGGAGCAGATCCTCCTCCTTCAAAGGCGCGGCGTCCTCGTCCTCCTTGACGATCCACCGCAGATACTCAAAGGGCAGACCCTCCTTGTAGAGCTCCACATTGTACTCGCTGCGCAGCCGGTACTCCAGCACATCGAACTGCAGGGTTCCCACCACGCCCACAATGACCTCCTCCATGCCGGTGTAGGGGGTCTTGAAGATCTGGATGGCGCCTTCCTGGGCAATCTGCTCCACACCTTTCAAGAACTGCTTGCGCTTCATGGTGTCGATGGAGCGGATGCGCTCAAAGTGCTCGGGGGCAAAGGTGGGGATTGGGTCAAAGGTAAACTTCTTCCCGGGGGCACACAGGGTGTCGCCGATGGAGAAAATGCCCGGATCAAACACGCCGATGATGTCCCCGGCGTAGGCCTCCTCAATGATCTCCCGCTCAGCGGCCATGAGCTGCTGGGGCCGGGAGAGGCGGATCTTTTTCCCGCCCTGCATGTGGTAAACTTCCTTATCCGCCTCAAACTTGCCGGAGACCACCCGCATAAAGGCGATGCGGTCCCGGTGAGCCTTGTTCATATTGGCCTGGATTTTAAAGACGAAGGCGGAAAAATCCTCGTCAAAGGAGTCGATGATCTCCTCCCCCGCCTTCC
>CALWOR010000100.1 GCA_944383205.1 uncultured Oscillospiraceae bacterium | reverse complement strand
CTGGTGGACAACGCCGCCATGCAGCTGGTGCGGGACCCCAGCCAGTTCGACGTGGTGGTCACCGAGAACATGTTCGGAGACATCCTCTCCGACGAGGCCAGTATGATCACCGGCTCCATCGGCCTGCTGCCCTCCGCCTCCATCGGGGACACCGCCCCCGGCCTGTACGAGCCCATCCACGGCTCTGCCCCCGACATCGCCGGCCAGGACAAGGCCAACCCCATCGCCACCATCCTGTCCGTGGCCATGATGTTCCGCTATTCCTTCAACCTGCCCCGGGAGGCCGACGCCATCGAGAAGGCGGTGGACGCCGTCCTCAATGAGGGCTGGCGCACCGCCGACATCGCCAAGTCCGGGGAGGAGATCGTGGGCACCCTGCGTATGGGCGAGCTCATCCGCCAGCATCTGTAAGGGGGTTGCCTGCCCAAAGGGGAAACACCATTTTGCATATTGAAAAGGGGAGCTGTGTCACAGCCCCCCTTTTTTTATGCCTTTTTCCGAAATCTGAGAATTTTTTGCAAATTTCCAATTTTCCTCTTGCATTTTTCGGGCGTCACACATATAATAATGCGTGCATGATTTAAGTAACGGGAGGAATTTTGGCATGAAGGAACTTTCCAAGCTGGCCCTGGCCGTGGAGCCCTCCACCACCATGGCCATTGACAGCATGTTCAAGCAGATGAAGGCGGAGGGCCTGGATGTCATCGGCTTCGGCGCCGGTGAGCCCGACTTCGCTACCCCCGACCACATCAAACTGGCCGGCATCGCCGCCATTCAGAATAACGATACCAAGTACACCCCCTCCGCCGGTACTCTGGAGCTGCGAAAGGCCATCTGCCAGCGGCTGAAGGAGGACTGCGGCCTTGATTATGAGCCCAGCCAGATCGTGGTGTCCAACGGCGCCAAGTCCTGTGTGTATGAGGCCCTCCGGGCCCTGGTGAACCCCGGGGACGAGGTCATCCTGCCCGCCCCCTACTGGGTGAGCTACATTGAACTCATTAAGATGGTGGGCGGCGTGCCCGTGGTCATCGAGACCCGGGAGCAGGACCACTTCAAGCTCACCGCCCAGGAGCTCCGGGACGCCATCACCCCCAAGACCAAGTGCATGATCCTCAACAACCCCTCCAACCCCACCGGCATGATGTACTCCCGCAAAGAGCTGGAGGAGATCGCCAAGGTCTGTGTGGAGGAGGACATCTATGTTCTTTCCGACGAGATCTACTTCCAGCTGGTCTATGACGACGAGGAGTTTGTGAGCTTCGCCGCCCTGGGCGAGGAGGTCAAGGAGCGCACCCTGGTTATCAACGGCGTGTCCAAGTCCTATGCCATGACCGGCTGGCGCATCGGCTATGTGGCCGCCAACCCCCAGGTGGCCAAGATCATCGCCAACTATGTCAGCCACTCCGCCGGCTCCCCCTGCGCCGTGTCCCAGAAGGCCGCCCTCACCGCCTACACCGCCTCTCAGGAGATGGTGGAGACCATGCGCAAGGCTTTCGAGCGCCGCCGCAACTACATGGTGGAGCGCATGAACCAGATCGAGGGGGTCAGCTGCATCCGCCCCCACGGCGCCTTCTATGTGATGATGAACATTGAAAAGCTCATCGGCAAGGAGATGCACGGCACCGTCATCAAGGACGCCGACGACTTCGGAAACCTCTTCCTGAAGTACGGCAAGGTGGCCGTGGTCCCCGGCACCGGCTTCGGCGCCCCCAACTTTGTGCGCTGGTCCTACGCCACCTCCCGGGCCAACATCAAGGAGGGCCTGGACCGTCTGGAGCGCTTCCTCAAGGGCGAGGTCATCTGAGAAAATACCGCTGAACCGCCTTCGGCTTTCCGCCGGAGGCGGTTTTTTTGTCCGGAGGGAGGCGGGGGAGAATTGACAGGGGAGAGGGGGGGATGGTATCATAAAATCAACCAAAATCCACAGAGAGGAGCAAGAAAAATGGCGATGAAACTGAGCGTAGTGTGGGCGGACGGCACCTTCCCCAGCGATACGGCCCCCCTGGTGGGCCCCCTGGAGGAGTGCGCACGCAAGGCCGCGGAGCTGGGCTACGAGGCCATGTCCCTTACTGTCAACCGCCCCGGGGAGCTGGAGGCGGAGCGGGTGAACCGGATCATGAAGGAGTACGGCCTTAAAGTCTCCGGCCTGGCCACCGGCCGGGGGTACTCGGTGGACGGTCTGGGTCTGGCCATGGCCGACGAGGAGCGGCGCCGTGCGGCGGTGGACCGGATGCTGGCCCACGGGGAGCTGTGCGCCCGGCTGGGAGGGGCCAAGCTCATTGTAGGCTCCATGCGCGGCTGGATCCGGGACGCCGGGAGTGAGGAGGAGTATGAAAAGCTCTTCCGGGCCAGCATGGAGCAGCTGCTGGAGCAGGCCCAGCGCCAGGGCACCCGGGTGACCATGGAGGTCTTCAGTCTGGCCGACTCCGACTTCGGCTGCACCATCGCCCAGGGGGCGGAGTTTATCCGCTCCTTCCACACCCCCGCCTTCTGTCTGCAGCTGGATACCGCCCATATCCATGCCGCCAGGGAGGCGGACTTTGCCGGAGAGATTTTGAAGGCCGGGGACCTGCTGGGCCAGATGGACCTGTCCGACCTGGGCCGCCTGGCCCCTGACGGAAAGCACTTCGACTTCCCCGCCCTCATGGAAGCCCTGAAGAAGATCGGCTATGAGGACTACCTGGTGATGGAGTACCGCGCCCAGCCTCCGGAAAACGCCGCCAAGGCGGGCCTGGACTATATCCGCACTCTGCTGTGAGCAGCGACGCCCCGGAAAAGGGCACGGCCCCTTTTCCGGGGCGTTTGCAAAAGTTCTGTAAATTTTCCCTCCGGCAGTGGCGGAAAAGGGGAATCTGGTCTATAATGGTACCTGACGGCCCGCGCCCGGAGGGCGGCGGGAAGAAAGAACGAGTTTAAATAAAGAAGAGGTCCTGCCCATGTCAAACGATCGCTATGAAAGCCCCCTGTCCTCCCGCTACGCCAGCGACGAGATGCAGTATATCTTTTCCCCCCAGAAGAAGTTCTCCACCTGGCGGCGGCTGTGGGTAGCCCTGGCCCGGGGAGAAATGGAGCTGGGGCTCCCCGTCACCCCGGAACAGGTGGAGGAGCTGGAGGCCCATGTGGACGACATCGACTTTGGGAAGGCCGCCCAGTGGGAGAAGAAGCTGCGCCACGATGTGATGGCCCATGTCCATACCTACGGGGAGCTGTGCCCCAAGGCCATGCCCATCATCCATCTGGGGGCCACCAGCTGCTATGTGGGGGACAACACCGATGTGATCCTCATGAAAGAGGCCCTGGAGCTCTGCCGGGACAAAATCGTGCGGGTGCTGGCCCATCTGGCCGGGTTTGCCCAGTCGTACAAGGACCTGCCCACCCTGGGCTTCACCCACTTCCAGGCCGCTCAGCTTGTCACTGTGGGCAAGCGGGCCACTCTTTGGATGAACGAGCTTTTGATGGACCTGCAGGAGGTGGAGTACCGCCTGAGCACCCTGAAGCTGCTGGGCTCCAAGGGCACCACCGGCACCCAGGCCTCCTTCCTGGAGCTCTTCGAGGGGGACCATGGGAAGGTGAAGGAGCTGGAGGAAAAGATCGCAAAGGAGATGGGCTTTACAGCCTGTGTCCCTGTCAGCGGCCAGACCTACTCCCGGAAGGTGGACTACAATGTGCTCTCCACTCTGTGCGGCATCGCCCAGAGCGCCAGCAAGTTTGCCACCGACCTGCGCCTGCTGTGCCACCTGAAGGAGGTGGAGGAGCCCTTTGAAAAAAACCAGATCGGCTCCTCGGCCATGCCCTACAAGCGCAACCCCATGCGCTGCGAGCGCATCTGCGCCCTGGCCCGGTATGTGATAGCCGACACAGTGAACCCCGCTGTCACCGCCTCTACTCAGTGGTTCGAGCGCACCCTGGACGACTCGGCCAACAAGCGCCTGTCTGTGCCCGAGGCCTTCCTGGCGGTGGATGCCATTTTGAATATCTGGGCCAATGTGGCCGCCGGCCTTGTGGTCCACCCCAAGGTCATTGAGAAGCACATCCTGGAGGAGCTGCCCTTCATGGCCAGCGAGAACATCCTCATGGACGCGGTCAAGCGGGGGGGCGACCGGCAGGAGCTCCACGAGCGCATCCGGGTCCTCTCCCAGGAGGCGGGCTATCAGGTGAAGGAGCTGGGCAGACCCAACAACCTGATCGACCTGATGGCCGACGACCCCGCCTTCGGCATGACCCGGGAGGAGCTCTCCGCCCACCTGGAGCCGCAGCGTTACATCGGCCGCTGCCCGGAGCAGGTGGAGGAATTCCTGGAGGAAGAGGTCCGGCCCGTGCTGGCGCGGTATGAGAGCGCCCTGTCCGGCAAGGATGCTGAGCTGAGCGTATAAGAGAGAGGGGGAAGGGCATTGCATAACCACCGGAAAAACCCCTATGTCGCCGCCGGCCTCACCGCCTTTGCGGTGATCGCGGGGGCCCTGCTGCTCTTTTTCCTGCTGTTCCATGCCCGGGAGATTTTGGATTTCCTGGGGGTGATCGGACAGCTTCTCCGCCCTATTTTCATGGGTGCGGTGATCGCCTTTCTGCTCCTTCCCGTTCACCGGCGGATCCTGGCCTTTTTCCTGTCCATGACCCCGGATAAGCGGCTGGAGGATAGGCGCAGCTTTCGTTTCCTCAACTTCCTGGCCATCCTCTTCAGCCTGCTGCTGGCCATCTTTGTTCTCTATATCCTCCTGGCCATGGTCATCCCCCAGGTGTGGCAGAGCATCGTGGACCTCATCAACGCCGTTCCCGATTACATCCGCCAGGCCCAGGGCTGGCTGAAGACCTTCCTGGACGACAACCCGGAGATCCAGAGCGCGGTGCTCTCGGTGTACGACTCCACCGCCCTGTCTTTGGAGCAGTGGCTCAACTCCGACATCCTGCCCAACCTGGAGTCGGTGACCACCACGGTAAACTGGCTGCGCACCGAGGTGATGCCCAACCTCACCGGTGTGGTGGCCGGGGTATCCGTCATCCTGGTGGCCATGCTCATGCTGGTGAAGGATCTGCTCATCGCCCTGATCGTCTCGGTGTACCTGCTGGCCATGAAGGATACCTTCGCCGCCCAGTCCAAAAAGATCGTCTACAGCATCTTCAGCACCCGGGTGGCCGACCTTCTGGTGGAGGAGACCCGCAACGCTTACCGGATCATGAGCGGCTTCATCAACGGAAAGATCGTGGACTCCCTGATCATCGGGGTCATCTGTCTGGTGTGCTGCAACATCTTCAAGTTTCCCTACCCCGCTCTGCTGGCCACCATCATCGGCGTGACCAATGTGATCCCCTTCTTCGGGCCCTTCATCGGGGCCATCCCCTGTATCCTGCTCATTTTCATCATCGACCCCATCCAGAGCCTGTACTTTGCCATCTTCGTGCTGATTCTCCAGCAGTTTGACGGCAATATCCTGGGCCCCAAGATTTTGGGAGACTCCACCGGCCTTGCCTCCTTCTGGGTGCTCTTCTCCATCCTTCTCTTCGGGGGCCTGTTCGGCTTCGGTGGGATGGTGCTGGGCGTGCCGGTATTTGCCATGTTCTACAGCGCCGTCAGGCGCCTGGTGCGCTACGGCCTGAACAAGCGGGGCCTGCCCCCGGATACCCGGGACTATATGGGGAAAACCGGGCCCCTGGCCCGGACAGAGAACCAGCCGGAAGAATAAAAAAAGACCGCCGACAGGCGGTCTTTTTTTCGTATCCAGCGCTTAGAGCGCTTTGGGCGCCTTCTCCTTGCCGGAGAGCTCCTCCATGTGGATGCACCACACCCCGGTGGCCTTCAGGCTGCGGTCCACGGCGGTCTGAAACCGGTCCCCGTCCATGGCCTGGGGAGTGAGTTTCTGGCACAGGGCCCGGAGGGCCAGGACCTTCTCCGACTCGTCGGTGACCTCATGGACGGTGCCGGTGACGATGACCGACTGAAAGTAGGTGGTGTACTCCGAGGGCTCCACAAAGGCGGGATCGTCCCGGCCTACAAAGGTGACGCATACCCTGGGGTGGGCCTTCATAAGGTCCACCTTCCGCCCCTCACGGGCGCAGTGGAAGTAGAGGGAGCGATCCACCCGCACAAAGGACAGGGGAAGACAGTAGGGCGTCTCCTCCCCGGTGGTGAGGGCCATGACGGCGTGGGTGCACCGGTCTATGAGGGCCAGGGAAAAGTCCTCCCCCCGGAAACGGTCCTTGCGTCTCATCTCCATCTTACCCCTCCTCCTTTTTCTCCAGCAGTCCGGTCACCCCCAGATAAAATTTCCCAGGGTCGGCCCGGAAGACCTCTCCCCAGGCGTCCGCCCGGGCGGCGTCGGGGGCGAACAGCTCCAGACGGAGCAGGGGGGTGTCCAGGTCGTTGAGCGTCAGGTGGAGGGTGGCGGTGCCGTCGGGGTTGCCGGTGACTCTGGACTGGACCTGGGCCTCCCGGCGGAGGGCGTCGTTCACCTTCACCAGGTTCTCGTCGCAGTGCAGGCGCACGGACAGGGGCAGGCTGCTCTCGCAGATTTGACTGTTGCGCCGGCCCTTGTCGGTGATGGAGTAGCGCTCCTCCTCCTTGCTCAGCTGCCCCGTGGCCACCATGTGCTCCACCGCCTGGGTGAGGGAGAAGTAGTCCACTCCCGCGTCGCACAGGGCCAGCTCGAACAGCTGCAAAAAGGTGATGGGTCCGGCGGCCCGGTCCATGATATAGAGGACCAGCAGCTTCAGGTCCAGGTCGTCCTGAATGAATCCAATGGCCATGGGACACACGCTCCTTTCGGTATTTCTCAGTTTCTAAACATACATTATAGCTAAAAACGCCCAAAAGGGCAAGCCCCTCCCGGGCCCCGGGGACACCAATTCCCGCCGGGAACATAAGATGGGATGGAAGCAAAGGCCGCATGGGCTCTTTGCCTGCCCATGACCATCCAAATTTAGGAGGGAACGATATGCCAGAAAAGGTCGTGCCCGGCCCCGTCTGCGATGAGCGCAGTATCCGGGAGGCCGTGTGC
>CALWOR010000099.1 GCA_944383205.1 uncultured Oscillospiraceae bacterium | reverse complement strand
AGAGGTTTCTCAGCTGCTGGATATTGTGGAGTGAGCTGATATTGACAAAAAAGAAACCGCTGCTTTTGCAGCGGTTTGAGACTGTCGAAAAAGTGGCTAAGCCACTTTTTCGAAAAGGATTGCACGCAAGATGGGCCTCGATTCCTTGCGGAAAAGTCGGCCCATCTTGCGTGAGAAGTGTCATTTCCGACGCACATGTCGCCGGAAATGACAGATTAAAATTTATTCCGTCGCCTTCGGGCTCCGGAACTCCTTGCAGGAGGGCTTTTTTGACAAACTGAAACCGCTGCTTTTGCAGCGGTTTCTTTTTTGTCTCTTCTCTTATTCCTTGACGGGGTCGCGCATGGGCAGGATCTCCTTGTGGTATACCTTCCTTAAAAACAGCGAGCTCAAAGTCAGGGAAAACAGCTCCGCAATGGGGAAGGCCCACCACACCGCCTCCAGGCCGTTGAGCCGGGAGAGGAGGAAAGCCACAGGCAGCAGCACCACCAGCTGGCGCACCACAGAAACAGTGAGGGACAGCACCCCGTGGCCCAGGGCCTGGAATACCGAGGAGCATACGATGGCAAAGCCCGCAAAGAGGAAGCTCAGGGAGATGGTACGCAGTGCGGGCACGCCGATGGTCAGCATATCGCCGGTGGTCTCCCCTTCCGCCATAAACAGGCCCAGGAACACATGGGGAATGACCTGGAACAGGACGAGGCCTATGGCCATGATGCTCACGGCGTACATCACGCTGAGCTTGATGGTCTTGATGATCCGCTCAGGCTTTCTGGCGCCGTAGTTGTAGGCCACAATGGGGACCATGCCGTTGGTCAAGCCGAACACAGGCATGAAGATGAAAGACTGAAGCTTGAAATACACCCCGAACACCGCCGTGGCTGTGGCAGTGAAGGCGATGAGGATCTGGTTCATGCCGAAGGTCATCACCGAGCCGATGGACTGCATGGCAATGGAGGGAATGCCCACGCTGTAGATGCCCAGGATGATGGACTTCCGGGGCCGGAGGTTCTTCAGGGACAGCTGGATGTCAGGGTTGCGGGTAAGGTTGAAAAACAGGGCCAGCAGTCCCCCGCAGATCTGACCGATAACGGTGGCCAGGGCGGCTCCCGCCACCTCCAGGCGGGGGAAGCCCAGCAGGCCGAAGATCAGGATGGGGTCCAGAATGATGTTGATGATGGCCCCGGTGGCCTGGGTGATCATGGTATAGAAGGTACGCCCGGTGGCCTGAAGCAGGCGCTCGCTGGTGACCGACAGGAAGAGCCCCACGCTCACTCCGCAGCAGATGCTGATATAGTCGGCGCCGTAATCCACAATGGCTGTGATATCGGTCTGTACTTCATAAAAAAGCCGGGCACAGGTCAGGCCCAGAATGGTAAAGACCAGGCAGCTGATGGCTGCCAGCAGCAGGCCGTTCATGGCCGTCTTGTTGGCCCGCTCCTGGTCCTTCTGCCCCAAGCTGCGGGACAACAGGGCATTGATGCCTACGCCGGTTCCCACAGACACGGCGATCATCAGGCTCTGGACCGGAAAGGCAAGGGACACCGCGTTCAGGGCATCCTCACTGAGCTTGGCCACGAACACACTGTCCACCACATTGTAAAGGGCCTGGACCAGCATGGACGCGATCATGGGCAGCGCCATATTCAACAGCAGCTGATTGACGGGCATGACGCCCATTTTATTCTCTCTCGCAGGCTCTCCCACCTGGATTCCTCCTTTGTACACTACAGGCTGTCAGATTTTTCTATAACTATATTATTATAGGAGATTCCATTTTATCTGTCAATGTCACTTTTTTCGATACTTTCTCAATATTTCCCTCAGGATTTGTGAAATACGGTTTATTTCTTTCTTCCGATACTTTTCATTGACTTATTTGGATGAAGTGAGTATGATTAAAATCAGACAAATTTTCACCAAAGGAGACTTTCTATGCTTTCCCTGGATGCCTTTAAAGAAGCCCGGAGCGTCCTGCAGGGCGTGCTCCGGCCCACGCCGCTGATCCACTCCCCCTACCTGTCCCGGAGCTGCGGCAACAATGTGTATGTCAAGCCGGAGAACATGCAGGTCACCGGAGCTTATAAGATCCGGGGCGCCTATTATAAGATCAGCACCCTGTCCCAGGAGGAGAAGGACCGGGGACTGGTCACTGCCTCCGCGGGCAACCACGCCCAGGGCGTGGCTTACGCCGCCCAGGCCGCCGGGGTGGCCGCTACCATCGTCATGCCCACCACGACTCCCCTGGTAAAGGTGAACAACACCAAGGACTACGGAGCCCAGGTGGTCCTCCACGGAGAGGTCTTTGACGATGCCGCCGCTCTGGCCGCCCAGCTCTCGGAGGAGCGGGGCTATACCTATGTACACCCCTTCAACGACCTGACCCTGGCCACCGGCCAGGGCACCATCGCCTATGAGATCTTCCAGGATCTGCCCGATGTGGATGTGATCCTGGTGCCTGTCGGGGGCGGCGGGCTGGCCGCAGGGGTGTCCACCCTGGCCAAGCTCCTCAACCCCAATGTGGAGGTTATCGGCGTGGAGCCCACCGGGGCCGCCTCTATGAAGGCCAGCCTGGAGGCCGGCCATGTGGTCACCATCCCCACCGCCACCACCATCGCCGACGGCGTGGCGGTGAAGACCCCCGGCGACCTGGTCTTCCCCTATATCCAGAAGAATGTGGACCGGATGCTCACCATTGATGACGGCGAGCTGGTGGAGGCCTTCCTGGACATTATGGAGCGGCACAAGATGGTGGTGGAGAACGCAGGGCTTCTCACCGTGGCTGCCCTGCGCCATCTGGACTGCAAGGGCAAGAATGTGGTGTCGGTCCTCTCCGGGGGCAACATGGATGTGATCACCATGTCCTCCCTGGTCCAGCACGGCCTGATCTGCCGGGGACGGATCTTCACCTTTGCCGTACAGCTCCCCGACCGCCCCGGCGAGCTGCTGCGGGTGGCCAAGGTCCTCTCGGACAACAACGGCAACATCGTCAAGCTGGAGCACAACCAGTTTGTCAATATCAACCGCCAGTCGGGAGTGGAGCTCCGGGTCACCCTGGAGGCCTTTGGCCACGACCACAAAAACCAGATCATGGAGGCGCTGCGCCAGGCCGGGTACAACGCCGCCGAAACGGACACCAACGACTTTTACGCCTGAGCGTCGTTCGCCCCTGCCGCCGTCCGCCGGGAAAAGGTGCCCCGGCGGACGGCTATCTGAAAAGCGGCGGACACGCCGGACAGCGGAGGATGGGGTTGGGCCGTGGGCGCGGCCCGGAGCACTCCCCCCGCCCGGGCGCCCGGGGAGCGCAGAACGCCGCTCCCTCTCTCCGCTGGTGTATCCTATGCGCTCTGTGAAAAAACCGCGCCTGTCCCTCAAGGAACGGAAAGGAAGGTATCTCCCATGATCAAAATCGCTCCCTCTATTCTGTCGGCCGACTTTGTCAACCTGGAGCGGGACATCAAAAAGGTCTCCTCCGCCGACTACCTCCATGTGGATGTGATGGACGGCTGCTTTGTGCCCAACCTCACCATCGGCATCCCCGTGGTCAAATCCATCCGCAAGTGCACCGACATGTTCCTGGATGTGCACCTGATGATCGAAAAGCCCCTGCGGTACATTGAGGACTTTGCCAAGGCGGGGGCCGATCTGCTGTCCATCCATCTGGAGGCCGACCACCCCACCCGCATCGCCCAGGCTCTGAAGGTCATGAACGAATGCGGGGTGAAGAAGGCGGTGGCCCTGCGGCCCATCACCTCGGCCAATGCGATCCTGCCCTATATCGAGCAGCTGGACCTGGTGCTGGTGATGACGGTGGAGCCCGGCTTCGGCGGCCAGGCCTTCATGGAGTCCCAGCTGGACACCATCCGCCAGGTACGCTCCATCATCGAGAAGTACAACCCCGCCTGTGAGCTGGAGGTAGACGGGGGCATCGCCCCCAAGACCGCACCCCTGGTAGTGGAGGCGGGCGCCAATGTGCTGGTGGCCGGCTCCGCCGTATACGGCAAGGAGGACATCCCCGCCGCCATCGCCGCCCTGCGGGCGGCCGGCTGACATGCCCCGGCCGCTCTCCCCCCGGCAGGCGGAGGACCTGGGGGTAAGTACCCTCCACGAGGAGATGGACAACGGGGAGCTGCGCTTCCGGCTCCGGGCCAGAGACGGCAGTTCCTACATCCGCACCCAGTCCGCCCCCCACAGCGGCTGGCAGAACAGCCACCTTCACCGCTTTGTCCATGAGCTCAATGTGATCCAGCAGGGGGCCATGGTGGTGGTGGAGGAACGGGAGGGTGCGCTGTCCATCCGGGTTATCCGGACGGGGGAATTCTACCTGTGCCCCCTGAATGTTCCCCACAACTCCTATATGGCTCCCGATACCGTGGCCCACACGGTAAAGTACGGTACAGACCTGCCCCAGGCCGACTGGGTCCCCTGTCCCCACCTGGACGAGGTATGCCGGACGCTGGACCCGGAAGCCATTCTGAAGGGAGAGGGGTCCCCTTCCATTTCTAATTTTTGATTTCCCTGGAGGTCATCGCCCATGCAGTACTTTCCCCCCGCCCTGGAAAACCTTGTGGAGCACTTTGCCAAGCTCCCCGGCATCGGCCTGAAATCGGCCCAGCGCCTGGCCTTTTACATTTTGTCCCTCACCCCGGAGGAAGCTGAGTCCTTTGCCCAGGCCATTACCCAGGCCAAACAGGCCATCCACTGCTGCCCGGTGTGCCAGAACCTCACCGAGGGGGACGGGCCCTGCTCCATCTGCCGCAGCCCCAAGCGGGATGCGTCCACCATCTGCGTGGTGGCCGACCCAAAGGATGTGGTGGCAATGGAGCGCTCCAGAGAGTACGGCGGGCTCTACCATGTGCTCCACGGGGTGATCTCCCCCATGAACCATGTGGGACCCGATGATCTGCACATCAAGTCCCTGGTGGAACGGGTGGCTGCCGGCGGGGTGGCCGAGGTCATCATGGCCACCAACCCGGACACTGAGGGGGAGGCCACCGCCATGTACTTGTCCCGGCTGCTGCGGCCCTTTGGCGTGAAGGTGACGCGGCTGGCCTACGGCATTCCGGTGGGAAGCCACCTGGAATACGCCGACGACGCCACCCTCATGCGGGCGCTGGAGGGCCGCCGGGAGATGTAAGCGCGCCCCATATGGAGAGAAGGAGAGAGTGTTTCCATGCTGCCCAAGCCCACCCTTCTGACCCGGAAATACCTGGGGACGGCCGTCTTCCGCCTGATGGTATTTCTGCTGATCGTCCTGCTCTATTGTTTTGACCGGTCCTCTCTGGACTTTACCGCCACTGCTGTGCCCTCTCTGCCCCTGTGGGTCCTGTGGCTGGCGGTACTGTGCTCCATGGCCGCCCAGCTCAACCCCAAAAGCGGACTCACCGCCGGGTGTATGAAGCAGTACCCCAACCGCTTTGACCCCGTCCCAAACTACTCCCCGGAAGCGCTGGACCGGGTGGTAAGGGAACAGAACCGGGGCGCGCTCAAGGTAGCCGGGACCTGGGTACTGGTCAATCTGATTTTCGGAATTTTATATCTGCGGGGAACTCTGCGCACTGCGGAGCTCATTTTGCTGTGTGCCCTCTACTACCTGTGCGATCTGGTCTGTGTGCTGTTCTTCTGCCCCTTTCAGACCTTTTTGATGAAAAACCGCTGCTGTGTCAACTGCCGGATCTTCGCCTGGGGATCCTGGATGATGGCCGCGCCCCTGATCTTTATCATCCACTGGTTCTCCTGGAGCCTGGTGGCTATGGGGCTGGTGGTGCTCATCGTGTGGGAGGTGCGCTACCGGCGCTATCCGGAGCGGTTCTGGCTAGGCTCCAACAGGCTGCTCCAGTGTGCACACTGCCGGGAGCAGCTGTGCCGGTACAAGCTTCCCCGCTCCCCCAGATTTCGTTAAACCGCCGCCCACAGCATCCTTTTGATGCTGAAACGGGATGGAGCGCCTGTGCCGCTCCATCCCGTTTTTCACAGTCTCACAGGTATTCTCTTTTCAATCATCAGGGTCGATGGGGTGACGGCGCACTCCACCGCCAGTACCTCCACCCCGGATGCGGCGGCCCGCCGGAGCGCCGCCCCAAACTCCGGATGGGTCCCGTCATTGGGCTCCACCCACTTCATGTTCGGCATCTGGACCACAAAGCACACCCCGGCCTCATAGCCCGCCTCGCGGGCCCTCACCAGCTCCTCCAGGTGCTTCACCCCCCGCAGGGTGGGGGCGTCGGGAAATCGGGCCACTCCATCCTCCTCCAGGGTGACTCCTTTTACCTCCCAAAATCCCCGTCTCTCCCCCTGCTCCCAGTAGAAGTCAAAGCGGGAGTCCCCAAACCGTGTCTCCGGCCGGAGAAGACGGGGCACAAAGCCCAGCCCTCCCCCAGCCGCCCACTCCCCGAACACCCGGTTGGGGGCCTGGGAATCCATATTCACCGGCAGTACGCCCCGGGCCGTCACCTTCTCCACCCCGATGAGGTCACAGCGGGTCTTCCGGGCGGGATTGGCGCTCTCGCTGAGCCACACGGTGCAGCCGGGCACCAGCAGCTCCCGGCACCGGCCGGTGTTCTTCACATGGCAGACCTCTGTCCTCCCCTCTGTCTCCACATGGGCGATGAAGCGGTTGGGCCGGACACGAAAAATGCCCTTGGAAATATTTTCATAGACCATCTTGTCTTTTCCTCGCGTCATTTGTTATAGTATGTCACAGTATAATCTATTTTGAAAAGAGCGGCAAGTCTATGGTACAGAAAGCATATGTGAAAATCGTCGCCGCCGCCTCCCTGTGGGGGTGCATCGGCATTTTTTTGAAGCTGCTGACAGCGGCGGGCCTCAGCTCCATGGAGGGGGTAGCCGTCCGCTCAGTGGTGGCCACCGTCCTCTACGGGGGCTTTCTGGCGGTGACCAACCCCGGGGCTCTGCGCATCTCCCCCAGGGACTGGTACTACTTCTTCGGCACCGGGGTGTGCTCCATGCTGTTTTTCAACTGGTGCTACTTCAGCACCAT
>CALWOR010000098.1 GCA_944383205.1 uncultured Oscillospiraceae bacterium | reverse complement strand
CGAGTGGGAGTGACCGTCATATACAAGCCAGGCCCGCCGCAGTACTGCGGCGGGCCTGGCTTCTTTCTGTCCTCAGATATTCTTTTTCAGGGTCAAAATATTGCAGCCGTCCTTATACTCATAGAGCACATCGTCCATGGTCTTTTTTACCATGAGGATACCCAGACCACCGATCTGCCGCTCCTCAGCAGAGAGGGTAATGTCGGCATCGGGCTTGGCCAGAGGATCAAAGGGCTTGCCGCTGTCCAGAAACTGAATGGTCACCTGAAGGGGATCTCCTCCCACCGCACAGCGGATGGTGGCCTCTCCCAGCTCCGGGTGGTAGGCGTAATGGGCGATGTTCACATAGATCTCTTCCACCGCCACCGATACCTGAAGCATGGTCTTCATAGGGCAGCCATGCTGTTCCAGCTCTCCCTCAATGAAGGCCTGAACCGTCTCCAGCTGTTCCAGCGTGGCGGGGACCGTCAATTCTTTCATGTTTTGCCCTCCTCTTCCCCCACCGGGCCGATAAAGCGCAGGCCCAGCATGGTGATGTCGTCAAACTGGGGGGCCTCCCCCACAAAGGCGTCAATGTCCTCCTTGATCCAGGGGAGCAGCACCTCGGGCGCCGCGTCAACCCGCCGGTTCAGCGCCTTCAGCATCCGGTCGGTACCGTAGAGCTCCTCGTGGGCATCGGTGGCCTCGGCCACTCCGTCGGTGTAGACGAACAGGGTATCCCCCGGTTCCAGCTTCAGCTCATACTGCTGATACCGCGAGCCCTCCATGCCGGCCAGCACAAAGCCGTGCTTGTCCTTGATCAGCTCAAACTCTCCGCCTGCCCGGCGCAGAGCGGGATACTCATGGCCGGCGTTGGCCGCCAGAAGGGACCCGGTGGTCAGATCCAGAATTCCCAGCCAGGCGGTAACAAACATCTCGGCGTCGTTATTCTCACACAGCTGGTTGTTCACCCGCTCCAGTACCTCCTTGGGAGAGGAGCCTGTCTGGGCGGAGTTTTTCAGCAGGGTCTTGGCAATGACCATGAACAGCGCCGCCGGCACACCCTTGCCCGACACATCGGCGATGACCATGGCCAGGTGGTTGTCGTCCACCAAGAAGAAGTCATAAAAGTCGCCGCCCACCTCCTTGGCGGGGGTCATGCTGGCATAGATGTCAAACTCCCGCCGCTCAGGGAAGGCGGGGAAAATACAGGGAAGCATGCTGGCCTGGATCTGAGTGGCCACCTCCAGCTCCGCTCCGATGCGTTCCTTCTCGGCAGTGACCGCAGCCAGATTGCGGATATATTCGGCCAGCTCCACTGTCATGTACTGGAAAGCGTGGGCCAGCTCCTCCACCTCGTCCCCGGTACGGATGTCCAGCTGAAAGTCCTCCAGTCTGTCCATCTCATGCTGGACCAGCTCCTGAGTGGCCTGATGGAGCGTCCCCAGGGGACGGATCAGGATCCGCCGGACATAGAAGTAGTAGACCACCACCGACACCAGCAGCACGCCGCAGGCGATGAGAATGGTGAGATAAACGAACTGCCGGATCTGTTGGTTGATCATATCCATGGAGATGTCCACGCTGGCCAGGGCAGCGGGCGTGCCCGTGCTGTCCAGAATGGCCACATAGGCCGAGGCCAGATATCCGTACTCCTCGTTGTTGGTCACCAGAATGGTCTCGGGTGCGTCGGGAGCAAAGGCGGCGTGCATGAGCTCGTTGCCCCCGCCGTAATAGGCGTCGGCATCCCCCAGGTCACACACCCCGTCCACCCCGGCCACGCCGGCGTCCCAGATGTAGACCATCACTTCATCCTCGGGGACCACCACATAGAAGTACTCAAGGCCCATCTCCTCCCGCACCGTCTGGAGATACTGGCGGACCTCCTCATAATATTCGTCCTTCTCCAGGGTGCGGTAATAGTGCTCGATGCTGTCTCCGTCGATGAGCCGGGCGGCAATGGAGGCCTGGTCAAAGGCCAAGTCGGAGTAGTAGCCCTCCATATGCCCGCGGTAGAGCTGGGCAATGGCGGGGGTGAGCGCGGTCACCAGCACCGCCGCCATGATCACAAGTCCCAGCAGCAGCTTTGGCTGCAGGCGCAGATTCCAGTGGGTCTTTTTCACGATTCCATCTCCTTTCCCGGGCAGGGGATCACACACAGGCGCAGATGGCCGTCCGCGACACGGTAGAGCCAGCGGCCCCGGCCGATTTCCCGCTCCTCCGTTCCCAGGGGCGCCGAACCCCCGTCCAAAGCGCGGACATAGTACCATGCGCCTCCCAGCTTGACCTGGGTGAGGCTGTTGTATCTCCGGAAGAGCTCCCCTCCCCGGGCCCGGGTCATGCTGTGGTCCAGAGTGAGCAGGGCGGTGTCCGGCCGCCCCCAGTAGTCCGGTGTCTGGGGCTGGGGCCTCCCATGCTCCCAGGCGGCGTCCAGATCGGCCATGATCTCTTCCAGCATCTCCCGGGCCGCCCCGGCACAGCGCAGATACAGGTCCACACTGTCCGTGTCCGGGGTGATGGAGAAGGCCCGCTGGGCCAGGATATCCCCTCCATCCAGCCGCCGGGCCACCTTGTGCAGGGTCACCCCCGTGGTCTCCAGCTCCCGCTCCATGGCCCCCTCCAGGGGGTAATAGCTGCGCCCCTGGGGCAGCAGGGAGCTGTGGACATTGATTCCCCGAAAACCGGTCAGGTCCCGGGGCAGCTGCAGGATGTGGCTGTACTCCCCGATGAAAAACAGCCCGCATCCCCCCTGCACATACTGAGTGATTTCCTCCGGGGTGATCTGATCATAGTGCACCGGGATCCCCAGCTCCTTCGCCCGGCGGGCGATGGCGTACTCGGTAAAATAGTCCTCCTCGTTGTGATAGGTGTAGAGGGCCAGAATCTCGTGTCCACCGGCCAGATACTCAAAGCAGGAGAGAAATACATCCGAACCGAAATAGACGATCTTCATATCAGCATCAACTTCCGTTATATTCTGACGATCAGGGTATTGAACCCCTGGTAGCGCCGGTAGAAAAAGGACTTGGCCCGGTCCTTGATGACCATGACCCCCAGGCTGTCCACATCAAAGGTCTCTCCGCTTCCCGCCCGGGCAGTTTCCAGGCTGAAGGGATCGAAGGTCACCGCATCATCCCGCAGATGCAGCTCAAAGGCCCCGTCCTCCAGGGCGATGACGGTGATCTGGATATAGCCGTCGGTCCGGCCGCTGAACCCGTGCTGCAAAATGGCCAGCCCCAGTTCTTCCACCGCCATGGTGACAAAATACTGCTGGCGGATCTGGGCGTCCCAGCCCTCGCAGAACTCCTCCAGCTCCTGGCTCACCGCCCCCACATCGGCGGCGGTACTGGGAATGGTCCGCTGGAACACCCGTCCCGGGTCGATCTGTGCCACGGCATACCGTCCGCCCAGAGCAGTAAGGGCGAAAATTCCCAAAGACAAAAGCTCCGTGGCGGGGAAGAGCCACCAGAAGCCCTCCAGCCCCAGCCGGGAAAAGAGCAGGGTCATGGGCAGCAGCACCGCCCCTCCCCGGAGGGTCTCCAGCACAAAGGAGGCCTTTTCCCGCTCACAGGCCTGATAGTAGTTGCAGATGAGAATGTTGATCCCGGCCACAAAGGCAGACAGGCCGTAGATCCGCAGAGCCTGACACACCAGGGCCTGCTCCGCTCCGCCGGTGACGCCGAAGAGCAGGCAGATGCCCATGGGCCACAGCTCAATGAGCAAGATCAGCGCCCCGCCCACGGCCATGCCGCTGCCGAAGCCCAGCACGCCCATGGTCCTGCGCCCCGTCCCGTTGTACTCCCCCTGGTAGGTGGAGAGGATGGGCTGCATGGCCCGGGCCGTCCCCTCGTAGAGATAGAGGATCAGATAGGAGGCGTTCTGCAGCACATCAAAGGCTGCCACGCCCATCTCCCCTCCCATGGCCATGAGCAGATTATTGCTCAGCAGGAAGAAGATCATCTGGTAAAGGTACTGTACCGAAGTGGCCATCCCCGCCCGCATGGAGGAGAAGGCCGGGGCCAGCCAGCCCCGCCTGGGCAGCGCCGGGCACAGGTTGCCCTCCCGCCGGAACAGCCCCGGCAGATAGATGGAAATGGCCACTACCTGGCCCAGGGTGGTGGACAGAGCGGCTCCCCGGGTCCCCATGCCCACCACCAGCACCAGAAAGATGTTGAAGGCGATGTCGCAAAGATTGCCCACCACCGACCCTGTTCCCGCCCGGCGCTGACTGCCGTCGTTTCGCAGGTAGTAGTTGAGCAGATTGGACAGGTAGAACAGGGGGGTGGAGAGGATCAGCACCTGAAGATAGTCCCGGGTGGCGGCGTAGAGCGCCCCATCCTCCGGCACCGTCCCCAGCACCCGGAGCAGTTGGGTGAGAAAGAGGGTCCCCAGCAGGGCGGTCAGACCGCTGAGCACCAGGCCCAGACAGAGCACCTGTCTGAAGCTCCGGGAGGCCTCCTCCGCCTCTCCCTGGCCCAGCAGCCGGGCAAAGCGCACTGATCCCCCAAGGCCCAGGCCGTGGACGATCATACAGTTGACCATATATACCGGCAGGATCAGACCGATGGCGGCAAGGCCCACCATCCCCAGTCTCTGTCCCACCACCACCGCGTCGGCCATGTCGCTCAGAGCCCAGCCCAGAGAGGACAGCATGGCCGGGCCCCACAGCCGGCGGTACATGGGGCCGGTAAAGCGGTCAAACCGGGTCTTCACAGCTGTTTCCTTACTCAATGTTCAAGATATCCACAAAGCCGGTGACCTCAAAAACCTCCATAATGGTCTCGTTCACATGGCGCACCGTCATCTTTCCCTGCTTGTTCATCCGCTTCTGGGCCCCCAGAATGACCCGCAGCCCGGCGGAGGAGAGGTAAGCCAGCTTCTCCATGTCCAGAGTCAGTTCGGTGACCCCGTCCAGGCTCCCGCTCAGTTCGGCCTCCAGCTCAGGGGCGGTGGTGGTATCCAGACGGCCCTCCAGCTCCAGAGTCAGAGCGGCGCCCTCTTTGGTTTTGCGAATATCCATGGTTGATTCCTCCAAATTCAATATCGGCAGAAACGGGGGGCGATTTCTCTCCGCAACGCCCTTCTCCCTATATAAAAACATATCGCTTCATTATATCAAAGGTTGCTCTCCCCGTCAATTTTTCCTTCCTAAAGATCTCCTAAAGAGAAGACCGGAAGCGTTCCGCTTCCGGTCTTCCGGATCCCCGTATTTTATTTCATTGCAGGTCCAGGTTGAGATCCACATTTCCTTGGATCCCGGCTACCGTGCCGGTGTGGGTGTACTGCCACAGATCAAAGTGGTAGTAGAAATCCGGCTTGGTATCGTACTCGGCCAGCCACAGGGTGTAGTCGGTAAGCTCCCGCAGGTCGTAGTGGAGATAACCCAGATCCTGATTGAAGTAGACGGCGGGCTCATACCCCGCCTCGGCCACCTTGGCACAGAAGGCCGCGGCACACTGGGTAAGCATCTCCCCGGTGAGGCCATCGGTACGGGCGGTCTGTCCGCCGGTGATAGGTTCCCAGTCAAAGGCAATGGGGTAGGTGATTTCATAATCCTCCACGGCGTTGAGGACAAAGGCCGCTTCCGCCTCCGCCTCCTGGGGAGTGATGGCCTGAGAGAAGAAGTAGACCCCCACCTCAAGCCCGGCATCCAGAGCCCCCTGGATGTTGGCCTGAAAGCGTTCATCCATCATGAGGCCTCCCTCGGTATACCCCCGGTAGCCCAGTCGGATGATGGCAAAGTCGATGCCGTCCGCCGCCACCGCCTGCCAGTCGATGTCCTGCTGATAGAAGGACACATCCACGCCGGTTTTCGCGCTCCGGCCCTCTGCTGCATAGGTCACCCGTCCCCGCTCGTCCAGGGAGAAGTTCTCCCGGTCATAGGGGTTGCGGGGCATTCCTTCCTCCGCCACCAGGGTCTGTCCTCCGTACTGAAAGGTCTCCGGCTCCGGAGCAAGCTCCTCCCGCAGGACCAGATATAACGCCGCACCGGCCAGGATCAGGGCCAGGACAGCCAGGGTCAGTGCCGTCTTGGCCATCCAGCCGCTCCGTTGCGGCTGTCCGCCGGGCAGATTGTCGTTCATATGGATTCCTCCTTCCCGGATTCGATAATTTCCCCCATTATAGCAAAGGGACAGGGAAATAGCAATGAAAGAAACATCCCCCGGCCATTTCTTAAGAAACAGACGGGGGAAGATATAACCCGGCAGCGGCTGTGCCGCTGCCGGAAATCCATTATCCGATGACCTGACGGGCCGCATCCACGCTCTGCTTGGCGTCCTTGGCATAGAAGTCGGCGCCGATTCTACGGGCATACTCGGGGGTGAGCACCGCCCCTCCCACCACCACCTTGCAGGGAATATTTTCCTGCCTCAGCAGAGCGATGGTCTCCTCCATGCTGCGCAGGGTGGTGGTCATCAGGGCAGACAGTCCCACCAGGGGAGCCTTATGCTCCCGGGCCGCCCTGACCACTGCCTCCGGGTCCACATCCTTGCCCAGGTCGATGACCGGGTAGCCGTAGTTTTCCAGAAGCACCTTGACGATATTCTTGCCGATGTCGTGGATGTCCCCCTTCACAGTGGCCAGCACCACAGGGGCCTTCTCCGTTCCCTCGGCCTGGGCGGGCATATTCCGGCGGATCACCTCAAAGGCGGCCTGGGCCGCCCCGGCGGACTGGATGAGCTGGGGCAGAAACACCTTCCCCGTCTCAAAGTCGGCCCCCACCCGGTCCAGGGCGGGAATGAGGATATCGTCCACGATGGCCATGGGGTCGGTGGTCTCCAGCAGCTTCCGGGTAGCCTCTCCCGCCTCTCCCCGCAGGCCGGCCTCCACGATCTCCCCCAGGGTGCGGCCCTTTCCGGCGGGGGCGGCGGAAGTTTGCCCCCCTCCGGCGGTAATGGAGGTGGAGATGGTGGCCCCGCCGTAGGCGGCAATAAAATCCCTGGCCTCCCTGTCGATGTTCATGAGCAGGTGATAGCTGCGCACCGCCGCCATCATCTCCCCCATGTTGGGGTTGAGGATGGGCAGGTCCAGTCCGCAGGTCATGGCCATGGTGAGGAAGTTCTGGTTGATGAGAGGCCGGGCGGGCAGGCCGAAGGAGATGTTGGACACCCCCAGCAC
>CALWOR010000097.1 GCA_944383205.1 uncultured Oscillospiraceae bacterium | reverse complement strand
TGGGCGGTGGGGGTGCGCTGGCCGCCGTACTCCAGGGGGGTGCGGTACTGCCGCTCGGCGGTGCAGAAGTGGGAGGAGACCACCACCCCCGCCCGCTCCCCAAAGCCCCCGTCCAGGGTCATGGAGGCCAGGATGAGCCCCTCCCCCATGGTGGAGCAGGCCCCGTAGAGGCCCAGGAAGGGCACCTGCTGGTCCCGGGCGGCGTAGGAGGAGCCGATGCACTGGTTCAAAAGGTCCCCGGCAAAGAGCCAGTCCAGGCCCGAGGCCGCCAGCCCTCCCTTGTTCAGGGCCAGGCCCAGGGCCTGCTTCTGCATGGCGCTCTCCGACTTCTCCCAGGTGGCTTCCCCGAAGGTGTCGTCGGTGTCGATATAGTCAAAGGTGCCCCCCAGAGGGCCCTCCCCCTCCTTTTTGCCCACCACATTGGCCCAGGCGGCGAGCACCGGGGGATGGGCCAGAGCGGCGGTCTGGGCCCCCAGCTTTTTTCCTGTCATAGCGTTTTCCTCCAAAACCGGGCTTTTACGGGTAGTTTGGGACGGAGCGGGGGAAAATATACTTGAAAAAATTCCCGGGGCCGATATAATGAAGGATGTCCAAAAAGTGGTATGACCACTTTTTTGAGAAGAATTGCACGCAAAATGGGAAAGGGGATACACCCATGGAACATGAAATTTATATCGAGGCCGAGGTAGCGTCCTCTCCGGAGCTGGAGGGGCGGCTGAAGCAGGCCGTCCTGGCCGCCCTGGAGGCGGAAGGGGTGGATGCCCCCTGCATCATCGAGGTGTGTCTCACCGACGACGAGGGCATCCACCAGACCAACCTGGACATGCGGGGGGTGGACGCCCCCACCGATGTGCTCTCCTTCCCCATGTTTGACCTGAAGCCCGGGGAGAAGCCCCAGGCCGACTGGGCCGACCCGGACACGGACAAGGTGCTGCTGGGGGACATGATGATCTCCCTGGAGCGGGCGAAGGCCCAGGCGGAGGAGTACAGCCACAGCGTGGAGCGGGAGATCTGCTATCTGGCGGTCCACTCGGTGCTCCACCTGCTGGGCTACGACCACCTGGACGAGGGGCCCCAGAAGCGGCAGATGCGGCAGCGGGAGGAGGCCATCCTGGGCAGGCTGGGCATCCTCCGGGAAGAAGAAGCCTGAGAAAGGGAGGATACCATGAGCGCCATGAAGATCAAGCTGGTCCCCATTGAGGAGGACGAGATCCTGGAGGAAGAGGAGCAGCGGAAGCTGACCCTGGGGGAGTTTGCCGCCATGGCGGCGGCCATCGCCGGGGCTCTGGCCCTGTTCCTTCTGATCTGGAAGAAGGTCGTCAAATAATTTACGGGAAATTGCTCGTACCCGAACAGAAAGCGAGGAACATTATGTCAACTATCAAGAAATCCGGCATCATCACCCTGTGCGGACGGCCCAATGTGGGCAAGTCCACCCTCACCAACGCCCTGGTGGGGGAGAAGGTGGCCATCGTCACCAACAAGCCCCAGACCACCCGCAACCGCATCTGCGGCATCCGCACCCGGGGGGAGAGCCAGTTCGTCTTTGTGGACACCCCCGGCCTGCACAAGGCCCGCACCCGCCTGGGGGACTATATGGTGGATGTGGTGAAGCAGTCGGTGGCCGATGTGGACGCCGTGGCCCTGCTGGTGGAGCCCATCCCCAACATCGGAAAGCCCGAGGAGCAGCTCATGGAGCGCATCAGGACCCTGGGGTGTCCGGCGGTGCTGGTGATCAACAAGGTGGACACCCTGGAGCAGAAGGAGAAGCTGCTGGAGGTCATAGACCTCTACAGCCACGCCTGCGACTTTGACGCGGTGGTGCCCATCTCCGCCAGGACCGGACAGGGGGTGGAGGAGCTGCTGGATGTGCTGGAGAAGTACCTGCCTGAGGGCCCCCAGCTCTTCCCTGAGGACATGACCTCCGACCAGCCCGAGCGGCAGATGATGGCGGAGATTTTGAGAGAAAAGCTCCTGCTGTGTCTGGACAAGGAGATCCCTCACGGCACCGCCGTGGAGATCACCCGCTTTGCCGAGCGGGAGGACGAGGTCATCGAGGTGGAGGCCACCATCTACTGTGAGAAGGGCAGCCACAAGGGCATCATTATCGGCAAGGGGGGCGCCATGCTCAAGAAGGTGTCCACCCTGGCCCGCCAGGACATGGAGCGGTTCATGGGTACCAAGGTGTACCTCCAGACCTGGGTGAAGGTGAAAGAAAACTGGAGAGACAATCCTGCGGCTATCCAGAACTTTGGATATACGCAGGACTGAAAAATCAGCGATGAGTTCATGCCAGTTTTCTTGCGAGCGGGAGCGAGCCGCCGCGAAAAGCGGCGTGAATTGCCTTTGGCAATTCCCATAGGGCGGATTTATTCCGCCCGTTATGGTTAAAAGGGTCCCCACAAAATAAGATTTTGTGGGAGAAACTGGCGGGATAATCCTGCGGCCATCCAGAACTTTGGATATACGCAGGACTGACAAGGTCAGAAACGGCCCGTTCGAAAAAGCGGCGCAGCCGCTTTTTCGAGTGTAAAAATTACCGCTCATAACATCACTGCCTCTCAGCAAGCCTAAATACAAGAAAGGCGGGAGGAAACAGAGATGGACGAGCGGGGACTTTGGAATCTGTTTTTTGCCACCGGGCTGCCCCAGGCCTATCTGGCCATTGCGGGACAGCGCCGGGAGGAGCAGACGGAGCGGGAGCTGCCGGCCAAAACGGCCTTCCGCCCCAGAAAAGAGAAGATATAGACGCGGCGCCGTCTGAGGGGGGTGAGGAGACTGCATACCAAGACAAAGGCCCTGGTCCTGCGGGCGGTGGACTACAAGGAGTCGGACAAGGTCCTCACCCTCCTCACCCAGGACCTGGGCAAGCTCACCGCCTCTGCCCGGGGCTGCCGGAAGAAGGGGAGCCCCATCGCCGCCCCCTGCCAGCTGCTGGCCTGGTCGGAGGTGGTGCTCTATGACTACCAGGGCCGCTGGTCGGTGAAGGAGGGGGAGACCCTGCGCCTGTTCCGGGGGGTGCAGGAGGACCTGGAGCGCTTCGCCCTGGGGTGCTACTTCGCTGAAATGGCCGAGGCGCTGGCGGTGGAGGGGCTGCCCAGCCCGGAGCTGTTGTCCCTCACCTTAAACAGCCTCCACGCCCTGGATCAACTGACGGAAAAGCCCCTGGAGCTGATCAAGACCGCCTTTGAGTGGCGGAGCATGTGCCTGGCGGGGTACGAGCCCCTCTTTGACGGCTGCGCCGTGTGCGGGGCCACACCCCCCCAGGAGCCCCGGTTCCACCTGAAGGAGGGGGTGCTCCACTGTGCCCGGTGCCGGGATGAGGTGGGGGAGGGGATCTCCATGCCCCTGAACGACCAGGCACTTCTGGCCCTGGAGCACATCGTCCATGGGGACCCCAAGCGGCTTTTTTCCTTCCGGCTGGAGGGGGAGGGGCTGCGGCTTCTGGGGGACGCCGGCGAGGCCTATGTACATACCCAGCTGGAGCGGGGCTTCCGCACCCTGGACTTTTACAAGCAGATCCGCCTGCCCAAGGCATAAAAAATCCGCCGCGGTTTTCCGCGGCGGATTTTTTATGTGACATTACTGCTGAGCCTGGGCAGGAGCCTCGACCTTGCCGAAGGTACGGCCGTTGTAGGTCAGGCAATTTTTGCACATACGGTGAGGCAGCCGGTAAGCCCCGCACTTGGGGCAGGTCACGATACCGGGAGTCTCCAGCTTCCAGTGGGAGCTGCGCCGCTTGTCGCGACGGGCCTTAGATACTTTCCCCTTGGGAACCGCCATGGGTGACACCTCCTTCGGTTGTGCCGTTGGGCACTTCGAGTACTCACTCAGCTTCGTTATCCAACAGCTGCGCAAGGGCCGCCAGTCTTGGATCTACTTCAGGTCTGCACCCGCAGGGGCCGAGATTGAGATCGGCTCCGCACTTGGCGCACAGCCCTTTGCAGTCGTCTGAGCAAAGGTTTTTGGTATCCATTCCGAGCACGAAGGCCGTGGTGACCGCATCATCCAGGTCAAGCTCCGTGCCCTCCAGCAGAAGGATGTCGTCATTTTCCTCGTCCTCCAGCTCCTGGGCCACCAGACTGTCCAGCGCTACTGTTTTTTCCCGGGAAAAAGCCTTCCCGCAGCGGTCGCAGTGCAGCTCCAGCAGAGAGCTTGCCGTCCCCTCCAGTACCAGAGCGCCGGCGTGGTTGGTCACGCTGCCCTTGGCCAGGACGGGGTGGGCGATGGGGTTGGACCCATAAAAATCCAGCTGGGACAGATCCAGCTGAAATTGGAAGTCTTTCCGGGCGTCGGGCACATGGATGATGTCTCTCAGATCCAGACGCATGGCGTTCCTCCCCGGGGTTGTCCCCATACTCGCAGAATGGTACGGAGAGTATTATAAAGAAAAGTCCCGGGATTGTCAAATACTTTTCACAAATTTATCCACGAAATTTATTGACAGCAGGCCCCCCGGTATGGTGAAATAGTTTGGATAACCGGACAGACAGGGAGGGGCGAGGCCCATGAAGGAATTTGTCATTGGAAAAAACGACGCCGGGCAGCGGCTGGACCGCTGGCTGGCCAAAACGCTGCCGGTGCTCCCCGCCCCTCTGGCTCAGAAATATATCCGCCTCAAGCGGGTGAAGGTGAACGGCAAGGGGTCAAAGCGGGATGTGCGCCTCAGTGTGGGAGATGTGCTCCAGCTGTACATCAACGATGAATTTTTTGAGAAACCGACCCCGGAAAACGCCTTTTTGTCCCTCTACCAGCCCAAGCTGAACATCCTCTATGAGGACGAGCACATCATGCTCCTGGACAAGCGGCCCGGGCTGGTGGTCCACCCCGACGAAAACGAGCGCGTCAACACCCTGCTCACCCACATCCAGGCCTACCTCTACCAGAAAAAGGAGTGGTCCCCCTAT
The DNA here is from genome assembly GCA_944383205.1 of uncultured Oscillospiraceae bacterium. Taxonomy (GTDB): domain Bacteria; phylum Bacillota; class Clostridia; order Oscillospirales; family Oscillospiraceae; genus Lawsonibacter. Next base: position 2,217 of record CALWOR010000097.1, on the reverse strand, counting down.
TGGGAGAACTCCTTCGCCCCCGCCCTGTGTAACCGCATTGACCGCAACACCGGGGGCATCGTCATCGCCGCCAAGACCGCCGAGGGACTGCGGATCATGAACCAGAAGATCAAGGACCGGGAGCTCAATAAATATTACCTGTGTGTGGTCAAGGGGAGGATGGAGCCCCGGGAGGGACAGCTGAAGGGGTACATTTTCAAGGACGAGGTGAAAAAGCAGGTCTATGTCCGCTCCCGGCCGGAGCCGGGAGCCAAGACCGCCGTTACCGTGTATAAGACCCTGGCGGTGAAAAACGGCCTGTCTTTGGTGGAGTGCGACCTCATCACCGGCCGGACCCACCAGATCCGTGCCCAGTTTGCCGCCGCCGGGCACCCCCTGGTGGGAGACGGGAAGTACGGCAGCGAGCGGGACAACCGGAAGTACGGCCGCCACGGCCAGGCCCTCTACTCCTATAAGCTCACCTTCCGCTTCACCACCGACGCGGGGCCGCTGGAGCATCTCAACGGCAGGAGCTTCCAGGTGGCGGATGTGGACTTTGTAAAGGAGTATTTCGGAGAGGATTTTGTGCTGGAGGCAGGGGAGAGCTGAATGAGACAAGGGCTTGAGACAGGCGGCCTGGTCCACCTCTACTACGGCACCGGGAAGGGAAAGACCACCGCCGCCATGGGGCTGGCCCTCCGGGCCCTGGGACAGGGCCTGCGGGTGAGGGTGGTGCAGTTTTTGAAGGACGGGCGCAGCGGGGAGCTGGAGCCCCTGAAAAGGCTGGGGGCGGAGATCTTTTCCGGCAGCGGAGAGATGAAATTCTCCTGGACACAGACGCCGGATGAGCGGGAGAAAACGAGAGCGGCCCAGACCGCCCTGCTGGAGCGGGCGTTGGAGGAGCCCTGGGACCTGCTGGTGCTGGACGAGGCCTGCGCCGCCTGCCGCACCGGCCTTGTGGACGAGGGGCTGGTGAAGGAGGCGGTGCTGCACCGCCCGCCGGGCCGGGAGGTGGTCCTCACCGGCCGGGACCCCGCAGCCTGGATGGTGGAGGCGGCGGACTATGTGACCCGGATGGAGGGGGAGCGCCATCCCTATGACCGGGGCATCCCCGCCCGCCGGGGCGTGGAATTCTGAGCTTTTTCTTGCGGGAGAAGGCCGGGATATGATACAATAAAAAAAGAGGCCGGCAGACCCTGACGGCCGGCGCAAGAGAGACTATAAGTTGACATAAATTTAAAGGAGGCAGTCCCCCATGAAGCAGGATATGATCGTGGTCCTGGACCTGGGCAGCGAGGAGAATCCCCGCCTGGCCCGGGAGATCCGCACCCTGGGCGTCTATTCCGAGATCCATCCCCATGACATCACCCCCGAGGCGCTTGCCGCGCTCCCGGGTGTGAAGGGCGTCATCCTCAACGGCGGTCCCAACCGGGTGGTGGACGGGGTTGAGATCGATGTGGCCCAGGGGATTTACAACGCCCCGGTGCCCGTGCTCATGGTAGACCACAAGGGGGATGGCCCCTGGCCTGAGGACGCGGAGGAGCGGAGAGAGGCCCTGTCCAATTTCGTCTTCGGCATCTGCGGGGCCCAGGCCAACTGGAACATGGAAAACTTCATCGCCGACCAGGTGGAGCTCATCCGCCGCCAGGTGGGGGATCAGAAGGTGCTGCTGGCCCTCAGCGGCGGGGTGGACTCCTCGGTGGTGGCCGCCCTGCTTATTCGGGCCATCGGCAAACAGCTCACCTGCGTCCATGTGAACCACGGCCTGCTTCGCAAGGGAGAGCCCGAGCAGGTGGTGCAGGTCTTCCGCCACGAGATGGACGCCAACCTCATCTATGTGGACGCGGTGGACCGCTTCCTGGACAAGCTGGCTGGGGTCAGTGACCCGGAGCAGAAGCGCAAGATCATCGGCGGGGAGTTTATCCGCGTCTTTGAGGAGGAGGCCCGGAAGCTGGACGGCATCAAATTCCTGGGCCAGGGCACCATCTATCCCGACATCATCGAGTCGGGCACCAAGACGGTGAAGGCGGTGAAGAGCCACCACAATGTGGGCGGCCTGCCCGAGGACCTGGACTTTGAGCTGGTGGAGCCTCTAAAGATGCTCTTCAAGGATGAGGTGCGCTCCTGCGGCAAGGCTCTGGGCCTGCCCGACTCCATGGTATACCGCCAGCCCTTCCCCGGCCCCGGCCTGGGGGTGCGCTGCCTGGGGGCCATCACCCGGGACCGGCTGGAGGCGGT
>CALWOR010000096.1 GCA_944383205.1 uncultured Oscillospiraceae bacterium | reverse complement strand
ATGCTCCCGATCCGTGTTCGCGTTATCTTTTTCATTTCTCTTCCTCCTTATAATCAAGGTACTTATATCATTTGCCCTGCTCTCAGGGCCGGAGTGACTGGCTTGTGGAGATACTCGCGTCACAGCGCAATACGGACAGCACTTTTGCTCCAAACCATCTTTTTTCACTAAATCCCATCTCTGTTCCCAGTGGAAAAGCACAAACATCATCATTAGCAAAGCCAAAACTACACCAGGCCGCAGCACATAACCGGGTTACCTGGAAGCTTTAGTCCCCTCGCTGCAAGCAGCAAAGGGAGTAGTTTCTGCTTACTCCGTAAAGGCGCCAGGTTCCCAAGCCCGGTATCGGCCGACGCTGTCCACATACTCCAGAAGACGGCTCAGCAGCGCCAGTGCGCCCTGTATGATCTGCGCGGTGATCCTGCGTACCGCATATATGAGGGTCCCCCGATAGCCCCGGTCCACATACAAACAGAGGTTGGCGGTGACCGCCGTAGCAGGGTTGTACACATCCCCGATGGCCCAGGAAAAAATGGTCGCCAGAACCGTACACAGCATCAGCTTGATGATGAGCGCCCACTCCGATTTTGTCAATGTATTCCAGAGCAAACCCATGTCCGCACGCACATCCTTCTGCGGCACAAATCTTCTCTCATCCAGACTATACTGTCGGCTTCGGAATTTCACCGAATCATGCCTTGCGGCTCGTGGGCTGTACCACCGGTGGGGAATTGCACCCCGCCCTGAAGATTCTGATTCAATTTGTGCTAGTATACTACTAATCCTTGTCTGTGTCAATCGCTCCAGGCGGAGCTTTTCTGAAGGCACAGCCGCACAGCGGGCAGTACCAGGCCAAGAAAGGCGGTCGATAAGTGGACAATAATTTTGCTGTTCCGCAAACTGCTGAGCATTATTTTGCCGGTAAGCTACAGTTGCCTTTCCGTCCAAATTCGGTGTAAAATGGACCCAGATGATGATGTCAGAGAAGAACTCTCCCTCCACACAGTTATGTTCGTACCGTTAAGGAGAAACTGCTATGACCTATGTTCTTGCCGACCTGCATGGATACTATGACAAATACAGCGAAATGCTTGAAAAAATCCAATTCAGCCCTGCAGACACACTCTACATTCTCGGCGATATCATTGACCGTGGTCCGGACGGAATCAGGATTCTGAGGGATATGATGCTCCGCTCCAATGTGATCCCCCTGCTGGGCAACCATGAGTTTACAGCCGCCGCCTGTCTGAGCTGGATGCTGAATGATATCACCGAAGAAAGTCTTGCTTCTCTGGGCCCGGCCCAAATGGGGGCCCTTCAGGGGTGGATGAATAACGGAGGCGAGTCCACCTTCCTGGCCGTATGCGGGCTGTCCCGGGAAGAGCGAGAGGAGATTTTGGAGTACATCATGGACATGGAGATCTATGCCCAGGCAGAGGCAGGCAGCCGCGCCTTTCTGTTGGTTCACGCAGGTCTGGGACACTTTGTGTCTGGAAAGGACTTGTCAGACTATGACCTAGAGGACTTTCTTTTCAGCCGTCCGGAACTGGACAGGCAAGATGATTCGGGCCAATATCTGGTCTACGGCCACACTCCCACCCGCCTGCTTCGTCAGCAGATGGGCAAGCCGCCATCGGATGCGATCTTCTGCTGGGGCACCCAGATTGCCATCGACTGCGGCTGCGGATTTGGAGGCCGTATGGGATGCCTATGCCTAGATACAATGGAAGAGTACTATGTGTGACTTTCCACCCCACACCACAATTATATATTGGGGTTGCAGCTGCGTTCAACTTTTTTGGCCATTCATCCCTGTTAAACTACTTCTGTTCTCTACCTTTTGTCCGTTGACCACATATAGAAGGATGTAATTTTTCAAAAGAAAGAGAAACCCAGTCTTAGTATGCATCCAAATTGTTGACATCAGTAAACTTTTGCAGTATAATTGTTTACAGAAATAAACAATTTGGAGGGAACAAAATGACAGAGCGAAGGACCAATCTAACCCAGGCGGAGTGGAGTGTGATGGAGTGCCTGTGGAAGGCGGGACCCATCACCGGTCGGGAAGTGACCCAAAAAATGGAAGAGAGCTGCGGCTGGAGCCGGAGCACCACTCTCACCCTTTTGACTCGCCTGGAGCACAAAGGGGCCCTGGAGAGCATTCCGGCAGAGAAAGGCCCCAAGCTGTTCTCCCCCCTTTTGAAGCGGGAGGACGCCGCCCTGGGAGAGACAAGGGATTTTCTTGACCGGGTGTACCAGGGGAGTCTGAGCCTGATGGTCAGCGCCCTGACCAAAAAACAGGCCCTGAGTCGGGAAGAACTGGACGAACTGTATGCACTGCTGAAAGGCTTGGAGGAGGGGCAGCATGATTGAATGGGCCGTTACTTCCAGTGTGTTGATTTTGGTGGTATTGGTCCTGCGCCGCCTTCTTATGGGCAAGATCAGCCTGCGGCTTCAGTACGGCCTGTGGGCCCTGGTGCTTTTACGGCTGCTGGTGCCGGTCAGCTTCGGAACCACGGCGGTGAGTATTTTGAACCTCGTAGAAAACACAGCTATTTCTAACCCCGTGGTGGGATATGTGGGCGGCCATACGATCCAGTTATCCATCAGCGAACCTGACCCCACCCTCCCATTGGAAGAGCAGCAGAAGCAGTACGAGGAAAATTTGGAGCACTGGCAAGCGGCAATGGACGCCGACCGGGCCGAAAACGGAACTCCCATCCCTTTGGGAACGGTACTCCTGGGTGTGTGGGCAGCGGGAGCCGTCGGCGTGGGCCTTTGGCTTTCGTGGGTGAATGTGTGCTTTGCCCGGAAACTCCGCCGCAGCAGAAAGCCCCTGGAGACAGATGGTCCCCTGCCAGTCTATGTGGCCGGGGCGGCCCAGACCCCCTGCCTCTTCGGGCTTTTTTACCCCTGCGTGTATGTGACGGAAGAAGCAGCCGCCAATGAGACTATCCTGCGCCACAGCCTGGTCCACGAGCTCACCCACTATCGCCATAAAGACCACATCTGGGCGGCTATGCGGGGGCTGTGTCTGGCCCTCCACTGGTACAACCCCCTGGTGTGGCTGGCCGCCGCCCTGTCCCGGCGGGACGAGGAGCTGTGCTGCGACGAGGCAACCGTCCGCAGCCTTGGCGAGGAGGAGCGGGCGGCCTACGGCCGCACCCTCCTGGCCGTTACCTGTCAGGGCCGGGTCAACCCCCTGCTCATCGCCACCAGCATGACGGGCAGCGGGAATGGAATCAAGGAGCGTATTGTTCTGTTAGCCAAGCGGCCAAAAACCGCGCTTTATACACTGACAGCCGTCATTCTCATCGCGGCCATAGCCGTGGGGTGTACCTTCACCGGGGCAGAGAAGGAGGACGGCGTTACCGTCACCCTCGCCGAGGGGATTGAGGCACCCCAGGCGGTGTCCGACTACGCCCGGGAATATGTAGAGGAGCAGCTGTCTTTCTATACCGAGAAGGAGGGCTATGAAATCACAAAGGCGGAGATCGTGGGTCTGACCGCAATCAGCACCGGCTCCGCTGCCGAAAACAGCGGCGTAAGCATGTATCTCCTGGAATACCGCCTGAAGGCCGCCCATCCGGAAGAGGTGGTTCTGGCCGGTGGGATGACCATGGAGGACGGCGCCATCACCGAATGGGGCAGCGCCGGACAGCCCTATCTGCTGCTGGGCTGGGCGGACTCCGGGGAGGAAACCACTTGGGAACCCCTTCAAACAACTCATACTCTGCCCATTGAGGAGAATTACGGCACGCCGGAGATGCTGGAGGAATACGGTGATGCCTATACTGCCATGGCCGTTGAACTTTACCGAAGCTGGCGCAATTCAAAGAAAGGGCCGGAGCCCTTCTCTGCCGATATGCTGTCCCAAGGGGTCTATGACGCACTGGCCCGTGAATGGGACGCCTATAACCAGCTGAGCAAAGAAGCGCGGCTGCTCTCCAGCCATATTCCCGGCAGCTGCGATGCAGATTTCGATGACTGGGCCTCCTGTGAGAAATTTTTGGGTCTGTCCATCCCCAATCCGCTGGAGGACAGCAGCTGGCTGGAAAAAGGGACCTATGTGGGGATGCCTGAGGGCTTCCGGGACGCCCCCCGGGTCAGGGCAAGCTGGTACGGGAGCTGGAATGGCCATGTGGAGTGGATCAGTGTCCAGAGCGGATACCAAAGTGGGGACCTGCGGATCACCCTTGACGCCATGCTGTACGGGGATTCTCCGATTGGAAAACCCACAGACAGCGGCTGGTCCGTGGAGCTGGCGCGGCAGTCCTATCTTGCCGATCAGACAGGGGATGCCCCTCTCATCGTCAAAGATGAAGGAGAACAGTATGTCTCTCTCACCGCCTATTTGGCCCAGGGACATGCACTGTATCGTCTGGATGTGATCGGCACACCTGATGTTCAGGGAGAACTGCAGGAGACAATGGAGCGAGCATTAGACTGTTTCTTCTGAATCTGTACCACAAATTTGGCAGGCTGCCGTTCCATTTCAAGGAACAGCGGCCTGCCAGACTTTTTGTGCACAGTTGCTATTCTTCTTTCCCCCAGGATCTTCTGTTTACCGCCGTACCCACTTGCCGAAAAGCGTCTTTTTGTAATGCCGCAGCTCCTCCTTGGCGGCATTGTTTCCGGCCTTCTGGAGGTATTCCACGCCCTTGGCGATGTCCGTGGGGACACCCAGACCGTTGCAGTACAGCTTGCCCAGCAGATAAAATCCGGACGGGCAATCCCAGTTGATCTGTTCCAAATATGTCACGGCCTTGGCGTAGTCCTGCTGGGTCCCCTGGCCGTTGGCGTAGCAAGCACCCAGGTAATAGAACTGAGGTGTGGCGCCGTTGTCCTCCGCCCACTTCAAAAGCTGGAAGGCCTTGGCGTAGTCCCGCTCCACCCCTTCACCGTCATAGTAGAACATGCCCAGCCGGTTGGCCGAGTTGGCTTTCACCTGGATGGGGGCGGCCAGCGCCTGCTGATAGTATTGGGCGGCCCGGGCGGCGTCCTTGGGGACTCCCTCTCCCATCTCATAGGAGTAGCCCGCCCGGAAAAAGGCCCGGGGCTCTCCCCGCTCTGCCGCCCTGCGGTAGAGATCATAGGCCTCGTCCTTGTTCCCGTTGTTGAATAGCGTCGTCGCGTAGAAACACATACAGTCCGGGTACCCCTTCTCCGCCCCATAGCGGTCCACCTCCGGCTCCTTCTCCGGACGGGGCGAGATCAGGCCCGACTTTCCGTTCTGATAAAAATTGGTTAGGTTGAGGTTTGCCAGGGAAACGCCGTTTCGATAGGCTCGCCACAGCCAGTCCTCGCACTTGGCGTAATTCTCCCGCAAGAAGCTCTGAATGGCGTCGTCACTGTCAAAATCCTCCCGGCGCTTGCCCTGAACTTCCACAAAATCTCCCCAGAAGTACACATTTCCGATGATCATCTGGCACAGGGGCTCCCCGTGCTCCGCCTTGTCCAGCACGGTATCAAAGGCCTCCTGGAATGTCAGAGGCATGGCCTAAGCCAGCTGTCGGTTCATCACTCCGCAGCGCAGGGACAACAGCGTCCCAATGGCGCTGCCCTCCAGCACGGAGCGGCGCATCAGCTCGTCCCCCGCCCGCTCATCCACGGGGAAATTATGCCCCGGCCAGGTGTACTCAGGCCCGTACAGGCACCGGGCCAGCAGACAGCAGGCATCCGCGTCTCCGTCCTGCGCAGCCTGCTGAAGCAGCCGGAGCCCCTACTGTCCCTGTCCGGCACGCAGGTCATAGTAGATGTACTTGAGTGCCCGTTCCACCGGGTCACTGAAAAACCGTCCCATAGGTATGGCCTCCTGTTCTGTTTTTGAATCTAATCTAATTTCATGTTCAATGGTGCGTTGATCGGATTATAGATACGACTTCCTTCTTTTCATATCTGTAACCAAATCCTGATTTCCATCTGCTTTCATAAGCTCAATTAACTTGGAAATGTTATTTTTATTCTCAATAATTGCCTGTATCTCAGATTCGGTTACGCCAACAAGTTGAATGAATTCCGTCTTTCCATATACGGATATTTGAGGCTCCGCTTCTGTATCCTTAACTAACAAAAGTGCGGTTATCAAAGAATCTGAGCCAACGCACAGAGAGGTTCCATTACCCTTAACATATTGATTTGGCTCGAAAAAACGCTCGGTTTTATAGGTATATCTTGCCAGATTAGACATCATATCAATGGCCCACATACAGCTCTCCGAGTCTTTCTCCTTTAGCTTCATTGTCATTTCATAGCCCCAGCCGTTCCATTCGCCGCCGAAAGCATCTTCATCACCGTAAAGTACCGTCATGCCATATGTAACCAGATGCTTATAGCCCTTGGGAGAGGTATATATAGAAAACCCATCTAAATATTCGTCGCCGCCCAGCATCGCCCTTGCTGTCAGAAGCGTTCCAAAATGCTCAGGGTTTTGGCCAGGATAAAGTTTTTCAAACGCATCATCGATGGCCTGCCATCCGGGAGAATAATTTTCGTCCTCTTTTAAACGAATCAAGAACTCTTCCTTTGTCATAATATCACCTCAAAGCCCCAATGTTTAAGCTGGTTTCCAGCCTGCGCTGCATTCACTCGCCAGGCACACAATCCTTTTTCAGCAATCCAATTCCCCAAATCCGGAAACATCCAGGCCTCTATGATAGTAAGCGTCCGAGAAATACGCGATAACATCCCGCACATCGGGCACCATCCGCTCCCACAGGAGAGGGCCGTCCGGGCCGGAGCAGCCGATCTCCACCGCGTACATCCCGGCCTGCGGCCCCTCCAGCGCCATCGCACTTTGGATAAACCAGAATTGCTCCGGGTTTTGGGGGTCTCTCTGCTCCAGGACCAGATAGCTGTCCTCTTCCTGACGGAGCGCCCGCAGCCCTTTCTCAAGATCATTCCAGCTGAAATCAGGCGCACTGCCGGGATCCCTGCCCGCGGTCATGCGCCAGGGCCAGTCCCGGTGGGGCTGGGGCGGAGTGGGAGCAGGTCCCCTGCTCCCACTCTCCATCACCCGTTGCCAGGTGCGGCCGGAGCGCTCCATCTTCGTCCAGTTCTCCAGGGAGGGGATCTCCCCCCCGCAGCCAGCCCCACAGCACCTCCTCCGCCTCGCCGGCGGACATATC
>CALWOR010000095.1 GCA_944383205.1 uncultured Oscillospiraceae bacterium | reverse complement strand
TTTTGTCCAATTAGCCCACAAGGCAAAAAAATATGCCGGAGGAGCCAGGCGGCCGCCTCCGGCGAAGTTTCAATTTTCCTCCCTGCGCAGGGGGATCAGGATATTCAGCACGAACCACTGGTCCCGGACCTCCATGGTCACTGAGCCGCCGTACTTCTGGGCGGTGTAGCGGATGCTCTTCACTCCGTAGCCATGGTAATCTGCATCCTGCTTGGTGGTCACCGGCAGCCCGTCCCGGAATTTCACCTCCCGGGGGCAGTAGTTCTCACAGCAGATCATAAGGAAATCCTTTTTGGAGTAGACCGCCAGATGGATGAGGCGTTTCTCCTTTTCGGGGATGGACAGCTCGCACTCGATGGCGTTGTCCAGCATATTGCCGAAGACGGTGCAGATGTCCATCACATCCATAAACTCCAGCAGGGCCCCGTCGGCCACACAGGTGAGCTCGATATGGTGCTTGGCGCAGTAGAGGCTCTTGCCGGTGAGCACCGTGTCCAGCACGGAGTTGCCCGTCTTGTTCTGGGCCTCGTAGTTGCGGATCTCCTGCTCCATTCCGTCCAGAAAATCCGCCCGCTTCCGGGCGTCGGGCTCTGAGCGGAGAACGGCGATCTGGTGCTTCAGGTCGTGGTACTTGCGGTTAATCAGGTCGATGGACTCCCGGCTCTGACGGTACTGGACATACTGGTTCTGCAAAATGTTCTTTACCGCATCCAGCTCGTACTGCACCCGCAGTTCACTGCGCTGGATATGGTAGGCATACAGGATGACAACCCCGGACAGGTCCACCAAAGTACGAATATTATACACATCGCTGATGTAGCTGCCGCTGAAGGGGGTGTTGGCATAGACAAAGCTTAAATTACTCATGGCAAAGCAAGTGATGCCTACCACCAGAGCGGGCCACAGTTCCTTGGCTCGTACAGCCAATACCGGATATTGGATCGCCCGACGGCTTTCCAAACGGTACATAAGGAGAAAGACCACACCATAAACTGCCAGGGCAAATACCAAAGAATAGAACACACTGTCTCGTCCCAGGCGCAGGGCACCGTAAGCATAGAGCTGCCACTCCAGAGAGGCGGCAAACTCCGCCAGCAGAAAAGCCCGCACGGTACAGTATCCCACACTGATCAGAGATAGATTGCAGCACAGGGCGATGGCCAGAAACATCATTCCCACGGCCACTGCCATGCAAGGGATCCAAAGGGCCACCGGCCAGGAGCCGGTGAAGTGGAGGAAGGTGCTCTGGACCACCAAAAACAGACCCAAGACGCCCCACAGCTTCCAGCCCTTCAGGCGCTTTTCATACCGGGAGATGTAGACCAGACAGGCCCCCCACTCCGCCAGGGCGGTGAGCACCCGAGGGATACTGGGCACCACATTCATCGTCCCACCCCGCTGACATAGTTGGTCAGGGCCTCCAGAAAGGCCCCCTTCCGGGTGCGGCTGATGATGAGCTTCTCCCCGTGGATGAGGGCGCAGCCCTCCCGCACCCCGTCCACATGCTCCAGATTCACCAGATACCCCTTGTTGCTGCGGAAGAAATGGTGCTCCGTCAGGGCCTCCTCCGCCTGCTGGATGGTGCCTCCGGCGGCGGTCAGCTCGCCGGTGCGGGTGTGGTAGATGAGCTGGTGGCCCCGGCTCTCCACATACCAGATGTCCCCCACCGCCAGCTTCATGGCGCCCCCCTTCACGGGAATGGTGAGATAAGCCGTCTCCCGGCGGCCCAGGCGCTGGATGGCCCGGCTCAGCCGCTGGGAGAAAGCAAAGTAGTTCACCGGCTTGAGCACATAATCCAGCGCGTCCACCGCGTAGCCCCGGATGGCATACTGGGCCATGTTGGTAATGAAAATGATGATGACCTCCGGGTCCTGCCGGCGAATCATCTCCGCCGCCGTCATCCCGTTGAGGAAGGGCATCTCCACATCCAGCAGGATGATGTCAAACTGGGCCTTGTACCGCTCCACCAGCTCGTCCCCGTCGTGGTACACCGTCACATCGCAGTTGTGCCCGCTCTCCCGGGAAAAGTCGTCGATGTACTGACACAGCTGTCTGGTACATTCTTTGTCATCGTCCGCAACTGCAATCCGGATCATGGTCCCGCCCCCCTTCAATTTCTCTCAGTATAACCAAGTATAGCGGAGGAAATGTGGGATTGCAAGACAAAAAGGCCCCCTTTCCAGGCCTTTCCGGCAAAAAAGCCGGCAAAGCTGAGCTTTGCCGGGGCGCGGTCCGTTACTCCACCACCTTCAGCCCGTGGTCCCGGGCCAGGTTGGCGATGCTGCGGTCATAGGTGGCCTCTGCTTCTTTGGAGAAGAAGCAGCCGGGCACCCCCTCATTGTGGTCCCGGTGGTGGGCCACACAGGCACAGCACTTGCCGTGGCGGGGGCAGTCGGCGGTACAGGGGCAGGGGAGCTTGTTGTCACAATTTGCCATGGTTTTGTTCCTCCTTATTGATCAGCGGCCGGGTCAGATCCCCAGCACACAGGTGGCAATGGTAAAGTAAATGAGCAGGGACAGGGCGTCCACCACCGTGGTGATGAAGGGGGCGGCCATCACCGCGGGGTCGATGCCGATCTTCTCCGCGGCCATGGGCAGCGTGCAGCCCACGATTTTGGCGCACACCACCGTGAGCATCAAGGTCAGGCACACCACCAGTGCCACCGGGACGGTGACCTCCGGATTATGCATGAGCCACCGGTCCACGATCATCATCTTCACAAAGTTGGCACAGCCCAGGCACACGCCGCACAAAATGGCTACCCTTACCTCCTTCCAAACCACAGCCAGCACATCGGAAAACTCCACCTCGTCCAGGGACAGGGCGCGGATGACCGCCACCGAGGACTGGGACCCGGAATTTCCTCCCGTGCCCGAGAGCATGGGAATAAAGGAGGTGAGCACCACGCAGGCGGCCAGGGCAGACTCAAAGCTGGTAATGATGATCCCCGTAAAGGTGGCCGAGAGCATGAGCATCATCAGCCAGGGGATGCGGGAGCGCCAGGTCTCAAAGACCCCGGTCTTCAGATAGGGCTTGTCCGAGGGGAGGATGGCGGCCATCTTCTCGAAGTCCTCGGTGGTCTCCTCCTCGATAACATCCATGGCGTCGTCGAAGGTGATGATGCCCACCAGGCGGTTTTCGCCGTCCACCACAGGCAGTGCGGACAGGTCGTACCGGGAGAACATCTGGGCCACATCCTCCTTGTCCTCGTGGGTGTTGACGGACAGGACATTGGTCTCCATGATGTCGCCGATCCTGGTCTCATAGGCGGACAGGAGCATCCGCTTCACCGTCACTACCCCCAGAAGGATGCGGTTTTTGGTGACATAGCAGGTGTACACCGTCTCCTTGTCCAGGCCCACCTTCCTGATCCGGGCGAAGGACTGTTCCACCGTGGCGTCGGGGTGTAGATAGACAAACTCCGTGGTCATGATGGAGCCGGCGGAGTCCTTGGGATAGTTGAGCAGCTGGTTGATCTGGCTGCGGGTGGAGGCGTCGGTGTTGCGCAGGATACGGGAGACCACATTGGCGGGCATGTCCTCGATGATGTCCACCGTGTCGTCCAGGTACAGCTCGTCCAGCACCTCCCGCAGCTCCTTGTCGCTCAGGGCGCCGATCAGCTTCTCCTGATCCTCGCTGTCCTCCAGATAGGTAAAGACCTCTGCCGCCAGCTCCTTGGGCAGCAGGCGGAAGACCAGGATCTCCTGCTCCACCTCCAGCTCGTCCAGAAACTCGGCGATGTCCACCTCGTTCATCTGGACCAGTTCCTCCCGCAGACGGCGGAACTGGCGCTTCTCCACCAGCTCCATCAGCAGCTCCAGGTCGTAGTTCTCATGCATGGCAAATTCCCCTCCCCAAAATTTGCGCCTTTGACGCAAGACAAAAGGCCACGGGGCGCCGGAGAACATTTGGAAAACGGTCAGAACATGGCCGCCTTCCAAACGCCCTGCGGGCCCTGTGGCCGCACACAGACAGGGAGGTCCCGGGCAAAACGGCCCTAGGACGATCCGTTCCGGCGATGGAGATGGGACCCAAACCGCCAAGGCCCCCGCTCCACCGCCTGTCGTCTGTGACAGCGGCTGTCAGTATCATAACTGCAACTTCGACCTTCCATGCTCAGCCCCACCTTCTTTCCTTCTGATCCGGATCGTACACGCTCTTCTCCCCACGGGATACAAGCTTCACCCGGCCCGTCTTGGGACGATGCCGGGTGAAGCTATTGTACCATCAATTCTCCCCTCTTTGCAAGAGGCCAGAGAGGCACAACTGTGTTAAATTCAGGGAAAATTCTTCATTCCCACTCCACCTGGGCGGAGGTGCTCACCACATTGATATAGCTGCTGCCCGGCTTCAGGGGGATGTCCCCGCCGTCCGCCCCCACAAAGCGGTAGCAGCCGCTCCTGCTCTCCCGCTGCCAGGTGATGGGCCAGACCTGCCCGTCCCGGAACAGGACGCCCTCACCGCTGCCTGTGGTCCCCACGCTCATCCGCCCGGCGGAGTCCCCGGCGATGAGGGAGATGTTGGTGCGCAGCACCAGCACATTGGACACCAGCACTTTCTCACCGGTGTTGCCGTCCACATACTCCCGGTCCCTGCCGTTGATGTGCTGGGAGACGGCGTACTGTCCGCTCTCCTGGTCGTAAGTAAAATACCCGGTCTTGTAGGTGGAGAAGGGCACGGTGAGCTCCGCCGCCCCCTCGCCCCCAGCGGGGAGCTCCCGGTCAAAGGTCCAGCCCACCTCATAGCCATCCTTGTGCTCCTGGCGAAACCAGGAGGGCATCTGCTCCAGCAGATTGGAGCTGGAGGTGAGCAGAGAGTGCTCATATCCGGCGCTGGCCCTCCGCTCCGGGTCCCGCCAGCTGTCCACCCCGTTGGGGCCGTTGACAAAGTCGATGGCGGAAACTCCCCAGCCCTTGATGGCCTCATAGGCCTGGGGACTGCCCCCGGCATGGACATAGATGGCGTCGTGGCCATAGGCCAGGTTCACATAGTAATCCCGTGCGGAGCGGATGGACCCCAGGTCCCCGGCGCCCTCGATGTCCTGATAGAGGGCCATCATCCGGGTGATCCCCCCCTCCGCTACGATCTCATAGATCACATCCGCCTGTCCCACCCCCAGCTGGGGCAGGGCCTTTTCCAGATTGTTGAGCATGACGGCAATGGGCCGTCTGGCACCGATGTCCTCCATGATCCCCTCTCCGGTGAGGGGGTTGGTATAGGGATAGACCGGCTCCGGTTCGGGCTCCGGCTCCGGGACCGGCTCGGGCACCGGGGCAATCACCGGAATGTCCTCCGACCGGGACCCTGCTTCCTGAGAAGAGGCCTCTCCCCCGCCTGCGCAGGCGGTCAGGGATACCAGCAGAAGTCCCATAAATACCATCCGTGCCAGTGTGCCTTTTTTCATTGCCGACCCTCCTCGACATATTTTTTCCTCTTTCATCATACCGTTTGGTCCGGGAGCCTGTCAACCAAAAAAAGGATATTCACCCCGCAGGGTGAATATCCTTTTTCTTTGCTTATTTGGTGGCCCAGTTGCCCGTTGCCTCGGCGGTGAGATAGGCGTTGATGAAGCCGTCCAGATCCCCGTCCATGACGGAGTTAATGTTGCTGGTCTCAAAGGCGGTACGGTTGTCCTTCACCAGCTGATAGGGCATAAAGACATAGGAGCGGATCTGGCTGCCCCACTCGATCTTCAGCTGTACGCCCTTCAAATCGGAGATTTTCTCCGCCTTCTCCTGCATCTGCAGCTCCACCAGCTTGGCCCGGAGCATTTTCATACAGTTGTCCTTGTTCTGGAACTGGGAGCGCTCCTGCTGGGAGGCCACCACCACGCCGGTAGGCTTGTGGATGAGGCGCACGGCGGAGGAGGTCTTGTTAACATGCTGGCCGCCGGCGCCGGAGGCGCGGTAGACCTGCATCTCGATGTCCTCGGGGCGGATCTCGATCTCCACATCCTCGGGCAGGTCGGGCATGACCTCCACCGAGGCGAAGGAGGTCTGCCGCCGGGCATTGGCGTCAAAGGGGGACACCCGGACCAGCCGGTGCACCCCGTGCTCTCCCCGGAGGTAGCCGTAGGCGTTGACTCCCTCGATCATGATGGTGGCCGACTTGATGCCCGCCTCGTCCCCCTCCTGGTAGTCCATGATCTGGTAGGTGAAGCCGTGGCGCTCGGTCCACCGGGTATACATGCGGTAGAGCATCTGGGCCCAGTCCTGAGCCTCGGTGCCGCCGGCGCCGGGGTGGATGGTCAGGATCACATTGGACCGGTCATATTCCCCGGTGAGCAGAGTCTCCAGCCGGGCGGACTCCATTCCGGCCTCCAGCTGGGCAAAGCCCTCCTCCAGCTCAGGCAGCAGGGATTCATCCTCAAACTCATTGCCCATTTCGCACAGGGCCATCAAATCGTCCCACTGGCGCTGGCGCTTATTCTGGCTGTCCACCTTGTCCTGGAGGTTCTTGATGCGCTGCTGGACCTTCTGGGCCTTGGCCAGGTTGTCCCAGAAGCCGTCGGCGGCGGACTCGGCCTGAAGCATATCCAGTTCCCGCTCGGCGCTCTCCAGGTCCAGCGCCTGGGCCAGCTCCTTCAGGGCGGGTGCCAGGTTGTTCAGTTTTACCTTATATTCATCAAACTGGAGCATAAATGTCCCACTCTTTCTTGTAAATTACCATTTCAGCCCAATTATTATATATGAAGGGCCCGGAATTGTAAAGGAAAACCTGTCTCATCCCGCAAAAAGGCCGCCTCCCACCGGGGAGACGGCCCCTTTTATCGGTCACTGATCAGCCAACCCTCGCCCCGGAAGATCAGGTCATCCAGATCATCCTTTCTCTCGCCGGTGGAAATGGCGCTTTCAGGCAGCAATGCTTTCTCGTCGCTCATAGGTTTATCTCCTCCCATCGTAAAGTATGGATATACATATCAGTATATGTGTGTTCCGTCTGGATATGTGTATGTCTCCGTACAACTTACAGCGGAAAACTTTTTTCATTTTCCACTTGACAACCTTTTCAAAATATGATAGTCTAACTTAGCACCTTGAAGTGCAGACCGGAAGCCACCCTTTGCCGGAGTGGCGGAATTGGCAGACGCCCGGGACTTAAAATCCCGTGGGAGTGATCCCGTGCCGGTTCGATCCCGGTCTCCGGCACCATATCGCGGGGTAGAGCAGTTGGTAGCTCGTCGGGCTCATAACCCGGAGGTCGGAGGTTCAAGTCCTCCTCCCGCAACCAGAAATCCG
>CALWOR010000094.1 GCA_944383205.1 uncultured Oscillospiraceae bacterium | reverse complement strand
AACGCCTTCAATCTGGGGCTGCTGGGCACCTTGCAGGACGCTCTGGAGGGCCTGGGCTTCTCCGCGTCCGATCTCTTTGAGCTGGAGCCCGATGCGGGCCTGGGCAACGGCGGCCTTGGCCGCCTGGCCGCCTGCTATCTGGACTCCATGACCACTCTGGAGATCCCCGCCACCGGCTATTCCATCTGCTATGAGCTGGGCATCTTCAAGCAGAAGATCATCGACGGCAAGCAGGTGGAGCTGGCCGACAACTGGCTGAGCCTGGGCGACGCCTGGCTCATCCCCAAGCTGGACGAGACCGAGGAGGTCCGCTTTGGCGGCAAGATCGAGGACCACTGGGATGAGAACGGCATCAACCACCCCGAGCATGTGGGCTACACCACCGTTTTGGCCATCCCCCGGGACATGGAGATCGCCGGCTACAAGACCAAGCACACCAATACCCTGCGTCTGTGGGATGCCAAGAGCCCCGTACCCGTGGATATGTCTCTCTACTCCCGGGGCGAGTATCTGAAGGCAGTGGAGCAGCAGGCCATGGCCGAGGTCATTGCCAAGGTCCTCTACCCCGATGACAACCACTATGAGGGCAAGTCCCTGCGCCTGAAGCAGCAGTACTTCTTCGTCTCCGCCACGGTACAGTCCATTGTCCGCAAGCACCGCGCCCAGTACGGCACTCTGCGCAACTTCCATGAGAAGCATGTCATTCAGATCAACGACACCCACCCCACCCTGGTCATCCCCGAGCTCATGCGCATCCTGCTGGATGTGGAGGGGTACACCTGGGAGGATGCCTGGAACATCGTCACCCACACCGTGTGCTACACCAACCACACCGTCCTGGCTGAGGCTCTGGAGCGCTGGCCCCAGACCCTCATCGAGACCCTTCTCCCCCGGATCTGGCAGATTTTGAAGGAGATCGCCCGCCGCTATCAGGATGAGCTGCAGTACCGCTATGGCAGCGACACCGGCAAGATCGCCCACATGGCTATCATCTGGGGCGGAGAGGTGCGCATGGCCAATCTGTGCGTATGCGCCTGCCAGGCCATCAACGGCGTGTCCGCCCTCCACTCGGATATTCTCAAGCGTGAGGTCTTTCACGACGCCTACGAGGCCCAGCCCGGCAAGTTCAAGAATGTGACCAACGGCATCGACCACCGCCGCTGGCTGTCTCAGATCAACCCCAAGCTGGACGCCCTCATCCGGGACTGCACCGGCAAGGACAAGTATCTCCTCCACCCTGAGGCTCTTCAGGACCTGGAGAAGTTCCAGAACGACAAGTCCGTGCTCAAGCAGCTGGAGGCCATCAAGAGCGAAAACAAGCGCCGCTTTGCCAGCTATCTGGCCCGGGAGACCGGCGTCATCCTCAATACCGACGCCATCTTCGATGTCCAGGTAAAGCGCCTGCACGAGTACAAGCGCCAGCTTCTCAATGTGCTGCACATCGTCCATCTCTATAACCAGCTGCGGGACAATCCCAACATGGACTTTGCCCCCCAGACCTACCTTTTCGGCGCCAAGGCCGCTCCCGGCTACCATGTGGCCAAGGAGATCATCCACCTCATCAACTCCCTGTCCCAGCAGATCTCCAAGGACCCCATCTGCAAGGATAAGCTCCAGGTGGTCTTTTTGGAGAACTACCGTGTCTCCCTGGCGGAGAAGCTTATGCCCGCCAGCGAGCTCTCCGAGCAGATCTCCACCGCCGGCAAGGAGGCCAGCGGCACCGGCAACATGAAGTTCATGATGAACGGCGCGCTCACCATCGGCACTCTGGACGGCGCCAATGTAGAGATGCATCAGAAACTGGGAGACGAGAACATCTTCCTCTTCGGTCTCACGGCTGAACAGGTAAATGACCAGAAGCGTCAGGGCTACCGTCCCCTGGAGATTTATCAGCGCAATCCCGCCCTGAAGCGGGTGATCGACCAGATCGCCGCCGGCTTTGACGACGGTGTGTCCTACAGCAGCCTCACCAACCGGCTCCTCTTCGGCGCCGGCGGCAGCATGGCTGACGAGTATATGCTTCTGGCCGACTTTGACAGCTACTGTGCCGCCCACAAGCGCTCTCTGGAGGCCTATGCCGACCGTCAGCACTGGGACCAGATGTCCCTTATCAACATCGCCCGGTCCGGCATCTTCGCCGCCGACCGGTCCATCCGGGACTATGCCAACGACATCTGGCATGTTCCCACCCGGAAATAAGCCTTCCGAAATTCAATGCCCCGGGGCCCATATGGGCCCCGGGGCATTTTTTAACAGTATTCCAGATCAAACAAAGTCATCGTCCCCGTCTCCCGGGTCCTGTTCATGTCGATGAGCCGCTGGTTCTCGCTGCCCCGGAAGAGCAGCGTCAAATCCCGCAGCTTCTCCTCATACCGGCCGTCCACCAAAATGTCTGTCACATCCAGCAGGGCTTTCACCTGGGGATCCTCCATCTCCAGGAGCTGCTCCAGGGTATAGCCGGTATAGGTCATCACTGTCTTCCCCAGAGCCTTTACCCGCCGGCCCAGCTCCGCCAGGGGGCCGGGCTGACAGAAGGGCTCTCCCCCCGAAAAAGTGACTCCGGCCAAATGGGGATTTTCCGCCACCGCATCAAACAGCTCCTCCACGCTCACCTCATACCCCCCCTCAAAAGGGTGGGACTGGGGGTTGTGGCAGCCCGGACAGTGGTGGGGACAGCCCTGGGTGAACACCACAAAGCGGAAGCCGGGGCCATCCACGATGGACTCCGGCTCCGTACCGCACAGGCGAAGGCGATCAGTGGGTAAGGGTGCCATTCTTGCTCAGTCCGTGCTTCACCCGGTCCTCTACCTCGGCGCGCTTGGCGTCGTTAAAACGGTCCAGGGTCCCCACCAAGTAGCCGGTGATCCGACGGATGCGTTCAAAGTCCATGCCAGCGCCTACCTGGCCGTTGATGTTCTTTACCTGTGCGTTCATATCTCATTTCTCCTTTTCTTAGTGGTTGCAGTCGCATGGGACCGGCATATTGGGGAATTTCTTTCTCAGCTCATTGAGCCGTTCAATGCTGACAGGCTCTCCCGCCCGGCGTCCGCACCGGGGACAAACATCGTCGATGACGCCGGTGTAGCCGCACACCGGGTCCCGGTCCACCGGGTGGTTCACAGAGCCATAGCCCACCCCGTTCTCTTTCATACAGCGGATGATCTCTTCGAAGGCCTGGGGATTCTTGCAGGTGTCCCCGTCCAGCTCCACATAGCTGATGTGGCCGGCGTTGGTCAGGGCGTGGTAGGGGGCCTCGATCTCGATCTTCTCAAAGGCGCTGATGGGGTAGTACACAGGCACATGGAAGGAATTGGTGTAGTAATCCCGGTCGGTCACACCGGGGATAATACCGTACTTCTTCTTGTCGATGCGGACGAAGCGACCGCTGAGGCCCTCGGCGGGGGTGGCCAACAGAGTAAAGTTGAGGCCCGTCTCCTCAGACTTCTTGTCGCAGAAGGCCCGCATATGGGTGACGATCTCCAGGCCCAGCTTCCGGGCGGCCTCGCTCTCCCCGTGGTGCTTGCCGGTGAGGATCTTCAGAGTCTCAGCCAGGCCGATAAAGCCGATGCTCAGAGTGCCGTGCTTGAGCACTTCGGCAATACTGTCCTCGGGGCCCAGCTTGTCCGAGTCGATCCACACGCCCTGCCCCATAAGGAAGGGGTAGTTCTTGCCCTTCTTGGAGCACTGAATCTTGAAGCGGTGGAGGAGCTGTCGGGTAATGAGCTCCATCACATCGTCCAGCTTCTGATAGAAGACTTCCATATCCCGGTGGGCCTCAATGCCCAGACGGGGCAGGTTCAGAGAGGTAAAGCTCAGGTTGCCCCGGCCGCAGGTCACCGCCTTGGAGGGGTCGTGGTGGTTGGCCATCACCCGGGTACGGCAGCCCATGTAGGCCACCTCGGTGTTGTAGTCCCCAGGCTTGTAGAAGGGAAGATTGAAGGGGGCGTCAATGAAGCTGAAGTTGGGGAACAGCCGCTTGGCGCTGGTGCGGATGGCCAGCTTGAACAGGTCGTAGTTGGGGTCGCCGGAGTTGTAGTTGAGCCCCTCCTTCACCTTGAAGATCTGTACCGGGAAAATGGGGGTCTCTCCGTTGCCCATGCCTGCGTCAGTGGCCAGCAAGAGGTTGCGCACCACCATCCGCCCCTCGGCGGAGGTGTCGGTACCGTAATTCACCGAGCTGAAGGGGACCTGAGCCCCCGCCCGGGAGTTCATGGTGTTCAGGTTGTGGACCAGGGCCTCCATGGCCTGATAGGTGGCCTTGTCGGTCTTGATGTAGGCGGTCTTGGCGGCGTTCCTGTGGCCGGAGAGGAGGACCTCCCGGTCCACTCCGTAGTGGTCCAGGGCCTCGTCATACCACCGCGCCAGCTCCTGGCCGTAGGTGGAGGCATTGCTGATGGTGGGCTTGTCCACCTCTTTGGCGATCTTCTTGGCCATGTCGTAGGCCTCGTCATAGGGGAGGTCCTGCTTCAGGGAGATGATCTGTGCCAGGGCGTCGAAGTACTCCTTTACAAAGGTCTTGGCCACACCGGGGGCCATGGCGTAATCGAAGTTGGGGACACTCTGCCCGCCGTGCATCTCGTTCTGGTTGGCCTGGATGGCGATACAGGCCAGGGAGGCGTAGCTCATGATGGACTGGGGAGTCCGCAGATAGCCGTGGCCGGTGCAGAACCCATTCTCAAAAAGCTTAATGAGGTCGATCTGACAGCAGGTCTCGGTGAGCATATAGAAATCCTTGTCGTGGATGTGGATGTCGCCGTTGATGTGGGCCTTGGCAATATCCTTGGGCAGGATATAGTTGTCCACATAGTACTTGGCTCCCTCAGAGCCGTACTTGAGCATGGTGCCCATGGCGGTGTCCCCGTCAATGTTGGCGTTCTCCCGCTTCAGATCGGCGTCCTTGGACTCGGAGTAGGTGAGCTCATTATAGATATTCATCAGGTCGGACTCAGCCTCGCGGATCTTGGCGTGCTCCGCCCGGTAAAGAATATAGGCCTTGGCCGTTTTTTCATAGTCGTAGCGGATGAGCATGGACTCCACAATATCCTGTACCCGCTCCACGGTGCAGTCGTCCTCGGGGATGGCAGCGCATACCTTTTTGGTCAGATATTCAAAGTCAATGCTGGCCATAGGCTCGTCCTTGACTGCCTTATTGGCCGCATAGATGGCGTTATAGATCTTTGACTCGTCAAAGGGAACCAGTTCCCCGTTTCTCTTGCGGATCTCTCTCATGGCTCTACCCCTTCTCGTTCCAACACCTGCGGGAAGGACTCCAACATATTGTGTCGGTTTTTTCCTTGCGTGACTATATATAGTTATAGCGCGAAAGCCTCCTTTTGTCAAGGCAAACAATGGAAGCCCCTCCCTGCCGCAGCCGGGGGCTTTCCAGCCGAAAAAAGTCGGAAAAACCCCGTATGATACCTCCTGTGGACACATATAGATGAAATATCTTAAATCACGGGAGTTGCTTGCCATGTTTCGCTTGAAGAGAGGGGTCAAATTTTTCTTGTTGGAAAAGGCCTGGTGGACCGGGGCGGCCTGCCTGTGCGCCGCCGCCTTGATGTTCTATGTGGTCAACTACCCCGCTGTGGTGGGGGCGTCGGCCACCACCCGGCAGCTGCCCATCTACTGTGTCCAGCGGGATCAGAAATTGGTCTCCATCAGTTTTGACGCCGCCTGGGGAAACGAGGATACCCAGCAGCTCATTGACATTTTGGGCCAGTACCAGATCCCTGCCACCTTTTTCGTGGTGGGCGAGTGGGTGGACAAATACCCCGAGTCGGTGAAGGCCCTCTATGACGCCGGCCACGAGGTGATGAACCACTCCAACACCCACGCCCACTATCCCCAGCTCTCCGCCGAGGAAGTAGTCGCCGATTTAAACGCCTGCAACGACAAGATCGAGGCCGTCACCGGGGTGCGGCCCACCCTGGTCCGTCTGCCATACGGGGACTACGACGACCGGTCCATCAACGCCGCCCGTTCCATCGGTATGGAGCCCATCCAGTGGGATGTGGACAGCCTGGACTGGAAGGACATTTCCGCCGGTGAGATCACCCAGCGGGTCACCAGCAAGGTCCAGCCCGGCTCCATTGTCCTCTTCCACAACGCCGCTCTCCACACTCCTGAGGCCCTGCCCGACATCATCCAGTGCCTGCTCCAGGAGGGCTATACCTTTGTGCCCATCTCCCAGCTCATCCTCACCGGGGAGTACACCATTGATCACACGGGCCGCCAGTGTCCGGCCTGAGACGCAAAAAAGCTCGGGGAGACCTCAAGAGGTCTCCCCGAGCTTTTACAGTTCCTCTGGCAGCGGACCGGGTACAAAGCCCTTTCCTGTGAGATACATAGCCTCCTCATAACCGCAAGCCCGGGCCAGCCGGGCCGCCTGGTCAAAGGCGTACATCAGGTGCCCGGCGCTGTGGGCGTCGCTGGTGATGCAGATGGGAAACCCCATCTCCCGGGCCTCATTTAAAATCCAGGGGGCGGGATAGGGCTGGGCGCGGTACCCCCGGGACATGGCCCCGGTGTTGATTTCCAGGATCACACTCCGGTCTTTCAGCTCCTCCAGTGCTCCCAGCACCGCCTGGCGGTACAGGGGGACCCCGGTATCAAAGAGCCGGTCCCCCTCATTAAATTTGCATACCAGGTCCAGGTGCCCCACGATCTGACAGCCGGTCCTCTCCGCCACCCTGCCCACCTGCTCATAGTATTCCCGGGCAAAGGCCAGCATGTCCCCACCGAACCAGCGCTCCACATTCCGGCGCAGGGCCTGCTCGCTCTCATCCACCGAGAGAAGCTCCTCCCCCCGCTTCAGAGCATGGACCGAGCCGATGAGGTAGTCGTATGGCCCCTCCGGCTCCGGTGAGAGGATATCCTGCTCCAGCCCCAGAAAGATATCCAGCACTCCGGCGTACTTCTTTTGAAGCTCCAGCACCTCCCGGCAATACCGGGGCACATCCTCTTCCCTCATGACCCAGCTCTCCCCTGGCAGCGGAGAATGGCCGGAAAATCCCAGGGCGTCCATCCCCAGCTCCAGGGCAGCCTTCACCATCTCCTCCGGGGTATTCTTTCCGTCGCAAAAGGTGGTATGAGTGTGTAGATTTTCTTTCATCAGGTCATTTTCTCCTGTTTCACCTTGTGGTCGATGATGTGCCGCCGGCCCAGCTCCTCCATCACCTGGTCCACTGAGATCCCCGCTTCCACCATCAGCACCATCACATGGTACATAAGGTCGGCGATCTCATAGATGGTCTCCTTCTGGTCCTGGGCCTTTCCGGCAATGATGACCTCGGTGCACTCCTCCCC
>CALWOR010000093.1 GCA_944383205.1 uncultured Oscillospiraceae bacterium | reverse complement strand
AGCGGGGAGTATGTGGTGCGCATCCCCGCGGAGAAGTACCAGACCTTCCTCAACGCCTCCGGAGACCTGGGCTATGTGACCCAGCTTACCGAGAGCAGCGAGGATGTGGGGAAGCAGTACTACGACACCGAGTCCCGGCTGAAAACCCAGCGCACCAAGCAGGAGCGGCTGCTGGAGCTGCTGGAGAAGGCGGAGACCATGGAGGACATCATCTCCCTGGAGAGCGCCCTGAGCGAGGTGGAGTACCAGATCGAGCAGTACACCTCCACCCTCAACCGCTACGACGCCCTCATCGGCTTTTCCACCTTCAACATCTACCTGAGCGAGGTCAGCAAGGTCACCGAGGAGGTGGGGGAGACCGCCTCCCTGGGGTCCCGGATGGCGGCGGGCTTCCGCTCCAGCGTGGATGGACTGGTGAATGGCAGCCGGGAGCTGCTGGTGTGGATCTCCTACAACTTCATCGTCCTGGCCGTCCTGGCCCTGGCGGTGGCCGTGGGCGCCCTGGTGGGCTGGCGGCAGTACCGGAAGAATTTCCCCTCCAGAAAGAAGCTGCCCAAGGGAGAGGACGAGAAAAAAGAATGAGTCCGGGAAAAAATAATCCTTGACAAATCGGGTTTACAGCTGTAACCTATAGACAGGTTACAGCTGTAAACCTATTTTAGGAGGAAAGACTATGCAGGAGATCGCGTCAAAAATTTCCCAGTCGGAGCTGGAGGTGCTGGAGGTACTGTGGCAGGCGGCGGAGCCCCTGCCGGTGGGCCCCATCCGCAGACGGCTGGAGGAGGAGCAGGGCTGGGACGGCTCCACGGTGAAGACCTTGCTGCGCCGTCTGTGTGAAAAGGGGGCGGTGGAGGCCGAGAAACGGGAGGCCTTCTATTACCGCCCCGCTCTGAGCCGGGCGGACTACCAGAAGTGGTCCACCCGCTCCCTCATCCAGCGGGTCTACCGGGGCAGCGCCAAGGAGCTGGTGGCCTCCCTGGTTCAGGGGGACCAGCTGACCCGGGAGGACATGGAGGAGCTGCGGGCCCTTCTGGACGGGGAGACGGGGCATGACTGAGGGGTGGAAGCTGCTGCTGTCCCTGACCCTATCCGGGAGCCTCATGGCCCTGGGGGCAGGGGGGGTGGGCAGGCTGCTGAGAAACCGGGTGCCCCGGGCCTTTTGCTACTACCTGTGGCTGGTGGTTCTGCTGCGATTCGTGTGTCCCATAGGGGCGCCGGAGAGCCTCAGCCACCGGGCGGTGGAGGCTCCGGCGGAGCTCTGGACAGTGGTCCGGACAGAACAGACCCTGGCGTCCCCGGAGGAGGAACAGCCGCCCGGGGGGGAAGGGACAAAGGCTGGATGGCAGATCACCCCCGGTCTGGCGCTCGCCCTTTTGTGGGGCGGCGGGGCCGCTCTGGTTCTGGGATTCCAGCTGTGTGCCCTGAGAAAATTTTGCCGGGAGCTGGCAGAGACCGCCGGTCCGGTCCAAAGCTGGGAGCTGGAGCTCTACCGCGCCCTTACCCCGGGGCTGCGGGCGCCCAGGCTGCTGCGCTCCTGCGGGGCGGACAGCCCGGTTTTGACGGGGGTGTTCCGACCGGTGATCTACCTGCCGGCGGAGGAGATGGACCCCAGGCGTCTGGGCTATGCCCTCAGCCATGAGCTGACTCACTGGCGGCGGGCGGATGTGTGGTACAAATACGCCGTGGCCGTCGTTACCGCCCTCCACTGGTTCAACCCCCTGGTCTGGTGGATGGCCCGGCAGATCCAGCGGGACTGTGAGGTCTCCTGCGACCAGGCGGTATCGGCGGGTCTGGATGGAAATGAGAGGGCGGACTATGGCCGGACCCTGCTGTGGGCGGCCAACCGCCAGCGCATTTCCTCCCAGCGCCTTGCCGCGCCGTTAGGCAGTCAAAAAGCGTTATTGAAAGAAAGGATTTTAGCGATCATGGATGAAAGAACCTACAGCCCTCTGACAAAGGCCCTCATGTGGGTCCTGGTGGGGGCGGCGGCCCTCTCCTTTGTGGTGGTGGGCGCCTATGCCAGCGGGGGAGAGCCCTCTTCCGCCGACAGCCGGCAGCTTCCGGCGGCCGAGGCCGAAGGAGAAGCGCTCCAACCCACCGAAAGCCTGCCCGCTCTGGCCTGGCCCTTTGAGGACCGGGATGAGATCTCCATCAGCGCCCTGTTTGACGACGCTGACAAGGATTTTCCCCATACAGGAGTGGACTTTGTACTGGAGGAGGGAACTCCGGTGCTGGCCGGGGCGGCGGGTACCGTACTGGAGGCGGACTATGGCTATGAGGAGGGCAACTATGTGGTTCTGGACCACGGAGACGGCCTGACCACCAAGTACTGCCACATGCAGGAGCTCACCTGTGCTCCCGGCGACCAGCTGGAGCAGGGGGAGCAGCTGGGCACCGTAGGCAAGACGGGGAACAGCACCGGCTTTCACCTGCATTTTGAGGCCTGCCGGGACGGCGCTGCTGTGGACCCGCTGTCCCTCATCCCCGACTACCGCGGGGTGGAAAAGTAAACACAGAAGAGCCAATTTTGGGGTCCGGCCTGACGGCCGGACCCCAAAACATATGTGGAATGGAAAACCCTATTAAAAATAAGTAAAATCTTGAATTTATCCTTGAAAATCCTCCGGGGAACAGGTAAGATAGGGGCGTGTGTTAAAAAAATGTTAAGGAGAGAGCTTATGAGAGAACTGACCCCGCAGCTGGTCCACTCCCTGAAGAGCTATTCCAAGGAAAAATTCCTCAAAGACCTCATTTCCGGCATCATCGTGGCCATCATCGCCCTGCCCCTGTCCATCGCCCTGGCCCTGGCCTCCGGCGTGTCCCCGGAGCAGGGCCTGTATACCGCCATCGTGGCCGGCTTTGTCATCTCTGCCCTGGGGGGCAGCAAGGTGCAGATCGCCGGTCCCACCGCCGCCTTCGCCACCATTGTGGCCGGGGTGGTGGCCCGGAACGGCATGGCGGGTCTGGCTACCGCCACTGTTCTGGCGGGTGTGCTGCTGATTTTAATGGGTGTGCTGCGCATGGGCAGCATGATCAAGTTCATACCCTACACCATCACCACCGGCTTCACCGCCGGCATCGCTGTGACCATCGTCATCGGTCAGCTGAAGGACTTCTTCGGTCTGACCTTTGAGCGCGCTCCGGTGGAGACCATGGAGAAGGTGGAGGAGGCTGCCCGCAGCTTCCACACCCTGAACCTTACCGCCCTGGGGGTGGGGGTGCTGGCCCTGGCCGTTTTGATCCTGTGGCCCAGGCTGTTCCAAAAGATCCCCGCCTCTCTCATCGCTGTCATTGTCACAGCAGGGGCTGTAAAGCTCTTTGACCTGCCGGTCAATACCATCGGGGATCTCTATACCATTTCCGGGAGCCTGCCCGCCTTCCAGATGCCGGACTTCTCCTACGCCACCGTGGCGGCGGTTCTCCCAGACGCCTTTACCATCGCCGTGCTGGCGGCCATCGAGTCCCTCCTGTCCGCCGTGGTGGCCGACGAGATGATCGGCGCCCGGCACAACTCCAACATGGAGCTGGTGGCCCAGGGGGCGGGCAACGCCGCCTCCGCCCTCTTTGGGGGCATTCCAGCCACCGGGGCCATCGCCCGCACTGCCGCCAATGTGAAAAACGGGGGCAATTCCCCCATCGCCGGGATGGTCCATGCGGTGGTGCTGCTGCTGGTGCTGCTGCTCCTTATGCCCTACGCCGCCCTCATCCCCATGCCCTGCATCGCCGCCATCCTCTTCCAGGTGGCCTATAACATGAGCGGCTGGCGCACGGTGGTCAGCATGGTCAGGCACGCCCCCAAGAGCGATGTGGCTGTACTGGCCCTTACCTTTGTGCTCACCGTGGCCTTTGACCTGGTGGTGGCCATCGCCGTGGGTCTGTCCCTGGCCTGTCTGCTGTTCATGAAGCGGATGGCCGATGTGGCCGAGATTAAGGAGTGGGACTATGTGGAGGACGCCCAGGGCCGTACCGACCATATGATGCCCGTTCCCGACCATGTGATGGTCTATGAGATCACCGGCCCCATGTTCTTCGGGGCGGCGGACAAGATCCCCCACATGGACCGGGACACCCAGCGCCGGGTGCTGGTGCTGCGGATGCGGGCTGTGCCCGCCATGGACATCACTGCCCTCAACGGACTGCTCAGGCTGTATATGGAGTGCAGGGACAAGGACATCCAGGTGGTTTTCTCCCACGCCAACGAGCAGCCCATGTCCGTGTTCAAAAAGTCGGGCATGTACGACCTGGTGGGAGCGGAGAACTTCCAGCCCAACATCCATGCCGCCCTGGCCCGGGCGGTGGAGCTGAAGGGCGAGCCGGTCACATAAGAAGGAAAAACAGCGGGAAAGCGATGGCTTTCCCGCTGTTTGCTGATGCGCTATGGACGGCCCTGCCGCCGGTCCAGGGCGTCGGCAATGCGGAGGAGGGCTGTCTGGAGCTGGGACCGGGGACAGGCAAAGTTCAGCCGCTGGAAGCCGTCCCCTTCTCCCCGGGGACCGAACATGACCCCGTTGTCGGTGGCCACCCGGGCCTGGTGGAGCATAAAGTCCCACAGCTCCTCCGGGGACATGCCCACCTCCCGGAAGTCCAGCCAGGCCAGATAGGTGGCTTCAGGGATGCGGTACTTCACCTGGGGCATCCGGTCGGCCAGGAAGCCGGCGATGTACAGGGCGTTTTCCCGCAGAACCCTCAGCAGCTCCTCCAGCCAGGGCTCGCTCTCGTTGTAGGCGGCGATCTGGGCCACGGTGCCGAAGGTCCCAGGCCAAAGGTAGTAGGGGGCCATCTTGTCCCGGAAGGCCCGGCGCACGGCGGGATTGGGGATGATGATGTCCGACACCAGCAGCCCGGCAAGATTGAAGGTTTTGGAGGGGGAGGTGCAGATGATGGCGTTGTCCGCCGCCTGGGAGGATACGGTGGCGTAGGGGACGAAGGCGCCGGGGGAGAGGATGAGGTCGGAGTGGATCTCGTCCACCGCCACCATCACGCCGTTCTCCCCGCAGATCCGGCACACCTGCTCCAGCTCCTCCTG
The DNA here is from genome assembly GCA_944383205.1 of uncultured Oscillospiraceae bacterium. Taxonomy (GTDB): domain Bacteria; phylum Bacillota; class Clostridia; order Oscillospirales; family Oscillospiraceae; genus Lawsonibacter. Next base: position 2,469 of record CALWOR010000093.1, on the reverse strand, counting down.
GGTCCAGGCCCGGCCCACCGGGTTGTGGGGGCTGCACAGGATCATCAATCCCGTCCTGGGGTCCCGGGCCAGGGCCTCCAGCTCCTCAAAGTTCATCTCGTACCGGCCCTCCCGGTTCACCAGAGGGTTGAGGGCCAGCTTCCGCCCGGTGTGCTTCACATAGTCGTAGTAGGGGTAGTATACCGGGGACTGGATGATCACATTGTCCCCCGGTTTGGTGTAGAGTTCGATGGCGCACACCAGGGCCATATTCACCCCCGGGGTGTAGACGATCCAGTCTGGGCGGATCTCCCAGCGGTTGCGCCGCCGCTGCCAGTCCACACAGGCCTGGAGGTACTCCTCAGAGGGAAAACCGTAGCCATAGGTCTCGTGGGCGGCCCGGCTCCGGACGGCCCGGGCGATGGCCGGGGACACCTTGAAGTCCATGTCGGCGATGCCCATGGGGATGATGTCCTCCTCCCCGTACATCTGCCGGCGCAGCTCGGGGGACCACTTGATGGAGATGGTCCGGGCACGGTCCAGCGGCGAGGTGAAATCGTACATTCTGAACGCCTCCTGTTCATTTCGGATGTCGGGAAAAGGACTTCCCTTTTTCCCCCGGGTAAGGTAAAATGGATGGAGAGAACCAATTTGGTTGTACGATATAATAATATATATTGTGCGATATAATGTCAAGTGGGTGAGGGAAAGAATTGGACAACATGAATCAGATCGTGGCCCAAAACCTCAGGCGGCTCCGGGAGGAGCGGGGGCTGAGCCTGGACGAGCTGGCCAGGGTCAGCGGCGTGAGCAAGAGCATGCTGGCCCAGGTGGAGCGTGGGGAGGGGAACCCCACCATTTCCACCCTGTGGAAGATCACCAACGGGATGATGGTCTCCTTCAACGAGCTCACCGCCCGGCCCAATATGCCCTATGAGGTGGTGCGGCTGGAGGAGCTCCAGCCCATTCTGGAGGACGGAGGGCGGGTAAAGAACTACTCCATCTTTCCCGGGGATGAGGACCCCCGGTTTGCCGTCTACCACATGGAGCTGGACCCGGGGAGCCGGTGGTCCTCAGAGCCCCATTTCCGGGGGACGACGGAGTATATCACCGTGTACGCCGGCGCCCTCCAGGTTCGGGTGGGGGAGAAGGAGCTCACCCTGGGGCCGGGGGAGAGCCTGCGCTTCCGGGCCGATGTGCCCCACGCCTACCAGAATCCCGGGGAGGAGCGCACCCTCCTCCACATGATCCTCACCAGTCCGTAGCAGCAGCGGGGAGACGCTTATGCGCCTCCCCGCTGTCTCTTTATAGTTTACATAACTCCTCCAGCGTCTCCGGCCGGAGCACCCGCACCGTCCCATAGCCCACCTCAATGAGCCCCTCCCGGGCGAAGGCGCTTAAAATCCGGCTCACGGTGACCCGGCTCACGGACACGGCTGCGGCGATGTCCTCCTGGGTGCACCGAACCGACCCGCCGCCGGGGGAGAGGGAGAGGAGGAACCGGCCCACCCGCCACCGGGCGGGGCGGAAGGCCATCTGGTCCACCTGATCGGAAAGCAGGCGCACCGTCCGGGCCAGATATTTCATCATGGCCAGGGCCAGCTCCGGGTTTTGGGCGATCTCCTGGGTGACCAGCTCCCGGTCGATGGCCACGATCTGACAGTCGGTGAGGGCCACGGCGGAGGACACCCGGGGCAGCTCGTCAAAGAAGGAGGCCTCCCCGAAGAGGGAGCCCGGCCCGTACACATGGAGCACCCGCTCCCCTCCGTCCTCAGACTGGATGAAGCTCTTGACCCGGCCGCATTTCAGGTAGTAGAAGCAGGTGGCCTCGGTATTTTGAAGATAGATGAGATAGCCCGCTCCGCAGAGGATAGGGGGACGGCTCTGGGCAAAGGGCTCCCAGATGTGGGCGGGAAAGTCGGGGGAGAGGTCCATATTGCGCCTCCGAAAAAGAATTTTTGTAATTGTAACATAGTTTACATTCTTTTGGCAAGGGGGCTGGTAAGATAGAGCCAAATCATCCGATAGGGAGGCATATACCATGGGAATGACCATGACACAGAAAATTATGGCCAAGCACGCGGGCCTGGACAAGGTGGAGGTGGGCCAGCTCATCGAGGCCAGGCTGGACCTGGTGCTGGGCAACGACATCACCACCCCGGTGGCCATCACCGAGTTTGAGAAGGCCGGCTTCACCCAGGTCTTTGACAAGGACAAGATCGCCATCGTCCTGGACCACTACACCCCCTGCAAGGACATCAAGTCCGCCCAGCTGTGCAAGCAGGCCCGGGAGTTTGCCCACAAGCACCAGATCACCAACTTCTTCGATGTGGGCCAGATGGGCGTGGAGCACGCCCTGCTCCCCGAGAAGGGCCTGTGCGCCCCCGGCGAGATCATCGTGGGCGCCGACTCCCACACCTGCACCTACGGGGCCCTGGGGGCCTTCTCCACCGGCATCGGCTCCACCGACATGGCCGCCGCCATGGCCAC
>CALWOR010000092.1 GCA_944383205.1 uncultured Oscillospiraceae bacterium | reverse complement strand
CCAGGCGCGTTTACAGGCAAGTAGAACGCAAGACCGCTGAATTTAGATTGAGAGCGGCAGCGGGCGGCGACGCACAGTCAGGTCAGGTTTCCACCCGCGCCGGATTTGTCTGTCAGCCTTGGTCTCGTGCATTCTCGTAAATGGGGGTCCGGGGACAGCGCGGTAGCACAATGTGAATTGTGCGTGCGCTGCCCCCGGCGATTCTTTGGTACCTTTCTGATCGCTCAGAAAGGTACTCGCCCCCCCGAGGGGGCGAAACCTCCCCGCCCCGCCCGCAGGCGGACAAAAAACTCCCCCGCCCCCTGGAACCTTTTTCCGCCTTCGCCGTCTAATGAGACAAAGGGAGTCCGGAAAAATCTTCCCGCACGGGAATATCTCCCCCCTCGGGGGCATATCCTGTTTCTGCGGACAGCCCCAGGGGGCCGCGCCATATCCAGTGAAGCGCCTGTGGGAAGCCCCAAGATATGGTGTCCCGCTTTTTGCTACTGAATTGTAACCATTTCTTCACCAAGTCGTAACGGCTTTTATAGGATGGTTACAGCCCATTTTGCTATACTGATGGTACAAACTAGGAGAGGAGGTCTTCTTATGAAAAAGCTTTTGACCGTTACCCTGATCGCCGCCATGCTGATCCTTCCCCTGGGCACCGTGGCCCTGGCCGATCATGAGGAGGCTTCCGCCCAGGCCCCGTCCGCACAGGAATATATCCCCGGCGGCGTGCCCGCCCAGGTGGACCCGACCGCCTCCATGTCCCCCGCCCTCCACGGGGTGCTGCTGGCCATGATGAACCACCAGCTCTCCTCCCTGGACACCGGGGACAGCGCCCTCAGCTGGGAGATCCTCTATAATATGCTCTCCCTCTACGGGCAGCTGGACAACCGCTCGGAATACGCCGACAGCGACACCCTGCTGCTGCTGTCCGAGACCGTTCGGGACTACTGTGCCGCCCTGGGGCTGAGCTTTGACGACCTGGGCCCCCTGCCTGAGGAGCTCAGCGACCGCATCACCTACGACGCCTCGTCGGACAGCTACCGGGTGGTCTGCGGCAACAACGACCAGGCCCGCTTCGAGATCCGGGAGAGCGTGACCTCCGGCAGCGCCGTGACCCTCTCCGGCGCCCTGGTATATCTGGCCGACGGCTCCGACCTGGCTCAGTTCGAGGCCGTGCTCCAGAGCCGGGACAATATGTTCGGCTACACTCTGGTGGACTTCACCCTCAAATAAATATGCGTTCTTCCTTTCCGGCGGGCGGGATCTGATCCCCCCGCCGGTTTTATTTTGCTCCGGCCCTGCCGGGGTGTTTTTTTATTCTGCAAAACAGCGTCGAAAAAATTTATTTTCCGTTTATGATTTGGAAACACAAAATTCAATATCGCAAGTTAATCCCCTTTTTCGCATATCTTTTCTCTATAGATTCATGTTTTGGCGAAAAATTTTCCTGTTCACCCCTTCTTCCCCCGTCTTTTTTTATTTTCATAAAAAAAGTCTCCTTCTCTCCTGGCTTCTCCTTTCTCCCTGAGTTTTCTGACCGTGCTGTGCATGGGAGATTTTATCGACGCTTTATCGTCGCCCATTATGTATTATCACGATATAAACCATGAATAAAGTGATTTCTTTATACATAATTCCAATTTCGATAAGGGGGCAGAACCATGACAGATGTATTTCATGAGGCCCGGCAGCTCCAGGAGCAGCTGGAAAGCTGGTACCGCGACCTCCATCAGATCCCGGAGACGGGTCTGATCCTTCCCAAGACCGCCGCCTATGTGAAAGAGGTGCTCACCGGTCTGGGGCTTACCTGGCAGGAGTACCCCGGCCACTCCGGGCTGACGGTGAAGATCGGCGGCAGGCACGGGGGCAAGACGGTGGCCCTCCGGGCGGACATGGACGCCCTGGAGATCCAGGAGGAGAGCGGCCTGCCCTTCGCCTCCACCAACGGCAAAATGCACGCCTGCGGCCACGACACCCACACCTCCATGCTCCTGGGGGCCGCCAAGCTTCTGAAGGAGCATGAAGATGAGCTGGCCGGCACCGTGAAGCTCATTTTCCAGCCCGGCGAGGAGGGCCCCGGCGGGGCCGAGCCCATGGTGAAGGACGGGGTCATCGACGATGTGGACGGCATCTTCGCCCTGCACATCGGCAACACCCTGGGCGGCACCGGGGAGCGCACGGTGGATGTGACCTGGGCCGAGACCACCGCCGCCGACGACCAGGTCATCATTGAGATCACCGGCCTGGGCGGCCACGGCTCCACCCCCCACAAGTGCGTGGACCCGGTGGTGGTAGCCGCCCAGATCATCAACAACCTGCAGTATATCGTCAGCCGGGAGACCGATCCCTTTGACAGCGTGGTCATCACCATCGCCAGCGTGGAGGCCGGGCGGGGCACCTTCAATGTGATCCCCGAGACCGCCACCCTCAAGGGTACCATCCGCAATGTGGCCCCCCGCACCCGGGACCATGTGCTGGACCGGATCCGGGAGATCGCCCAGGCCACCGCAAAAATGATGAACGCCAGCTGCACCGTGGACTTTGTGGACGGCTACCCCGCCCTGGTCAATGACCGGCGGATGGTCCAGTCCTTCCTGGACACCGCCGCCCGGTGCCTGGGTGAGAAAGAGATCAACATCCTGCCCCACGGCGAGACCGGCGGCGAGGACGCGGCCTTCTTCTTCCAGGAGCGGCCGGGCTGCTACTTCATCCTGGTGTGCAGCGCCCCCTGCCCCGCCGACGGCCAGGTCTACGGCGCCCACCACCCCCGGTTCTGCATCGACCCCTCGGTGTTCTGGAAGGGCTGCGGCCTGATGGCCCAGTCCGCCGCCGACTGGCTGGCCAATCCTACGCTTTGACGCCGGGCTCCCCTCGTCCGGCTTCAGCCCCTCTTTCTTCTGGGGACGCGCCCTCCCTTTCCCTCCAATCACACTTTGGACGAATCCTTTCACATCCCCCAGAGGGCGCGTCCCCCCATAATAATACTTGATTATTTATAAGTTTATTTGTATAATAGTGCTATACCGTTCATAGAACATTATAAATCATTTTGTTCGATCGGCACATTTTGGTCCTGTGCCGGGAAGCTTGAGGGGGAAATCCTCCTTTTTCTGTACTATTTTGCCCCTCTCTCGGCGCAGACCAGCGAGGAGAACCTGATGAGATTTCTCTGTGGTTTGCTAACGCGTGAAAGAGAGGGGTGATGTTATTTTTCCAGCCCGTGAGCTGCCCGTTCCCCAAGGATATGAGACAGATTGAAAATAGGAGGAAAAAAACATGGACCACAAAAAACCCGAGACTTTCATCGCCGAAGCGGTGAAGAAGCATCACCAGACCGCTGTGGAGCTCAGCGACGACCTGTACGCCCACCCCGAGCTCCCCGACCAGGAGTTCCGCTCCAGCCAGAAGATCGTGGAGCTTCTGCGCCAGGCGGGCTATGAGGTGGAGTATCCCTACCTGGGCTATCCCACCGCCTTCAAGGCCGTGCTGGACTGTGGGGAGGGGCCCAGCGCCGCCATCCTCACCGAGTATGACGCCCTGCCCGGCCTTGGCCACGCCTGCGGCCACAATGTCCACGGCTCCATGTCCGTGCTGGCCGGCCTGGCCCTGGCCGAGGTGAAGGACAAGATCCAGGGCAAGGTCATCGTCTTCGGCACCCCCGCCGAGGAGGAGGACGGCAAGAAGGTGGGCATGGCCGCCAAGGGCGCCTTCGAGGGCCTGGCCGCCGCCATGATGATCCACAGCTGGAGCGGCGGAAAGAGCATCTCCGACATGGATGTGCTCTCCCTGCGCAACTACATCCTGGAGTTCACCGGCCTGTCCGCCCACGCCGTGGCCGGCCCCTGGAAGGGCCACAGCGCCCTGGCCGCCGCCCGGAAGTTCCTGGACCTGGTGGACGCCCGCCGGGAGTGCTTCACCCCCGACATCCATGTGAACGGGGTCATCACCGAGGGGGGGCAGTACCCCAACATCCTCCCCGACAAGGCCGTGGTCCGCCTGGAGATCCGCACCGACTCCCAGGGCAAGCTGGAGACCATGGACCAGGTGATCCGCAACTGTGCCCAGGGGGTGTGCCTGGCCCTGGACTGCCAGTACAGCTTTACCAAGGGCTTTGAGGACTTTGCCGATATGGTCCGGGTCCCCGCCCTGGAGGAGGCCGTGGTCCACTTCTACCAGGACAAGGGCATGCCCTATGACGCGGTGCCCGCCCCCAACGGCTCCTCCGATGTGGGCAACGTGAGCTACCGCTGCCCCACCATCCAGGCCCAGATGGCCATCTGCCAGGCGCCCCACGCCCTGCACACCGTGGAGTTCCGGGAGGAGACGGTGCGGGAGCCCGCCCACCAGGCCATCGCCGACGGCGCGGAGCTCATCGCCAATGTGATCTACCGCACCCTGACTGACGCTGAGTTCCGGGACGAAGTCCAGCGCTCTTACACCGCCGCGCGTGAGAAGAAAATGAATGGTTGAAGGAGTAGATGTTTCAGACAAGTGTGTGATGCCCCGCGTATTCCCTAAGTGAAAAGGAGAATAAGGAGGAATTTTGTATGGAAAACGGAAACACATTGGTAAAGAAGAAAAAATTTGCCTTGCCCCACATCTATGTCTTGATGGTTCTCATCATCGTAGTTTGTGCCATCGCCACTTGGGTTCTGCCTGCCGGCCAGTTTGACCGTATGGTCAATGAAGCCGGACAAAATGTTGCAATTCCCGGCACCTTCCATACTGTGGAGCAAACCCCCGTGGGCTTTTTTGAAATGATGAAGTGCATCTACACCGGCTTCTGTGACGCCGGCGGCGTTGTCTTCTTCGTGTTTATCTCCTACGCTTCCATCGGCATCATGATCGGCAGCGGCGCTTTCAACGGCCTGGTTGCCGCCCTGTTGAAGATCTTCAAGGGCAAGGCCCGCGCTGCCATCATCCCCATCTTCCTGGTTGTCATCGGTTCCGCCTCCTCCACCATCGGTCTGTTCGAGGAGTGGTTCCCGTTCGTCCCCATCTTTGTGGGCATCGCCATTGCCATGGGCTTTGACGCTGTGGTAGGCCTGGCCATCGTGGCCCTGGGCGCCGGCATGGGTTACTCCGGCGCTGCCATGAACCCCTTCACCATGGGCATCGCCCAGAGCATTGCCGAAGTTCCTTTCCCCTCCAACATGGGTTACCGCGTATTCTCCCACGCCTGTATGATCGTAGTGGCCTCTTTCTTCCTGGTCCGCTATGCTCTGAAGGTTCAGGCTGACCCCACCAAGAGCCTGGTTTACGGTGACGACTTCTCCAAGTTCTCTATGAGCGAGGAAGATCTGAAGAATCACCCCTTCGGCATCCGCGAGAAGCTGGTGCTGTGCGTGCTGGTGGCCGGTATCGCCGTGATCGTGTACGGCTGCCGTGTCTATGGCTGGTATTTCACCGAGCTGTCCGCCGTCTTCATGATCATGGGTATTGTCAGCGGCATTATCATGGGCTATGGTCCCAATGTGATCGCTGAGAAATATGCCTCCGGCTTCTCCGATGTGGCTATGGCCTGTATGATGATCGGTCTGGCCCGCGGCATCCTGATGGTTCTGACCGCCGGCAACATCATCGACACCGTGGTGTACTACTTCTCCCTGCCTCTGATGGGTCTGCCCACCTGGCTGGCTGCCGTGGCCATGCTGGTCTTCCAGACTCTGCTGAACTTCCTGATCCCCTCCGGCTCCGGCCAGGCTGCCACCACCATGCCCATTATGGCTCCCATGGCTGACCTGCTGGGCCTGTCCCGCGACACCGCCTGCCTGGCTTTCCAGTTCGGCGACGGCCTGTCCAACTGCCTGTGGCCCACCGCCATGGTGGGTATCCTCTGCGGCCTTGCCGGCGTGAAGATCGAAAAGTGGTGGAAGTTCTTCGTTCCCTGCTTCATCGGCGTCTTTATCGTCCAGGCCTTGCTGATGATCGGTGCAGCTATCATTGTCCTTTGATCTGATAAAGCACCTCATAGCACTTTACTTAAAAAAGATGGAGAATTACCAGCCGGTAATTCTCCATCTTTTTATTTACTGTAAACCTGTGCCATCCAGTGGGCGGAAACTTACTTGCGGAAAAATCCGCCCATCTCCTGAAAACATCTGGGGCAAACATTCTTCCCCCGGAACTCGATAATATCCTTCTCACTGTCGCAGAAGATACAGGCAGGCTGAAACTTCTTCAGCACGATGGACGACCCGTCCATGTAGATCTCCAGGGAGTCCTTTTCCTCAATATCCAGGGTGCGGCGCAGTTCGATGGGTAACACAATGCGTCCCAGTTCGTCCACCTTTCTGACAATACCAGTGGATTTCATATTATGACGCCTCCTTCTCTCTGATCCAAACTGCCCCGGACCTTTGCGGCACACGGACAGCTTTGGCGTGGTTTTTTACATCTTTATTTTACAAACAATCAAATATCATGTCAACAGTAAATGTAGGTCAAATCGGCACGAAAAATGTAAATTTTCCATGTAAAAGTAGGATTGCGCTGGATTTTTTTGTAAATTTTTGGTTGGAAAGGGGGCATGGACTTCCAGTAATTTCCGTATGGATAGGACATGGGAAGGAGAGGATTTTCTTGACGATGACCGTGATCTGGACCGGAATGGCCCTCATATCCCTGCTGTGCGCCCTGGCCACGGGCCGCACGGAGGAGCTGGCGGCGTCGGCGGTGGCGGGGCCGGCGGCGGCGGTGGAGCTGACCCTGTCCATGGGCGGGATGGTGTGCCTGTGGTCGGGGGTGATGGAGGTGCTGCGCCGCTCGGGGCTTTCGGAGAAGCTCACGGGTCTGCTGCGGCCGGCCCTGAGGCTCCTGTTCCCCGGAGAGGCGGGGGACCGGGAGGCCATGGACGCGGCGGCGGCCAACCTGTCGGCCAATCTGCTGGGCCTGGGCAACGCCGCCACCCCCCTGGGCCTGGAGGCCGCCCGGCGCATGGCCGGGAAAAGCCCGGGGACGGCCTCGGACGGGCTGTGTATGCTGGTGGTGTGCAACACCGCCTCCCTCCAGCTCATCCCCGCCACCGTGGCGGCGGTGCGGGCGGCGGCGGGGTGCGCCGCCCCCTTTGACATCCTGCCGGCGGTGTGGCTGGCCTCCGGGCTGTCGGTAGGGGCGGGGGTGCTGGCCTGCAAGGTCCTCGCCCGGGTGTGGAGGGGGTGAGATGAGCGGGCTTTTTTCCCTTCTCCTCCCCCTGATCCTCACCGGTACCGCCCTCTATGCCGCCGGGCGGCGGGTGGATGTGTACTCCGCCCTGTGCGCCGGTGCGGCCTCGGGGCTGGAGACCATGGCCCGGATCTTTCCCGCCCTGGTGGGGCTCATGACGGCGGTGTCCATGTTCCGCGCCTCCGGGGCTCTGGAGCTGCTCTCCGGGGCCCTGGGCCCCGCTCTGGAGGCCCTGGGCCTGGACCCGGAGCTGCTGCCCCTGATGCTGGTGCGGCCGGTGAGCGGCTCGGCCGCCCTGGGGGTGGGCTCAGAGCTCATCCAGACCTACGGCCCCGACTCCCGGCTGGGGCGGACGG
>CALWOR010000091.1 GCA_944383205.1 uncultured Oscillospiraceae bacterium | reverse complement strand
GTGCTGCTGGACCTGGGGCTGCCCGACACCGACGGGCTGGACATCCTGGCCCAGCTCCGGGGTCTGCCCCGGGAGGTACCCGTCATTATCATCTCAGCCCGGGACCGGGAGTCGGAGAAGGTAAAGGCTCTGGACATGGGGGCGGACGACTATGTGGTCAAGCCCTTTGGAGTGTCTGAGCTGCTGGCCCGGATCCGCTCCGCTCTGCGCCGCTCCGACCGGCTGAAGCTGAGCCAGGGCATCCAGCGGGATGTGTACCAGATCAAGGATTTGACGGTGGATCTGGCCAAGCACCAGGTCCTGCTTGGGGATGAGGAGATCCATTTCACTCAGAACGAGTTCAAGATCATCGAACTGCTGGCCATCCACGCAGGGAAGGTGCTTACCTACGACTTTATTCTGGAGCATGTGTGGGGCCCCTACAGCGGCAGCGGGAGCAACCAGATCCTTCGGGTAAATATGGCCAACATCCGCCGCAAGCTGAAGGAAAACCCCTCCGAGCCCAAGTATATCCATACCGAGCTGGGCATTGGCTACCGTATGTTGGACGACTGAGAAAACCGCTTCGGAGACAATCTCCGAAGCGGTTTTTAACGACTTTTTTATATTCCCTTTCCTTTCATTTACACCCATTTTATTCTCCCACCGGTATAATAACAGTTGAAAAGGGAACATTCTCTCCACGAACCCTTTCCGATTATTGCTTCGGCAGTCTCTCTCACTTCCTCCGAAGCAGTGTGTGCGGCATTGGTTGGTCAGCTCTTTCTCTCTCCTGGGCTCTCCTTCTCTCCCCTTTGCCGTACTAGTAAGCCCCCCTTCCGCCAAAGGGGGGCTTGTTTTGTGCTTGCTTAAATTTTATGTCAACTCATGCCGCAGCCTCTCCAGGGCCCGACGCTCCAGTCGAGACACCTGGACCTGGGATACTCCAAGTACCCGGGCGGTGCTCATCTGGGTCATGCCCCGGTAGTACCGGAGGAGCAGCACCTGCTGCTCCCGCTCAGGCAGGGTCCCAATGGCCGCTCGGAGGGTAAGCCGCTCGATCAGCCCCTCTTCCTCCTCCCCCGAGGAAAGCATCCCTTCCAGAGTTAATCCTCCGTCCCCCGTCTCCGCCTGAAGGGAAATGACCGGCTCTGTTGCCGTCTCGGCGGCGGCGATTTCCTCAGGGGTAAGGCCGGTATCCTCTGCCAGCTCAGAGAGAGTGGGCTCCCGCCCCAGCTGGGCGGCCAAGCGGCTTCGCGCACTGCGGATACCGCTTCCCCGCTCCTTCAGCCCCCGACTCACCTTCACCGGCCCGTCATCCCGGAGAAAGCGGCGGATCTCCCCGGCGATCTTTGGTACGGCATAGGTGGAGAACTGGGTACCAAAGGCCGGGTCAAAGCCCCGCACAGCCTTCAAAAATCCCAGGCAACCCAGCTGATACAGGTCGTCCGGCTCCACTCCCCGACCATAGTACCGGCGCACTACACTCCAGATGAGGCCGTTATTCTCCAGCAGCACCTGTTCACAGGCCTGGGCATCCCCATCCCTGGCCGCCTGGAGCAGGGCGGGGCCGGACAGTGTCCCGCTCACCGCCCCGCCCGGCGGGCGATCTTCCGCCCCATGGTAACGGTAGTCCCCTTGCCGGGGACTGAGCGGACCTTCAGGGTATCCATAAAGCTCTCCATAATGGTAAAGCCCATACCAGAACGCTCTTCACCACCAGTAGTAAACAGGGGAGTCCTGGCTTGTGCAATATCCTCAATCCCTACCCCCCAGTCCTTGACCACGATCTCCAGGGCGTGGTCCTCCCGGATACGCAGCTTGACCACGATTTTTCCCAGGGTATCCGGATAGGCGTGGACAATGGCGTTGGTCACTGCCTCACTGACAGCGGTCTTGATGTCGTTGACCTCCTCCAGTGTGGGGTCCAGCTGGGCGGCGAAGCATGCCGCCGCCGTGCGGAGGAATCCCTCATTGGCCGAACGGCTGGGAAATTCCAGGATCACTTGATTTTCCACTTTCATATGTATCGGTTCCTTTCCCTGTGTCTGACGGCAAAGGCCGCCTCACTCAAATCGAATGAGCCGCTCCAGGCCCGCGGCCTGAAAAACCTTCCGGGCCTGGTCGGGTGTGTTCACCACCCGCATGGCCCCCTGGACCTGGCCCATCCGCCGGTGGGCCCGGAGGAGCACCGCAATTCCCGAACTGTCAGTAAAAGACAGCCCTCCCAGATCGATGGTCAGCTCCCGGGGCATGGATGCGTCGATCCGACGGTCCAACTCCCCCATGACCTCTCTGGCCCGGTGGTGGTCCAGCTCCCCCTCAACCCGGGCCGTCAGCCTCCGCTGCTCCTCTCTGCATGTGACCGGCATACCCTCGCCTCCTTTCCGCCGCCGTTTTCCCATTCATTATAGGACAGGCCCCCTGTCGGAGGCCGTCGCCCCCTGTCGCCGCTTTTTATATCTCCCAATTTCTCTGTGCGCTCCCGATTCTCCCCTTTCTTATTACTGCGGCAGGAAAATACCCAGGATTTGGGAGCATTTAAAAAATAAATTTTACAAACTTCGTTTTTTCCCGTATAGTATGGGTATAAAGTTCAAAACGACAGGGGGTCCTTCTGTGTCCCGTCAGCTCCACCTCACCTCCGGCAGCATCCTGCCTCAGCTTTTGGGTCTTGCCCTGCCCCTGCTTGGTGCCAATGTGCTTCAGCAGCTTTATAACATTGCCAACTCCCTGGTGGTCACCTGGTATGTCGGCGAGCGGGCTCTGGCTGCCCTGGGCATCGCCGAGAGCGTAATGAATCTCTATATCTATGTGATCACCGGCGCCTGTATGGGAGCCGGTGTACTGGTGGCCCAGTTCTTTGGAGAGCAGAACTTTGTCCGTCTCCGTCGGCAGCTCTTTGTCTCCGCTGTGCTCATCGGGGGCAGCGTACTGGCGGCAGTCATCCTGGGCCAGCTCTTCCTTCCCCAGATCCTTACCCTCATCCAGACCCCAGACGAGGTCCGGGGCCAGGTGTCCAACTACCTGCGGATCATTCTGGTGGGCATGGTCTTTACCTTCGCATACAACTACCTGGCCGCCTCCCTGCGCTCCATTGGGGACACCCGAGCCGCTCTGGGTTTCCTCTTCCTCTCTCTGGGTTACAACCTGGCGGCCGCCTGGGTACTGGTGGCGGTACTGGATCTGGGCATCGTGGGCACCGCCCTGGCCACTGCCACCGCTCAGCTTCTCTCCGCCGCCCTGTGCTTCTTCTATATCCGGAAAAAGCGCTCCTTCCTCCTCTTCGGCCGGGAGGACATGGTGATGGAGCCCTCCCTCATCCGCCTCACCATCAGTTACTGTGCCGTTGCTGCTCTGCAGCAGTCCAGCCTCTACCTGGGCAAACTGATGATCCAGGGGGCGGTGAACGGCATCAGTGCCGTGAGTACCGCCGCCATCTCCGCCTTTACCGCCGCCGGGCGGGTGGAGAACTTCACCCAGGCCTTCGGCCTCAGCGGCTGCGAGGCTATGGCCATCTTCATCGCCCAGAACCACGGGGCCGGGGAGGACCGCCGGGCCCTGAAGGGCTTCCTCATGGGCAGCTCTCTCACCATCGGGGTAGGCGTATTTTTCTCGGTGGGCATGGGCCTCTTTGCCCAGCCCCTGGCCCATCTGTTTCTGGGCGGCGGAGAGGGCATGGCCCCCTGCATCTCCTATCTAAAGCTCATCAGCTGGTTCTACATCCTCTCCTTCTTCGGCAACTCCTTTGTGGGCTGGTTCCGGGGAACCGGTCGGATGAACATCACCTTCTTCGGCACCACCCTCCAGATCGCCATCCGGGTCATCGGAGCCTACCTGCTGGTAGACGCCATGGAGTTGGACGCAGTGGCCCTGTCCACAGGACTGGGTTGGGTAGCCATCGTCCTCTTCCAGATCACCGTCTTTCTCCTTCAGGTCAAAGGAAATCGTCTCCAACCGCCACATATGGTATAAAAACCAGGCGCGCAGCTCAAACGCTGTGCGCCTGGTTTTTTCGTCAAAAAGGCCTCTCACTTTTCTCTTGACATTTCTCTTTATTATGCTATACTGTGCATATAGTATATATACAATATTTCCAATATAACAGTCCGGAGCGGCCCGGCATCCGACCTGTGCGCAAGGCGGACAGCCTCACGCTCCCCTGTTAGAGGGGGCAGAAAATGGACATCATTTTAAGTAATTCCAGCGGAAAACCCATCTATGAGCAGATCGCGGAACAGATCAAGGAACAGATCATGGCCGGGGAGCTGGCGGCGGGGGACGCTCTGCCCTCCATGCGTCTGCTGGCCAGGGACCTGCGCATCTCGGTGATCACCACCAAGCGCGCCTATGAGGAGCTGGAACGGGAGGGCTTTTTGGACAATGTACCCGGTAAAGGCTGCTTTGTGGCTCCCCAGAACCGGGAGCTGCTCCGGGAGGCCCAGCTGCGGAAGGTAGAGGAGAAGCTCTCCCAGGCGGTGGACGAGGCCCGGAAGGGGGCCTTCTCCCTGGAGGAGCTCCACGAACTGTTGGACATTTTATATAAAGGTGACGAACTATGACAAATGCCATTGAAATCCGGGGGCTCTGCAAGTCCTATGGGGACTTCGCCCTACAAGATGTCAGCCTGACCCTGCCCGGGGGCTCCATCATGGGCCTCATCGGGGAGAACGGAGCGGGCAAAACCACCACCATCAAGTGCATCCTGAACCTGGTCCGCCGGGATGGGGGCCAGATCACCATTATGGGCCGGGACAACATTTCCCAGGAAAAGGCAGTCAAGGAGGACATGGGGGTGGTGCTGGACGAGTGCTTCTTCCACGACACCCTCCGTCCCCTGGATATTGACCGCATCCTGGCCCGGATTTACAGGACCTGGGACAGCGCCCTGTTCGGGGACTATCTGGACAAATTCCAGCTTCCTTCAAAAAAATTCGTCAAGGAGTTTTCCCGGGGCATGAAAATGAAGCTGTCCCTCTCCGCCGCTCTGGCCCACCGGCCCCGGCTGCTCATTCTGGACGAGGCCACCGCCGGGCTGGACCCGGTGGTTCGGGACGAGATTTTGGACGAATTTCTTGCCTTCATCCGGGACGAGGACCACGCAATTCTTATTTCCAGCCACATCACCAGCGATCTGGAGAAGGCCGCCGACTACATCACCTACCTCCACCAGGGCAGGGTGGTGCTGTCCGAAGCCAAGGATGTGATTCTGGACAGCTACGGCCGCCTGGCCTGCACAGCCAAGCAGCTGGAGGAGGTAGACCCCGGAGATCTGGTGCGGGTCCGAAGGGGAGCCTACGGCTGCGAGGGACTAATTCGGGACCGGGCCGCCTTCCAGCGCAAGTATCGGAATCTGCTGGTGGAAAAGACCACCCTGGAGGACATCATGCTTTTTATTGGAAAGGGGGATGCGGTATGATGGGACTGGTCATCAAGGATATGCTGGTCATGAGAAAGACCATTCGGACCTACGCCCTGTTTCTGCTTTTTTATCTGGTGATGACCCTTCTGGATCTGTTTACCATTTCTTTCACCACCGCCATTTTGCAGCTGATCGTCATGCTCCTGCCCATGAGCGCCTTCTCCTTTGACGAGATGGCCAAGTGGAACGGGTATGCCCTCACCCTTCCCTTGGGACGGCGAGCGGTGGTGACCGGGCGCTACCTCTTCGCTTTGATCATGACCCTGGCGGCCGGGCTGTGCGGCCTTCTCTCCTGTGTACTGGTGTCCATCTTTGGAGATCAGGATACGCTGCTGGAAAATATGATGACGGTGATGGTCTGCCTGAGCCTGGGGCTTTTCTACGCCGACATTCTCCTTCCCCTGTGCTACAAGCTGGGACCGGAGCGGGCCCGCCCCTACTTCTATCTGGTGATTTTTGCCCCTATCGTGCTGCTCCTCGGGGCTTACCAACTGGGCCTCTTTTCCCCGGGCAGTCTGTCCTTCCTGTCCTCTGTCCCCGACAGCTCGGTAGTAAGGCTCAGCTTCTTTTTCCCTCTCCTCCCTCTGGCAGGGATGTGGCTGTCCTACCGTGTCTCCTGCCGGGTCATGGAGGGAAAGGAGTTTTGAGTATGGGGGCCGTTGTGCTGGTATGGTGCGGCTGCGCCCTGGCCGCCACCCTGTCCCTGGTCCACTTTGTGTGGATCGCCACAGCGGCGGAGCGGATCTTTATTCTGGCTCTGCTGGTACTGACGATGGTATTTGCCCTGAAGGGCCGGCGGTGATTTCCCATTTACTTTTCCACGCTCTTGTGCTAAAATATGGATGTGTTGGAAAGGAGTGTGGGACATATGACCGCAAAAGAGGCCATCCGGGAGCTGGAGCTTTTGAAGCAGTACTGCACCGCCAAAGCCATCCCCGCTGTGGACTACGCCATCAAGGTCCTGAAGGAAAAATCCGAAAGCGAAAAGGCATAAGTAAAAAGCTGCTGCCCCGGTGGGCAGCAGCTTTTTATTGTTTCAAAAGTTCAATCAGGTGTCTGGTGATTCTTGCCGTAAGGCCCCAGATAGCATGATCCTTCCAGGGATAGATGGGCACATTTTCCCGGCCAGTCCGCCAGGGATAGCTGCGGGGAATGCCAACCAAATCATAGGGAAAGTCCTCTCTGGGGGCGGGCACCAGAGGGTACTCATATTCCAGAGGTTCTGTACCCATCAGATGGGACAAAGGGACCAGGAAAGTCTCGTCCACCTCGTCCGGGTTGAGGCTCATATGCTCCAGGGCCCCCTCCTCCACCAGGGCCAGCACGGGCTGCATGAGGAAGTTTGAGCGGTGGGCGATAAAGTCCAGTCTGCCCAGCACCTGGATCTTGTCCCCGGGGATGCCCAGCTCCTCCCAGGTCTCCCGGAGGGCGCACTCCTCGGCATCTTCTCCCGCCTCCATCCGTCCCCCGGGGAAACAGACCTCTCCCGGCTGGCTGTGCATGGTCCGGGCACGGACCTCATAGAGAAGGTACAGCCCATCTTCCTTCTTGATTAACGGCACCAGCACGGCGAAAAACCGTCGGCAGTCCATAAGGCCCGGGGTATGCCGGGAAATCGTTTTCCTGATCTCGTCCAGCTCCATCTATTACACCCCCAGGTTGGCATAGAGCATAAAGTAGAGCATGACCACCCCGAAGAGTGCCCCCACCAGGTACCACAGCTCCCGAGGCCATTTCCAGAACAGGGCAGTGAACAGGGCGATTATGCCCAGGTGCATCCCCACCATGACCTCCCGGGGGCGGGCGATCACATCGGCCGCATTGGGATTGACGCTTACCGTCTCAGGCAGCAGAGCAAAGCCCACCAGGCTGCCCATCAGCCCCAGCACCGCCAGAGCATAGACAATGATGTTCCGGTGCTTTTGGGTAAAATCCCGCTGCCGGGGAAACCACTCCCGTTTGGCCATGGAACATTCCTCCTTTGGAAAAAGGGCACGCCCGGGGCGTGCCCTTTCGCTGTTAAAAAGGCTTCTATCACATCTTCTCAGGGGCGGACACGCCCAGCAGACCCAGGCCGTTGGCCAGGACGGAGCGGACGGTGTCGGCCAGCTTCAGCCGGGCGGAAAGCACGGCGTGCTCCTCCCC
>CALWOR010000090.1 GCA_944383205.1 uncultured Oscillospiraceae bacterium | reverse complement strand
GGCCTGGGCTCCAACGGACTGTGGATCCCCTTCCAGGAGACGGGGATGAACCTGGGCGCCTCCTGGCTGGACTTTATGGACTTCATCTCCGAGGGCATCGCCATGCCTCTGGGCTCCCTGCTGATGATCATTCTGGTGTGGAAGATCCATCCCCAGACCATCCGCACCGAGGTCATGGCCGCGGGCCACACCTTCTCCAACGGGCTCTACTCCTTCTACAAGCTGTGCATCTATGTGATTGCCCCTCTGGGAATGCTCATGGTCCTTTTCGGACAGCTGCAGACCTTCTTTACCGTCTCCTAAAGAGGTTTTTTACGATTTGCAAGCTGAGGCCGGCACCCGGTTAGGTGCCGGCCTCAGCTTGTTGAAAAAGCCCTCCTGCAAGGAGTTCCGGCGCCCGCAGGCGACGGAATCAATTTTGATCCGTCATTTCCGGCGACCTGTGCGTCGGAAATGACACTTCTTTGACAGTCTCAGGCCGGTACCCAGCTGGGTACCGGCCTTACTTTTTATTTGGACTTTCGATATTCCTTTGCCTGCTGGAGCAGCTCCCTGGCGCTCTTCATCAGTGCGGGGGTCACCGCCGTTCCGCCGATGAGCCGGGCCAGCTCCTCCTCCCTGCCCTGCTGGTCCAGGCGCTCCACACGGGTGTAGGTACGGCCGTCCCGCTCCCCCTTCTCCACAGAAAAGTGGGTGTCGGCCATGGCGGCAATCTGGGGCAGGTGGGTGACACACAATACCTGTTTGCTTCCCGCCAC
This sequence comes from uncultured Oscillospiraceae bacterium, assembly GCA_944383205.1. Classification (GTDB taxonomy): domain Bacteria; phylum Bacillota; class Clostridia; order Oscillospirales; family Oscillospiraceae; genus Lawsonibacter. The sequence goes on along the minus strand of CALWOR010000090.1, from coordinate 6,801 downwards.
ATCGGCCATCTTCTCGGCCACCTTCTGGGCCGCCCGGCCGGACACGCCGGTGTCCACCTCGTCAAAAATGAGACTGCCGATGCCGTCATCCTGGGCCAGAACATTTTTCAGTGCCAGCATGATCCGGGCCAGCTCGCCCCCTGAGGCCACCTTCTGAATGGGCTTCAGGGCCTCTCCCAGGTTTGCGGACATGAGAAACTGTACCTGGTCCATTCCCGTCTCATCCATGCCGTCCTGGGCCTGGCAGGGCTGAAACTCCGTCTCAAAACGGACCTTGGGCATATCCAGCTGGCGAAGCTCCTCCTGGATGCGGACCTGGAGGGCGGCGGCAGCCTCCCTTCGGGCCCGGGACAGCTCTTCACCCAAAGCGCGGGCCTTCTCCCGGGCCTTCCCCAGCTCCGCCTCCAGGTGAAGAATGGTATCATCGGCGTCCTGGATCTGACTGAGCTCCTCCCGGCACCGGTCCAGGTAGGAGAGCATCTCCTCCACTGTGGGGCCGTACTTCTTCTTCAGGCGGTAGATCACATCCAGCCGGCTCTCCAGCCGGTCCAGCTCCTCCGGGGAGAAGTCAAATTCCTCGCCAAAGTCCCTGACGGTCTCCGAGACATCGTCGGCGGCAAGGCGCAGGGCGGTGAGCTGCTCCCCCAGTTCTCCCAGCTGTGGGCCCAGCCTGGCCACCGAGCGCACCGCTCCCTCGGCCTCGGCAATGAGGTCGCAGGCCCCCCGGCTGTCTTCGCCGCCCAGGAGGGCAAACTGGGCCTCCTGAATGGCCTCCATGAGCTTTCCGGCGCTGCGCAGCATGGCCTTTCTGGCGTCCAGCTCCTCATCTTCTCCGGGCTTCAGCTCGGCGCGCTCCAGCTCCCGGATCTGATATTCCAGGGTGTCTACTCTTCGAGAGCGCTCGGCCTCATCCATCTCCAGGGCGGAAATCTGTCTCCGCAGGGCGGCCACCTCTCCGTAGGCCTGGCGGTACTGTTCCAGCAGCGGCTCGGTCTTTCCGAACCGGTCCAGATAACCCAGGTGGCACTCCGGGTCCAGCAGCTGCTGGCCGTCGTGCTGGCCGTGGATGTTCAAAAGCTGCCGCCCCAGCTGCCGCAGCTGGGCCACGGTCATGGGCCGGCCGTTCACACGGCACACATTCCGCCCGTCCCCGTGGAGCTCCCGCTGGAGCATCAGCTCCTCCCCCGCCTGGGGAAAGCCGTTTTCCTCCAGCCACCGTTCGGGCAGGGCCCCGGTGAAGACGGCGGTGACCAGGGCGCTTTTGGCACCGGTGCGGATGAGCTCCCGGCTGGTGCGCTCCCCCAGCACCGCGCCGATGGCGTCGATGACGATGGACTTGCCCGCGCCGGTTTCGCCGGTGAGCACATTGAAGCCGGGATCAAAGGTGATGTCCGCCGACTGGATGATGGCGATATTTTCAATATGGAGCAGTGAAAGCATCCTTCTGCCTCCCTCTCCCCTTTCCGGGGACTACTTCAACAGCTTGTGGATCTCAGCGATGAACTGCTGGGCGGCGGCATTGTCCCGCATAATGAGGATGCCCGTGTCATCTCCGGCCAGACTGCCCACCATCCCCGCGATCTCCATCCCATCCAGGGCGGAGCAGGCGGCGGAGGCCAGGCCGGGCATGGTGCGTACCACCACCAGGTTCTGGGCCGCCTCAGCGGAGACCACTCCCTCCTTGAAAATGGTCCGCAGCCGCCCGTCCACCTCTGTAGAGGGCTTGCGCTGGGACATGGTGTACCGGTAGCCGCCGTTCTTGGACAGCTCCTTCACCATGCGCAGCTCTTTGATGTCCCGGGAAATGGTGGCCTGGGTGGTGTTGTACCCTCTGGCCCGCAGCTCTTCCAACAGCTGATCCTGGGTCTCCACATCCATGGACTGTATGATCTTGATGATCTCACCCTGACGTGCGTTTTTCATGGGACAATCCCTCCCAGCTTTTGATTGATGATTTCGTAAAAGCTCCGGTCAGCCACCCGGGCCAATTTGGTACAGTGTGTTGACTTACAGATTTCTACCCTGTCGCCGCTGCTCAGCCGAACAGCCTTTCCTCCATCAACTGACAAGTATAAATACTTGCGGATAGATTTTGGTATCTGTACTGTAATCATCCGGTCCTGATCGAGTACCATAGCTCGGGCCACCAACTGATGGGCGCAAACCGGCGTGACAATGATGCATTTGGAGGTGGGCTCTACAATAGGGCCGCCCGCTGCCATAGAATAGGCCGTGGAACCAGTGGGGGTAGAAATAATCACACCATCCCCTGTAATGGTCGAAACCTTCATGTTATCGGCAAAGACCTCAACCTCAGCCACCCGGGCCATGGAACCCTTGGAAATGACTGCATCATTAAGGGCCAAGTCCCGACTCATTTCTCTGTTTCCCCTCATGACCTTCACATCCAGCATCATCCGTTCCTCAGTAAAAAATCTGCCCTGAGCCAAAGGGGCCAGCATGGCCAGTTCCCCCCGCTCCAGCTCGGCCATAAAGCCCACGCTGCCCATATTTACCCCAAGGATCGGCACCTCGTGCTGGACGGCGTCCCGGGCGGCGTGGAGGATGGTCCCGTCCCCGCCGAAGCAGATGAGCAGGTCGGCATTGGGCAGCTCCTGGTCCATCTGGGACAGCTTTACCTGCCTGGGCAGGTCCAGCCGATCCCCCTTCTTCGGCTGAAAGGGCAGACACAGGGAAGTCTGAGCCCCGGCATTTTCCAGGACCCGGCGGGCCTCCAGCGCGGCCCGGAGCCCCCGGTCCCGGTAGGGATTGGAGCTGAGCAGGATCTTCATGGCTCCTCCTCCTTCCAGTTTTGGTGGGACTCCTCCACCAGGGCCTTCAGGTCCCCCTCGTAGGCGGGACCATCCCCCGCCCGGAGGTATCCCAGATATTCAATGTTGCCCTCGGGGCCCTTGATTGGCGAAAAGGTAATATCCTTTACAGTGAAACCGGCGTCTGCGGCGTGGCCCAGGAAGTGCTCCAGCACCTCCAGATGGACCTGGGGGTCCCGGACCACTCCGTGCTTGCCCACCTTGTCCTTGCCCGCCTCGAACTGGGGCTTTACCAGGCACACCGCCTCGCCTTCCTCCTTCATGAGGGGGCGCAGGGCGGGCAGGATCAGGTTCAGGGAGATGAAGGACACATCCACGGAGAAGAAGTCCAGCGCCTCCGGGATCTGCTCCCGGGTAAGATAGCGGGCGTTGGTGCGCTCCATGCACACCACCTGGGGGTGGGTTCGCAGGCGGTAGTCCAGCTGGTTATAGCCTACATCCACAGCGTAGACCAGCTTGGCTCCGTTCTGGAGCATACAGTCGGTAAAACCTCCGGTGGAAGCCCCGATGTCGGCGCACACAGCCCCTTGAAGGGTAATAGGCCAGCGCTTCATGGCCTTTTCCAGCTTCAGACCTCCCCGGCTCACATAGGGCAGGGCTTTGCCCCGGACCTCCAGATGGTCCTCGGGCTTCACCGGGGCCCCGGCCTTGGTCTGCTTCTGGCCGTTCACATAGACCAGCCCCGCCATAATGACAGCCTGGGCTTTCTGACGGCTCTCCGCCAGTCCCCGGGCCGTCAAAGCTACATCCAGCCGTTCCTTAGCCACGGCCCAGCACCTCCCACGCCTTTCTTGCGATCCCCTCCCCGTCCAGGGAGAGCTCTTTCTTCAAAAGTTCCGTCTTACCGTGGCGGACAAAGTTTCCGCCGCAGTTGACCAGGGCCACCCTGGCCGGCGCCCCTGCCTGCTCCAGCAGGGCGGCAAGCCGCTGGCCCACACAGCCCTCCTGGGCGGCCTCCTCTGCCACCAGCAGGGTGCCTGTGTTCTTGACAGACCGGATGATCTCAGTTCCATCAAGGGGTGTAAGCTGATTAAGCTTTATCACTTCTGCCTGTATGCCCCGCCCCTTCAGCAGCTCCGCCGCCTCCAGGACTTGGTTGATCTCCACCCCGTAGCTCACCAGGGTGATGTCCTTGCCCTGCCGCAGCAGAGCGGCCGGCTCGCTCCCGGCGCTGCCGTTGTAGGCCCCTTCCCCGCCCCGGGGGTAGCGCACGGCTACCGGCCCGGTAAGCTGGAGCACTGCCCGCTCCAGCATCTCCTCCAGCTCGGCAAAGCTGGCGGGAGCCAGGACAGTCATATGGGGAACGCTGTCCAGGTAGGCCACATCAAAGACCCCGTGGTGGGTCTCTCCGTCCTCTCCCACCAGACCGGCCCGGTCAACCCCCAGCACCACATGGAGATCACTGAGGGCGGTGTCGTGCAGGAGCATATCATAGCCCCGCTGAAGGAAGGTGGAGTACACCGCAAAGACAGGGATCGCCCCCTCCTTGGCCATACCGGCGGCCATAGAGACGGCGCAGCCCTCGGCAATGCCCACATCGAAGAACCGCTGGGGGAATCTCCCGGCAAAGCCCTCCAGGCCCGTGCCGCTCATCATGGCGGCGGTAATGGCGCACACCCGGCCCTCTTCCTCCGCCAATCGGGCAAGGGTCCGTCCGAAGACGGCGGAAAAAGTCTCCCCCCCCGCCTTTCTGGGCTTCCCCGTCATGGGATCAAAGGGGGATACCCCATGGAAGGCGTCCGGATTTTCCTCAGCCGGTAGAAAGCCTTTCCCCTTTACAGTCTTGACATGGAGCAGAACGGGGTCGTTCAAGTCCCGGGCGTACCGCAAAATGTCGGTGAGGTCGCTGAGATTGTGGCCATCTACAGGCCCCAGATAGCGAAAGCCCATATTCTCAAACATACTGCAGGGCAAAAGGCTCTGTTTCAGGGCCTGTTTCACCTTATGGATCACTTTGTATGCCGCCCGGCCGGGGGCGGTGGCGGCCATGATGTTCTGATAATGTTTTTTGAAGGTCCGGTACTGGGGCCGCAGGCGCTGCCGGGCCAGATGGTCAGCCACCCCGCCCACATTGGGAGTGATGGACATGCCGTTGTCGTTGAGGATGACCAGCAGCTGTTCCCCACACTCACCGGCATTGGACAGTCCCTCATAGGCCAGACCGCCGGTGAGGGCGCCGTCTCCGATGAGGGCGATGACCTTGTAGTCCTCCCCGGTAAGCCGCCGGGCCCGGGCCATGCCCAGGGCTACCGCCACCGAGTTGGAGGCATGGCCGGCGATAAAGGCGTCGTGGACGCTCTCTGTCGGCTTTGGGAAGCCCGCCAGACCGCCGTATTGGCGCATAGTGGACATCTCCTCCCACCGGCCGGTGAGCATTTTATGGGGGTAGCACTGATGCCCCACATCAAAGACCAGACGGTCCCTGGCAGTGTCAAACACCCGGTGGATGGCCACCGTCAGCTCCACCGCCCCCAGGTTGGAGGCCAGATGGCCTCCCGTCTGGGACACGCTCTCCACCAGATCCCGGCGCAGCTTCCCGCACAGGTCCTTTGCCTCCTGGTCGCTGAGTTCTGCCAGCAGGGGCCCTATATGGTTGTTCTCTCGTGTCGTCAAGGTATAACCCCTCACATCTTTTCAGCATATGATCCTCAGAGGATCACTGGTCCCGCCAGACCGATGACGCTCCCCAGTACTGCCCCTGCAATGACCTGGGGCAGAGTGTGGCCAAGATTTTCATTGAGCCGCTTCCTCTTCATTTCCTCAGGCATATCCTTCCAGTGCTCTATCACATAGTTGAGCACCTTGGCCTGTTCCCCGGCGCACCGGCGGACATTGCAGGCGTCGTACATGACCACCAGGGCCATGGCCGCCGACAGGGAAAACATGGGGTCCCGCCAGCCGCACACCTGTCCGATGGACATGGTGGCGGCGCAGACAAAGGCGGAGTGGGAGCTGGGCATGTCCCCGCTGCCCACCATCCGCTTCAGGTCCAGGTTCCGGTTGACCACAAAGTGGAGGACCGTCTTGATGACCTGGGCCACGAACCAGGCAAAAATCGCCAGGTCCAGGGTGAGATTTCCCACCAGAAAACCGGTATGATCCATCGTTACCCCGCTTTCTCTCCCAAAGGGAGTCCGTTGTGGTTCATCCTTGCGTCATTGATTCAGTTGGTGCGCCTGGCCAGGGTCTCGGCCAGCCAGATGAGAAACTCCGGCTGCTGGAAGCCCGCAAGGGCCGCTACCGCCTCGCCGGTGAGCTTCTCCACCATGGCCCGGCTGCCCTCCAGACCAAGGGAGGTGACAAAGGTGGTCTTTTCATTGACCCGGTCGGAGCCCACTGTCTTGCCCAGCTCCTCGTCAGTGCTGGTCACATCCAGAATGTCGTCCTGGATCTGGAAGGCGCGGCCCAGGGCCTGGGCGTAGGCGCGGACCTTCTCACGCTGCTCCGGGGTGCCTCCGGCGGCGATGCAGCCCAGCTCGGCGGCTGCAGAGATGAGTGCTCCGGTCTTCAGACTCTGGAGCTGTTCCAGCTCGCCACGGGTCAGGGACCTCCCCTCTCCCGCCATATCCAGAGCCTGTCCCCCCACCATGCCGGCGGGGCCGGCGTTCCGGGACAGGCACGCTACCGCCGCCACGATCCGCTCGGGGGGCAGCTCCGCCCGGGTAAGCTGCTCAAAGGCAGCGGTGAGCAGGCCGTCTCCCGCCAGGATGGCGGTGGCCTCCCCGTAGACCACATGGTTGGTGGGTCTGCCCCGGCGCAGCTGATCGTCGTCCATGGCGGGCAGATCGTCGTGAATGAGGGAATAGGTATGGATCATCTCCAGACCGCAGGCAAAGGGCAGAGCCGCCTGGAGGTTCCCGCCGCACATGCGGCACACCTCCAGGGTGAGCACCGGGCGGATGCGCTTGCCCCCCGCCAGCAGGGAGTACTCCATAGCCTCCTGCAAATCGGCGTAGCGGGTCTCCTCCCG
>CALWOR010000089.1 GCA_944383205.1 uncultured Oscillospiraceae bacterium | reverse complement strand
CTTGGCGAAACCGCCCTCGGTCTCCATGAAGGTCTTGACCTCGTCCAGGGTGTGGCACACCTTGGTGTGGTCCTCCAAGTTCTTCTTGGCACGCTGATAGAGGCCGTCGTGGACCGCGTTCAGCAGCTCCTGGACCCTGCTCTCCAGCTCGTCCAGGGGGACAAAGACCTTTTCCCCGGAGTCCCGACGGCAGATGCAGCACTGGCCCTTCTCCATATCCTTGGGGCCGATCTCCACCCGCAGGGGCACACCCTTCATCTCGTACTGGGCGGCCTTCCAGCCCATGGACTGGTCGGAGTCGTCCATGCCGGCCCGGATGCCGGCGGCCTTCAGGCGGGCCAGAAGGGCGGAGGCGGCCTCCAGCACGCCCTCCTTGTGCTGGGCCACGGGGATGACCATGGCCTGGATGGGGGCGATGCGGGGGGGCAGCACCAGGCCGTTGTTGTCGCCGTGGGTCATGATGATGCCGCCGATCATGCGGGTGGACACCCCCCAGGAGGTCTGGTGGGGGTAGTGGAGCTGGTTGTCCTTGCCGGTGAAGGTGATGTCAAAGGCCCGGGCGAAGCCGTCGCCGAAGTAGTGGCTGGTGCCCGCCTGGAGGGCCTTCCGGTCGTGCATCATGCACTCCACGGTGTAGGTCTCCTCGGCGCCGTTGAACTTCTCCTTATCGGTCTTGCGGCCCCGGACCACGGGCATGGCCAGCACATTTTCCATAAAGTCCGCGTAGATGTTCAGCATACGCATGGTCTCTTCCCGGGCTTCCTCCTCGGTGGCGTGCATGGTGTGGCCCTCCTGCCACAGAAACTCCCGGTGGCGCAGGAAGGGGCGGGAGGTCTTCTCCCAACGCAGGACGGAGCACCACTGGTTATAAAGCTTGGGCAGGTCCCGGTGGGAATGGATGATATTTTTATAGTGCTCGCAGAACAGCGTCTCAGAGGTGGGACGGATGCAGTAGCGCTCCTCCAGCTTCTCGCTGCCTCCCATAGTGACCCAGGCGCACTCGGGGGCAAAGCCCTCTACATGGTCCTTCTCTTTCTGCAGGAGGGACTCGGGGATCAGCATGGGCAGGTACACATTCTCGTGTCCGGTTTCTTTAAACTTTTTGTCCAGCTCATTCTGGATATTCTCCCAAATGGCATAGCCATAAGGGCGGTAGATAAACATACCCTTGATGGAGGAGTAGTCGATAAGCTCCGCCTTTTTGCACACATCAGTGTACCACTGGGCAAAGTCCACCTCCATGTCGGTGATCTGCTCCACCTGCTTTTTATTGGGATTCTGGGCCATATTGTCTCAGTCCTTTATATTAAAATAGAGTAATTTTTCCGTACCCATTATTTTATGGCCCCGGGGCGGAAAAGTCAAGCATTGTTCCCATTTCCCCCAAAAGGCAGAACAGTTAAAAAAAACAGGGCCCCAGCCAATCATTTTGGCCAAGGCCCTTCAGGATTTATATATATTCTTTCTTAGGCATACGCACCGGTATAATCGATCATCACTTCGTCCAGCTTCTGCATTCCAGTATCAACCAGAGTATAGTAGCCGTCCTCATCCTCCTTCATCTGGAGTAAAATGACCTGATCCTCGCCATAGCTCAACTGGTCCATGAGACCCTCCAGCTCATCCAGAAGGCGCATGGCATACTCCTCGTCCAGCACCTGATATTCCTCGTCGCTCATCAGGGCTACTTCCTCGTCACTGACACCGGACTCCTGTTTCACCGCCGTCCAGGTGTCCGCAAACAGCTCATCGGGCATCAGGGGGATGATCTCAATGGGCGAAACCGTAACTTCGGCGGCAATATCCCCGCTCTTCAGCAGCTCCGCGTCTGCCACGGTATACTTGGCATGGGAATAAATCTGCCCCACCAGTTCCTCTGCTCTCTGATATACTGCGTCGGTGGGCAGCTCCACCCCCAGATAGCCAAGCAGATACTGTGCCTCTGCTTCCACATTGTAGTCAAATTTCGCTTCGGCATCGGCCTGCGTCATTCCTTCCACCACATCAATGTATTTCTGGCTCACCTCTCCCAGATAAGTGGCATCCAGTTCCCCCTGAATAAATACTGTGGCATCCTTTGCCGTGTTCTGACATGCAGTCAGACACAGTGCCAGAACTACTGCAGCCGCGGCGGCAAAAACCTTTTTCCATGCTCGCATATGTTCTCCTCCTTCATTTCCTCTCTTCAGGCCCACGCTGAGGTTTCTGATATAAATATTTTATTTCTTTTTCCCGATGAAGTCAACCTTGCTCCCTCTCCCCATTTATGTTACACTTATAAAAATGCTCCGGCTCTTATGTTTCAACCCGCCGGAAGAAAGAAAGGGATCTTTGTGGACGCCCAGCAGAGACGATCCGAAATCGCCCGGCGGCTGAAAGAGGCCACCGCCCCCATCAGCGCCACCACCCTTGCCCAGGAACTGTCGGTCAGCCGTCAGATTATCGTGGGGGATGTGGCCCTTCTGCGGGCCGGTGGGCTTGAGATTACCGCCACCCCCCGGGGGTATCTGCTCCCCAGAGCCGACGCCGACCTTCTGGTAACCTTTGCGTGCCGTCACCGGTCCGACCAGATGGAGGCGGAGCTCAATGCTATTGTGGACCAGGGCTGCACTGTTCTGGATGTGATCGTGGAGCACCCGGTATATGGTCAGCTCACCGCCCCGCTCCATGTCTCCAGCCGGTATGATGTGGCCCAGTTTATTGCGCGATGCCGCCAGTCTGAGGCAGTCCCCCTTTCCCATCTTACCGAGGGGATCCATCTTCACACTGTCTTCTGCCGGGACCAACAAGCTGCAGGCCGGGTAAGGGCTGTGTTGGAACAGCTGGGTTTTTTATACGAATAAGCAAGCGGCGCCCGTCATGTTGATCTGACGGGCGCCGCTTTCCCATACTCAGGCTTCCCCGTCCGCCGGGGCAGGCGCCTGGGGCGTTAGCTTTTTCTTTCTGGAAAAAATATGGCTCAGGTTGTCAATCACCGAGTAATATACCGGGGTAAATACCAAGGTGATCAGGGTAGAGATGGTCATGCCGGAGATCATGGTAATGCTCATATCCGACATCATCTCCGCCGCCCCCTCGGCCATGCCCATGGCCATGGGCACCAGGGCCAGAATGGTGGTGATGGTAGTCATCAGCACCGGGCGCACACGGAGAGGACAGGCATGGAGAATCGCCTCCTCCCGGCTCTCCCCCCGCTCCCGGCGCTGGCGAATATAGTCCACCAGAATGATGGAGGCATTGACCACCGTGCCTGCCAGCATAATCAGGGCCACCAGTGAGATCATGGACAGATCTCTCCCCGTGACAGGCAGAGCAAACAGAGCGCCGCCGAAGGCCACAGGCAGGATCATCATCACGATCACCGGCATCAGGAAGGACTCAAACTGAGAAGCCAGCACAAAGTACACCAGCCCCAGGGCAACTACCAGGGCCAGCAGCAGGTCCCCAAAGCTGTCCATCATGTCCGTATATGCACCGGTAATCTCCACATTGTACCCATCAGGGAGAGTATATCCATCCAGAATCGCCCGAATCTGCTTGGTCATGGCGGTGGTGTCGCCGCTGATGGTATCGCCGGTCACAGACACCTGCCGGGTCTGATTTACACGGTTGATGCTCTGGGGTGCCAGCTCCACCTCCACATTGGCCACCGCAGACAGAGGCACTGTTCCCCCATAGGAGGAGGGAATCGCCATGGAGTTCAGGGCATCCAGACTCTGCGCGGAGCTCCCGCCTCCCCGGACCACCACATCAAGCTCCTTGTTGTTGATGGTGACGGTAGTGGCAGTGGCTCCGGACAGCTCGGAGCGGACTGCAGCTCCTACCGTGGCGGCGGTAAGGCCGTACTGGGAGGCGGCCTCCCGATTCATGGTGATGGTCACCTGTTCCACCTGCTTGGCCATGGAGGTGGAAACATCCACTGCGTCAGGCAGCTGAGAGATCCGCTCTTCCAAGTCGTTGGCAATCATCACCAAAGTCTCATAGTCGTTGCCGGTGATCTCCACATTGATATCGTTTCCGCTGCCCAGCATAGCCGTCATATCCGTGGCGTTCACAGTGATTTCACACCCGGCAATATCAGCCAGAAGGGGCCGCAGGTCATTGGCCACCTGGCCGCTGCCCCGGCTTCGGTCCTCCTTATCCACCAGGACCAGGTTGATGGAGGACGACTCCGGCTGTGTGATATGGTAGACCGATTCCAGCTCCGGCACATTCTCCTGGACGATCTCTACCACCCGGTCCGCGATGGCGGCAGTATCGTCCAGTTCAGAGCCGGTGGGGGTGGTAACGGTAATGGAAACCATACTCTGATCCATCTCAGGCATCAGCACCATCTTGGTAGACAGGCAGGCAACGGCAAACAGGGCCACCAGGGCCACCGAAGCCAGCATCCCTGCCCACAGGTGGCGGACAAAGAACCGCAAAAGGCCGGTGTAAATCTCGTTGAGGCGGGTACCCAGGCCGACTTTTCCCTGGGCCTGGCGCTTGGCCTTCTTTTCCGCCTGCTGAATGGCCCGCTGCCGTACCTTTTCCTCATCCAGCAGGAAGTAACACAACAGGGGGACCAGGGTAACGGCAATCACCAGAGAACCCAGGATCAGAAAAGAAATCGTCAGGCAGAAATCGTCAAAGAGCATTCCCGCGATGCCGCCCGTAAGTCCCAGAGGCAGGAAAACTGCCACAGTAGTCAAAGTAGAGGCGGTGAGGGAGGTCAACACCTCTTTGGTCCCGTCCACGCAGGACTCCATGCGGCTGTGCCCCTCAGCGGAGTAGCGGTAAATATTTTCCAGTACCACAATGGAGTTATCCACGATCATGCCAACGCCCATGGCAATGCCCCCCAGGGACATCATGTTCAGTGTCAGATCGAAGACATTCATCAGCACAAATACTGTGAGGATACACACCGGCATGGACACGGCGATGGCAGTGGTGGCCCCGAACCGGCGCAGAAACAGGAACACTACGATGGCGGCCAGCACCACGCCCATGGCGATATTCTCCAGAGCGGCATTCACCGCAATATTGATGTAGTCAGAGGCGGTATACAGCACAGAGTAAGCAATGGAGGAATTTTTCTCATGGAGCTTTTCCATGGCCTCCACCACCGCGTCAGCTGTGGCCGCCTCATTGGCCCCCGACTGCTTGGACACCTGAAGGACCACACAGGCCGAACCGTCGGTCATGGCCACAGTATCCGGGTCGGTGGTTTCCAGCGCCACATTGGCCACTTCGGCAAGGCGCACCGTTCCCCCTGTGGGGAGTGGAAGGATCAGATTTGCCACATCCTCCACCGTTTGAAACTTGGCGTCGGTAGTGACGGTGAGGGTCTGGCTTCCGTTTTGAAGGTCGCCGCCGGGGTAGAGCAGGTTCTCCGCGGCCAGCATCTGGGAAATGTAGGAGTTGGACAGTCCCAGGCCGGCGGCCCGGGCAGAATCCACTTCCACGGCGATCTGCTGCTCCACACCGCCGGAGATGCTGACCTGGGCCACTCCTTCCACCCGCTCCAAGGCGGGGCCCACCGTATCCTCCGCCATGGCCTGAATGCTGGCCAGGTCGTCGCCCATAAGGGCAATGATGGCCGAGGGCAGCAGATCGCTGATGTTGATATTTACGATCACTGGGTCCATGGCCCCATCGGGCAGCGATACCTGGTCAAACTGCTCTCTCAGTTTGGTGGCGGCAATGTCCAAATCGGTGCCGTCGGTATAGGTGATCTGGAGCTGACTGACTCCTTCTGAGGAGGTGGAGCTCACCTCCTCCACTCCGGCCACCGACATGATGGCCGACTCCAGGGGCCGACTGACCAGCTCCTCCATATCCTGAGGGCTGGCGCCGTTATAATAGCACATCACCACCGCGGCCGGAGCCTCCACATCCGGCAGCAGTGCCAGCTGAAGCTGGGTGGTGAAGACCACGCCGAAGATGGAGATCATAATAACAGCCATCAGGGTGGTCACTTTGTGCTTGATACAGAATTTTGCAATGCTCACCCGTCTCAGCCCTCCCCGGACACGATCCGCACAGCATCGCCGTCGGACAGATACGCCTGGCCTACCGTGACCAGCTGCTGGCCTTCTTCAAGGCCGCTGGTGATCTCAGTTACACCGTTTCCGCTCAGCCCTGTCTCTACCTGCTGATAACGAGCTGTATTTTCTTCCACCACAAAAACATATTGTACATTGTTGCTGGTCTGAATCGCCTGCGAGGGGATGACAATAGCATCGACGGAGGTGTCTGTCCGGAAGGACACATCGGCAAACATACCCGCAAGGAGCCCCTCAATATCTTCCCCGATGGAGACAGTAACCGTATAAAGCTTCGTCTGGGCGTTGGCGCTTCGCTGGATGCTCTTGATGGTCCCCACCGTCTCCACACCCAGCGAACTGATGGAGATATCCACCTCGTCCCCCTGGGCCAGCTTGGGGATCAGCGCTTCGGATACAGAAACCTCCACCTTCATGGTATCCACACCGTCAATAACTGCCACAGGCATAGAGGCAGATACATAGCTGCCCTCCGCCGCATTCAGAGAGATCACGGTGCCGGAGATGGGGGCAATCACATTTCCTCCAGAATCCACATTCTCCAGTACCGAAGCCAGCTGCTCCACATTGGACTTATAGCTCTGCATACCGGCTTCCAGTTGGGCCAGGGTGGAGGTCTTGCTGGCCTGAGCGGTCATGAGATTGAGCTCTGCGGAGTCAATCTCCGCCTGGGAAGCGGCGCCGATCTCAAACAGTGCCTTGAGGTCGTTGAGATTTTTTTCTGCCAGGGCAATCTGCTTGTCAAAAATGGCTTCCTGATCCTGATAGCTCTGGAGCGCCGATTGATAGCTGATATTGGCCGCATTGTAAGAGGATAGGGTGCTGGCAATATCCAGAGTACAGATCTTCTCTCCCGCCGTCACACTGTCTCCCGCGTCCACATAGACAGCAGTGCACTGGGCATTGGCAGCCACATAGACGGACTCCTGTCCGTCGGCCACCACCTTTCCCGAGACCTTGTTTTCCGCAGAAATGGTCTCTCTCACCACCTCAGTGACCTGAACGGCTACACCGGCCGGAATATTGCCCTGGCTGGAGCTCTCCTCCCCGGTCTGACAGGCTGTCAGCGTCAGCACCGCAGACACAGCAAGCGCAGCAGAAATCATTTGTCTCTTATTCATGGGTCAAGTCTCCTCCATCAGTTCAAAATCCCGTAATCCACGGCCCAGCGGTAATTGTGGTAAGCGGAAAACAAATCATTTTCTGCCCCGTCCACCGTCTCCTGGGCCTCCTTTACCTTGTCTTCCGCCTCCAAAAGGTCGTTGTAAGACAGATTACCCTGCTCATACTTCAACTGGGAAACCGCATAGTTGTCCTGTTCTACCGCCAGGGCGGTTTTGGCCGCATCCAGAACCTGTTTGAAATCCTTTACCTGGAGATACAAGGTGCGGAAGGCAATCTCAAAATTCTGAACAGTCGCGTTGTAATTATACTTGGCCGCCTCATAAGTATGGGCTGCAGACGCATACTGGTACTTGTCGCTGGTGGCGGCATACTGCCCTCCATTGTCCTCATAGGTCTCGTGGGCATCGTC
>CALWOR010000088.1 GCA_944383205.1 uncultured Oscillospiraceae bacterium | reverse complement strand
ATGACCCCCGCCACGGTGATCATCGCCCTGTCCATCTACGCCATGTTCCCGGTGCTGAAAAACACCGTGGCCGGCCTGGGAGGCGTGGAGGAGCAGTATAAGGAGGCCGCCCGGGGCTGCGGCATGAACCAGCTCCAGAGCCTGTGGCAGGTGGAGCTGCCCCTGGCCCTGCCCACCATCATCGGGGGGCTGCGGCTGTCCACGGTGTACACCGTCTCCTGGACGGTGCTGGCCGCCATGATCGGACAGGGCGGCCTGGGGGACTTCATCTACAAGGGGGTCAGCTCCAACAACAACACCCTCATCCTTCAGGGGGCCATCCCCGCCGCCGTCCTGGCCCTGGTGCTGGGGGCGCTGGTGGATGTGCTCCAGCGGCATGTGGTCCCCAGGGGCCTGCGGAAAGGCGGGGCAGGGAAATGAGCATTTCCATGATCTGGGACCACCTGTCCCTGGTGCTCTCCGCCCTGGTGCTCGCCATCGCCGCCGGTGTCCCTCTGGGCCTTCTGGCCTACCTGTCCCCCAGGGCGGGCAAGGTCATACTGTGGGTGGTGGACCTCATCCAGACTATCCCCGCCCTGGCCCTGCTGGGCCTTATCATGGTGATCATGGACCCGGGCTCCCCCACGGCCATGGTGGGTCTGGCCCTCTACTCCCTGCTGCCCATCGTGCGCAACACCTGTCTGGGCCTGCAGCAGGTCCCCGGCCACCTGAAGGAGGCGGCCACGGGGATGGGCATGACCCGGAGCTACCGCATGGCCCATGTGGACCTGCCTCTGGCCTTCCCCATGGTGGTCACCGGCATCCGCATCGCCGCCGTCAACGCCATCGGCACGGCGGTCTTCGCCTCCTTCGTGGGAGGCGGCGGCCTGGGCGGGCTGTTCTATACCGCCATCCGCCAGCGGAACATGGCCATGATCCTCCTGGGCACCGCCGTACTCATGGCCATGGCCCTGGTGCTGGACGCGGGGCTTGGCTATGTGGAGCGGCGCATCTCCTCCCACAGCCGGAAAAAGCTCCCCGCCCCCCTGAAGGCGGCGGGAGCCGGGGCCCTGGCCCTGGCGGGGGCGGCCCTGGTGGTCTACACCCTCCTGCCCGCCGACACCTCCGGCCAGCTCACCCTCTATGACGGGGACTACTCCGAGGTGAAGCTCATGCATTCCATGGTGGAACAGCTGGTGGAGGACAAGACCGACCTGGATGTGGTCATTCTGGACCAGATGACCCAGGTAAACAACCACAACGAGCTGAAGCGGGAGAACCCCAGCTGCGATCTCATGTTCAGCTACGACGGCACCATCCTCACCACCTTCATGGGCCTGGACACCACCGACATTCCGGAGGGGATGACCCTCTACGACTTTGTCAACGAGACGGTGAGTGAGCGGGAGGGCCTGCATATGCTGGGCAAGGTGGGCCTCAACAACACCTACGCCATCGGGGTCACCCAGGCCGTGGTGGACCAGTACGGGGTCAGCAGGATCTCCGACCTGGTCCCCATCGCCTCCACTCTCCGCTTCGGGGCGGAGCACGAGTTCTTCACCGAGGAGGGCAGCATGAAGTATCAGCCCTTCGTGGACTTCTACGGCCTGAACTTCCAGTCCGCCGTGCCCGTGGATGTGGTGCTGAAGTACAACGCCCTGGAGGAGGGGGCCTTCGACGCCATGGTGGTCTACGCCACCGACGGCCTCAACAAGCGGGTGGGCCTCACCGTCCTGGAGGACGACCGGCACTTCTTCCCCGAGTACTACGGGGCCTTCCTGGTGCGAAACGACCTCTTCGACGACTTCTACGACGCCGCTCCCAACCTGGAGCAGGTGCTGGAGCTGCTCACCGGCCAGGTGAGCAGTGAGGAGATGGTGGAGCTTACCTACGCTGTGGATGTGGACGGCCGCAGCGTTCAGGAGGTGGCCCGGGAGTTTCTTCTCTCCAAGGGCCTGCTGTCCCAATAGACAAAACGATCCCTCTCCGGTTCATCCCGGAGAGGGATTTAATTTTTCGCATAGGACGGGCATTTTTCCGCATAGGCTCCATTACCACACTCATCACAACAGGGGGGTCACGGCATGGAGACCAGGATCGCGGAACTGAAATATAAAGAGGTCATCAGCGTGGAGGACGGCAGCCGCTTCGGCTTTGTGGGGGACATGGAGATCGACATCGACAGCGGCCAGGTCCGATCCCTGGTGGTGCCTGGCCGGCGGCGGCTCTTTGGCCTTCTGGGCCGGGAGGAGGACCGGTACATCCCCTGGCAGGCGGTGCGCCGGTTCGGGGAGGACATCATCCTGGTGGAGGACCAGGGAGCCAGGAGAAGGCCAAGGCGTGGATAGGAAAAGCCCTTTGCATCCCCTGGGGTGCAAAGGGCTTTTGGGGTTATAGAAGTTTCGCCCCCTCGGGGGCGAAACCCCTTATAATAAAAAATTCAAACCTCCACCGCCGTGTCCGTCTCAAAAAACCACAGCACCATCCTGTTGACCGCCCGGCCCAAAATTTTGGACAGGGCCTTTCCGTAGGCTTCCAGCTGGGGGCGGTATTCCTCCGCCCGGGCCCGCTCCTCTCCCGGGCGCACCCGGTCGGTCTTGAAGTCCAGAACGGTGAGTCCCCTCTCCCCCTCAAACCAGGCGTCGATGACCCCCTGAAGGAGGATCTCCTCCCCCTCCAGGCCGGGATAGTAGTCCTGGGCGGGCACCAGCAGGGAGAACTTGAATTCCCGGCGGCAGTGGGGGGCAGAACACATCTCCCGGCCCACGGGACTTCGGAAAAATGCGGAGATCTTCTCCGGGCTGACGGCCTCTCGCTGCAAGGAGGTGAGAAAGCCCTCTGCCCTCAGCCGGTCCAGCTCCCCGGCGATGGCCGCCGGGCTGTGGTCCCCCTCCATGGGCAGGTACTCCATGGCCAGATGGAGGGCAATGCCCCGCTGGGCGGGGGTAAGGCCCTTCTCCTCCGCAATAAACGCAGGCCGTGTCAAGGGCTTTCCCTTCCGGGACTGGGGCTGGGCCTCCTCCGCCGCCTCCCGGTCCAGGGCACGGCCCTTGATCTGGGTTGCGGTGAGCTTGGAGGGGACGAAGGCCGCCTTTTCCTGGGGATAGCGCCAGGCCAGGCGCTCCCCCAGGCCCTCCAGGTCCCCGGTCTCCTGCCGGGGCAGGTCACAAAGCCGTCCCTCCTGTTGGGAAGGCTGGGACAGGCTCTGCCCCTCCACCCAGTTGATGTCCCAGGCGGGGCCCAGGTCCGGGGCGATCACATCGGGCAGTCCCGCAAGAGCCCGCAGGGCCGCCCCCTCGGGGCGGGTGAGTGCGTGGAGCAGGACCCAGGCCCCCACGCTCTGCTGCCCCTCCAGCACCATGGGCGGGATGGGCAGGGACAGGTCCTCCCCCAGCCGCTCCAGGGTCCGAAGGCCCTCAGGGAGAGCGGCGGTCAGGATGAGCTTCTCCCGGGCCCGGGTCATGGCCACATACAACAGGCGCAGCTCCTCGGCCATCATCTCCCGTTCCAGCTGGCGCTTCACCCCCCGGCGGGCCACCGTCTCGTACTCCACCATCCGCTCCCGGTCCAGGCCCTTGGGCCCAACTCCCAGCACCGGGTGGAAGAGGACCGGCCCCATCAAATCCTCCCGGTTGAGCCGCCGGGTAAGGCCGCAAACCAGCACCACCGGCTTCTCCAACCCCTTGGAGCGGTGGATGGACAGGATGGATACCCCCTCCCCCTGGCTGCTGCCCGGGGCGGAGAAGCGCCCTCCCGTCTCCTCCAGGCGCTCCAGCCGCAGCAGGAAGGGAAACAGGGTCCGGCAGCCGCCCTCCTCCAGCTGTCCGGCCAGGGCGTAGAGGGCCAGCAGGTTCTCCCGGCGCTCCGCGCCCCCCTCCATGGCCCCGAAGATACCCAGAATATTGGTCTTTTCATAGATATGCCAGATGAGCTGGCGGCAGGTGCGCTCCCCCGCCCCAAAGCGGAGCTCCCGGAGCTCCCGGAGGAACTCGGCACAGTCCTCCTCCCCCCGCTCCTCTCCCTTCACCAGGGCGGTATAGAAGTCCCCGCCGCTGTCCGCCCGGAGCATGGACAGCCGGTCGGCGGTGAAGCCGTACACCGGGGAGCGCAGGGCGGCGATGAGGGGCACATCCTGCCGGGGATTGTCCACGATCCGAAGGATGGACAGGGCCACCTGGACCTCTGTGGTCTCAAAGAAGTCTCCGCCCCCCTCCGCCGTCCAGGGGACGCCCTCCTCGTTCAGGGCGCGAATGTAGTGGTGAAGGACCGTGCCGGGGCTTCGGAGCAGGATCATCACATCGGAGGGGCGCAGGGGCCGCAGCCCCTCCCCCACCTCGATCATCAGGGGCTTTTGGAGCAGTTCCCGGATGCGCCGGGCGGCAAACCGGGCCTCCAGCAGGTCCTTGCTCTCCTTCTCCCCCTCCTGGTCCCCCAAAAAGGACAGGTCCAGGGCATGAAGCTCCAGGGCGTAGTCCCCTCCCTCCCCGGGAAAGTCCTTGCCCGGGACCAGGGCCTGGTCGTCGGTATAGTCCAGCTCCCCGAACTCCGTTGACATAATGTTACGGAACAGGTCGTTGCACCCCTCCAGCACCTCTTTCCGGGAGCGGAAGTTCCGGGACAGCAGCCGCTTCCGGGGCGTTCCTTCCTCCTCCGCCCCCTCGTCCCCCATGGGGAAGGCGCGGTATTTGCCCAGAAAGATGGTGGGGTCGGCCAGGCGGAAGCGGTAGATGGACTGCTTCACATCCCCCACCTCAAAGAGCTTTCTGCCATTGTCGGAGAGGGCGAAGAAGATGGCGTTCTGCACCTGGTTGGTGTCCTGGTACTCGTCCACCAGAATTTCCTCATACCGTGCGCTCCAGAACCGGGCCAGCTGGGTGGGGTCCCCCTCCCCGTCCACCAGCAGCTCCACGGCGAAGTGCTCCAGGTCGGAGAAGTCCAGCACCCCCCGGCGGCCCTTCTCCTTGGCGTAGGCCGCCCCGAAGTCCAGCACCAGGTCCATGAGGGCCTGCACCGCCGGGCGGGACAGAGATAACTCCTCCAGCAGGGCGGCGGTGTCCCCCTCCATGTTTTCGGCCACCTTGTCCAGCAGCTTCTTACACCGGGTGCGGATGGCCTTCAGCTCCTCCCCCGCCCGGGCGGCGGCCGCCTCGGCCATGGGACTTACCTCCATACTCCGCTTTTTCTTCCGCCCGGCGGCGGGGAAGGGCACGGGGAGATGCTCTGCCGCCTCATCCCAGGTCCTGGCGGCCATCAGCTCCTCCAGCTCCTCCAGGGTGGCGGAGATGGAGGGGGCGTAGTTCTGCTCCAGAAGCTCGTCTCCCGCTGTGAGGTTTAAGGCCTTTACAAGCCTTTCCCGGCAGAAGGCGGCCTGGCGGCGGGCGTCCTCCAGGAGAAGGGCGCCCCAGGGAGTTTCGGAGAGGTCCCCGATCCCCTCCAGGCTCCACAGCTCCTTCTGCTCCTCCAGCCAGCGCCGGGGATCCGGGTGGCTCTGGACTTTCAAAAAAATGTCCATGGCGATCTGTCCGAGACGGCTGTCGTCCCGGCCCGCCCCCAGGGTGTCGGCCAGAAGGGCGAAGGGGCTCCCCTCCTCCAGATCCTCATACCGGCCGTCCAGTACCTCCTCCAGAACCTGGGCACGAAGGACGGCGCTCTCCCCCTCGTCACACAGGCGGAAGTCCCCGTCCAGGTCCAGCAGATGGCCGCTCTCCCGGAGAAGGGCAGAGCAGAAGGAGTGGATGGTGGAGATCTGGGCCTTGTAGACCAGGGTGGTCTGGCGGCGCAGGTGGTGGTCGTTGGGCTGCTCCCCCAGGCGCTTGGATAGCTCCTGGGCAATGCGGCCCCGCAGCTCGGCGGCGGCGGCCTTGGTGTAGGTGATGACCAGGAAGCGGTCGATGTCCAGCCCCTCCCCGGTCACCCGGTCCAGCAGCCGCTCCACCAGCACCCGGGTCTTGCCCGAGCCGGCGGCGGCGGACACCAGCAGCTCCCCGCCCCGGTCGTCCACAATCTTCCGTTGTTCCCCGGTGAGAGGAAATGCCATCTCATCCGCCTCCTTTTCTTATAAAATCATCACAAGGGTGCCCAGGGTGATGAGCACGCCCCCGATGATCTTGGTCAGCGTCACCTTCTCCCCCAGCACCACAAAGGCCAGCACCATGGAGATGACCACGCTGAACTTGTCAATGGGAATGACTTTACTGGCCTCTCCCAGCTGAAGGGCATAGAAATAGCACAGCCAGCTCAGGCCGGTGGCCAGGCCGGACAGGATGAGGAAGGTCCAGCCCTTGGCGGTGATGTCGGCGATCCCCGCCTGTTTGCCCGTGATGAGGACGATGCCCCAGGCCATCACCAGCACCACCACCGTACGGATGGCGGTGGCCAGGTTGGAGTTGATGCCCTCCATTCCGATTTTTGCCAGGATCCCCGTGAGGGCGGCAAAGGCCGCCGACAGCATGGCCAGAATGATCCACATATCTCTCGCTTCCTTTTTCTTTTTTCCCAATTCCTTTTTGTGTTCCCGGGTCCAAAGTTTTCCTGGTGTTCCCGCCCCCTGCGGGGGCGGGAACACACAAAGGAATTGGGACTTCTTTTTTCAGCCCGGGGAGAGAAAGCCCTCCTGCAAGTGGTTTCGACGCCCGCCGGCGGCGAAATCAATTAAAATCCTTCTCGAACCGGCGGCACAGCCGCCGGTTCGAAATGACTTTACTCCTTTAGAATATCCAAAAACCGCTCGATGCGGATGCCCTTGTTCTTCTCGATCTCGTCCTGCTCCAGGAAGATGAGCCGCTCGATCACATCCATGGCCCGCTTCACCGCCTTTGGGAAGGGCTTGCCCGCCAGAAGGGCCCCGGCCAGCACGGCGGAGAACATATCCCCGGTGCCCGGGAAGTGGACCTTAATGAGGCGGTAGGGGATGGTGAAGTACTCCCCGCTCTGGTGGTCGTAGCCCCAGACCACCGATCTGCCCGTCTCCGCCTCCTTGCCGCTGGTGATGACCACGCTCCGGGGGCCGAAGGAGAGAAGGCCCTCCACCATCTTCCGGGCCTCGTCCCGGGTGAGGGCCTCCTTCCCCTGGCACTGGCCCGTGAGAAACTCCCCTTCAGTCAGGTTGGGGACGATCACATCGGCCACCCCCAGCAGGCGGCGCATATTGTCCACCGTCTCGCCGTCCACCCCGTTGTAGAGCTTCCCCTCGTCCCCCATGATGGGGTCGGTCATCACCAGCAGGCCCTCCTTCTTCTGGGAGGCGATAAAGTCCCGGATAATGCCCACCTGGGCCGCCGAGGCCAGAAAGCCGGTGGTGATGCAGTCAAACTGAAAGCCCAGCTCCTTCCACACGGCGATGGCCTTCACCATGTAGTCGGTGGTGTCCAGGATGTGGAACTTCCCGTAGTCCAGGGTGTTGGACACCAGGGCGGTGGGCAGGTTGTAGACGCTGTGGCCCATGCTGGACAGGATGGGCAGCATGGCGGCCAGGGCCACCTTGCCGTAGCCGCACATGTCGTTGATGATAAGGATGTTTTTGTTTTGTTCCATGGTCAGTTACGCTCCTGATCTTCTGTTTCTTCCAGCTTCTCCCAGAACTCCCGGGCGCTGAGGCCGGGCAGCCACCGCTTGCAGTCGCCCCCCCGGCCCGGCTCAAAGTGGCAGGCGGCGGCATAGTCGCAGTACCGGCAGGCGTTTTTCTCCGGG
>CALWOR010000087.1 GCA_944383205.1 uncultured Oscillospiraceae bacterium | reverse complement strand
GACACGCCGAGAAGGGCTCCCGCTCCGGCATGAATGTGACCTTCCGTACCGGCAGCGAGGAGCTGGACGCCAAGTTCGTTCAGGAGGCTGCCGCCGCCGGCTTTGTCAACCTGAAGGGCCACCGGAAGGTTGGCGGCATGCGGGCCAGCATTTACAACGCCATGCCCGTGGAAGGCGTGGAAAAGCTGTGCGACTTCATCGAGGCTTTTGACAAGAACAACTAAAAAACTTTCCCGTTTCAGAAAGACAACAGGTGATTGAATTATGTACCGCATCAAAACTTTAAACAAGATCTCCTCGGAGGGGCTTGCCCATCTGGACCAAAGCCGCTTCCAGGCAGGAAACGATCTGGAAAATGAGGACGGCATCCTGGTCCGCTCCGCCCCCATGCACGACTATGTCTTCCCCGACGCTCTGCGGGCCATCGCCCGTGCCGGAGCCGGCACCAACAATATCCCCATCGACCGCTGCTCGGAAAACGGCATTGTGGTCTTTAATACCCCAGGCGCCAACGCCAACGCCGTAAAAGAGCTGGTCATCGCCGCCATGCTCATCGCCTCCCGGGATGTTCTGGGCGGAGCCGAATGGGTCCAGGAGCAGGTCCACACCCCCAATGTGGATGTGGCTGCCGCTGTAGAAAAGGGCAAGAGCGCTTTCGCCGGTCCCGAGCTCTACCACAAGACTCTGGGTGTCATCGGTCTGGGCGCCATCGGCGTACTGGTGGCCAATGTGGCTCTGGAACTGGGCATGGATGTGTACGGGTACGACCCCTTCCTGTCCGTAAACACTGCCCTGCGTCTGGACCGCCATGTCCATGTGGTACAGAATGTGGATGAGCTCTACAAAGTGTCCGACTATGTGACCATCCATGTTCCCTACAACAGCTCCACCAAGGACACCATCAACGCCGAGGCTATCTCCAAGATGAAGGGCCAGGTGCGGGTGCTCAATCTGGCCCGGGGCGAGCTGGTCAACGACGAGGACATGATCGCTGCCCTGGAGTCCGGCCGGGTAGCCCGGTATGTCACCGACTTCCCCAACGAACGCATCGCGGCGGTGAAGAATGTCATTGCCCTGCCCCATCTGGGTGCCTCCACCCCCGAGAGCGAGGCCAACTGTGCCGTCATGGCCGTGCGCCAGCTTCAGGACTACCTGCTCAACGGCAACATCACCAACTCGGTGAACCTGCCCAATGTATCCCAGGACTGGAGCGGCATCGCCCGGCTGTGTATGATCCATAAGAACATTCCCGCCATGCTTACCAAGATCATGGGGGTACTGTCCGACGACAACATCAATGTGGAAAACATGACCAACAAGTCCAAGAAGGACTATGCCTATACCATGGTGGATGTGAACACCCGCATCACTGAGGAGGTGGCCAGCGAGCTGCGGGCCATCCCCAACATGATCCGGGTCCGGGTCCTCAACCACTAAGGTGTTCCCTCTCTTCAAAAAAATCCTCAGCCCGATGGGCTGAGGATTTTTCATTTTGTCTGTGTTCAGGCCACAGTATAGCCGCCCCGGACCAGGAGCTTTACCGTTCCGGCTGTGGCGGTGAGGGTACGGCCCTCAATGGTGGACATGTAGAGGTGGTTCTTAGTCAGGGAGGTACCGCTGTTCACCGTCCCTCCCGAGGAGAGGTCAATGAGGGCGGGACTGTCAGAGGACTGGACCGAGGCGGTGCCCACCCGGAGCAGCACTTCGCAGCCCACATTCAGGTGCATCACCTGACCGCTGGTCATGGTGACCAGAGTGTAGCCGGCGCTGCTCCCCTGTCCCCCCTGTCCAGCCTGGAGCAGGTACTGGTTGATCTGGGCGTCAAAGCTCTCCTTCAGCTCCGCCTGACGAACAGCTGTCTTGCTCTCCACCTGGCTCACCACCTGGGGGATGGCGGTCTCATTGAGATAGCTCAGAGTGACCAGCGGGTCGCTCTTATCCCCCCCTGCGGCCAGGGCCGCACAGGTCCCCAGACACACTGCGGTAAGGGCCAGGGCACCGCAGCGGACGGTCCACTTCCTGCTCATCTGTTTCATAAGTACATTCTCCTTTTCGCGGTATGTAGGCCCCGTTCCAGGGGACGGGGCCCGCTGCTTGTTACACCAGAGTTTCCGGGTGGAGGCCAAAGCTTACGGCAATGGCTGCGTCCACCTGGTGCATGACCGTCTCATCCAGTCGGCCCATCTTCTCCCGCAGACGCCGCTTATCCAGGGTCCTCACCTGCTCCAGCAGGATGACAGACTCCTTAGGCAGTCCGCAGCTGAGAGGGGAGACAGAGATGTGGGTGGGAAGCCGGGCCTTTCCTGTCTGGGAGGTGATAGCCGCGGCAATGACTGTTGGACTGTGGCGGTTTCCGGTGTCGTTCTGTACGATAAGAACAGGGCGCACGCCCCCCTGTTCACTGCCCACCACTGGGCTGAGATCGGCGTAGAAAATGTCGCCTCGTTTTACGCTGTTATCCAAGTACATTCACACTCCGCTGGAAGATAGCACCGCGTTACCGGCCAAAGGGTCTATGTAACGCTGTACTATGATTCTCCCACGGGGCGGCGGGATTTATACCTGTCGCGGAGCAGAGATTTTGAGCCGCCACATGGCCCCAAGAGGCCTGCGGCCCACTCCAGTGGCCCGCCGCGCCTTTTCCCCGGAAGGAGAGGCCTCCTCCCGCGCTCCATGTTATCCTATGTGGAGCCGGGAGCTTCGGTCACGGGTGGGGACAGGTCCGCCGGAGAGCTGTCCACAGGCTTTGAGGCGAAAACTCACACCATCTTCTTCCCATGCTCCCAATAGATCCTGGGAACCCGGGAAGTCACATGGCAGAGCAATTCATAGGGAATGGTATCGGCCAGCCGGGCTGCCTCGTCGGTGAGACCCTCGCCATAGATATCGGCCACATCTCCTGCTTTCACCTGGGGCAGGTCGGTAACATCTGCCATACACATATCCATACAGATCCGGCCCACAATGGGGCACAGCTTTCCCTGGATACGCACCTTCAACTGATTGGACAGCACCCGGGGCAAGCCGTCTCCATATCCGACGGGCAGCACCGCCAGACGGGAGGGCCGCTCCAGCGTGGCGGTACAGCCATAGCTCACCTTGGCCCCGGCGGGCATTTCCCGCACGGCGGCCACCCTGCTTTTCAGGCGCATGACGGGCACAAGGCCCGGGCCGTCCAGTCCACGGCTCTCCTCGTCGGTATAATAGCCGTAGAGTACAATGCCGGGCCGAACCATATCCAGATAGGTACAGGGATAGTGTAGCACAGCGGAGCTGGCCCCGCAATGGTAAATTTTCAGGTGGATTCCCCGCTCCTCCAGGGCCTTTTTGGCATCCAGGAAACGGGTAAACTGGGCCATGGTATAGGCCTCGTCCCCATCGGCAGCAGCAAAGTGGGTGAACATCCCCTCCACCTCCAGGCCGGGCAGGGCACACAGGGCGGCCATCTGATCGGCTACGGCGGTGTTGTCTCCGTCCTCCCAGCGAAAGCCCAGTCGGCCCATGCCGGTGTCCACCTTAATGTGGACTTTAAGGGTCTTTCTCAAGCATTGGGCCAGCCGGGACAGCTCCCGGGCAGTCTCCAAGTCCTCCAGACCCTGGGTGATGTCCAGACGAATCAGGTCTTCCCCCAGTTCCAACGGCGTCTGGCCCAGGCACAGGATGGGCAGGGTGATCCCCGCCCGGCGCAGTTCCTCTCCCTCGGCCACACAGGCCACCGCCAGCACATCGGCCCCCAGCTGTTCCAGCTTTCGGGCCACAGGCACCGCCCCGTGTCCATAGGCATCGGCCTTTACCAGTCCGGCAAAGCGGCAGCCCTGGGGCAGCATGGCCCGCAGGGCATGGTAGTTATGCTCCAGGGCGTCCAGATCGATCTCCGCCCAGGTACGCAGTTCTCTCTTGTCCAACATAGCAATCCCTCTTTATCTTTCATCCGGACCTTCCGTCCGGTCAGTTTTCGGTAAAGCTGGCACACTGACACAAAATGACCCGAAATCCGTCCACACTGATCTCTCCCTTCACCAGAGCGTGGGAGGAAGCGTCAAACCAGAGGGCAATCTCCCGCCCCTGCCCCGGACTGCCGGTAGGGTCCCCGCAGTCCACCCTGAGCAAGGTATCCTCTTCCTCCAGGGCACAGGCGGTGATGTAGCCCGAGCGGGCGGCCTCCAACAGGGCAGGAAAGGCGGAAACCGGCGTCAGGCCGTCCCCGTCCAGGGCTCCGGTCTCGGTCCACACCCCATCATACTCCAGCGTCCCCTCCTCCCCGGAAAAGCGGGCGGTCATCCCTGCCACCGTCTCCGGTGCGGTAAGGGTAAGGGTCATGTCTTCCCCCTCCACCGACGCCTCCATCTGGTACTGGTACACCCGTTGCCCATAGTCGGCAGTAACAGCCAGATGAGCCGAACAGGCAGTCATCTCCAAATACTCCCCACGGATCGTCAGGGCCAGTTCCTCTGCCGGGCTCACCTTCGCCGGGAAACAACCGGCGAGGAACAGCATCATTGGTACGCAAAGCAGCAGTTTGCGCACGGTGTTCCCTCCAAGTTTATGATATCAGGATCAATGGTCGGTGTTTTCCTTCAAAATCTCCGGGATGGTCTCCACCAGGTCGCTGGGCAGCATGGCGTACTCCCCCAGCCTTTCGGCACAGCGGTCCCCTGCCTTTCCGTGGAACCACACCGCCCAGGCGGCCAGCTCCGAGCGGTCTGTATAGGGGCCTTGCAGCTGCTTCTGCCCCCACAGGGCGGCGACCATGCCGGCAAGCACATCTCCGGAGCCCCCTTTGGCCATGCCAGGATTTCCCGTTCCGCAGATCCAGCACTTGCCGGAAGGAGCGGCGGTGACCGTGCCATGGCCTTTCAGCACCAGGGTACAGCGGTGCTCTCTGGCAAAAGTTCGTGCGGCAGTGAGCCGGTCCCGTATGGGCAGCGGACAGCCGGTGAGCCGCGCAAACTCCCCGGCGTGGGGGGTGAGGACAGTGGGGGCGGCTCGTTTGTCCAAAATATCTATATGCCCGCACAGGGCATTTATGCCATCGGCATCCAGCACCACAGGGATGTCCAGGTCCTCCAGCAGGGACCGCACCAGCTTCTCTGTCCTGGGATGGCGGCCCAGGCCGGGACCCAGGAGGGCCACATCACAGCCTTTGGCCTTCTCCAAAATCTCCTCATACCGCTCCGGAAGAGGGAAGGGCATGGCCTCGTCACACTTGACGGCGATGATGGGATAGATCTCCCGGGGTACTCCTACAAATACCAGCCCAGCCCCGGTTCGCAAGGCTCCCCGGGCAGCCAGGACGGGGGCGCCGGTATATCCCTCGCTCCCGGCCAGGACAAAAATCTTTCCAAAATCTCCCTTGTGGCCGTCTACCGGACGCTTGGGGAGATAGCTGTGCATATAGTCTGGCATAAGGTCGGTACAGTCGGCACGGCGGATGTACTGGTGGACCAGCTCCACCGGGATCCCGATGTCGGCCACCTTCACCTTCCCAGCCCGACCGGCTCCGGCATCCAGATAGAGGCCGGGCTTCGGGCAGGTAAAGGTCACGGTCACCCTGGCACGAACCGCATCTCCCAACACTTCTCCCGTATCTCCGTCCACCCCGGAGGGCAGGTCGCAGGATACTACCGGGGTGCGTTGGGTATTCAACCACCGCACCACGGACAGAAACTCCCCCGCCAGAGGTCGCTTGAGCCCTACCCCGAACAGGGCGTCCACAAAGCAGTCGCAGGTGGTTAGCCACATCACATCACGCTGGTCCTCCAAATCGAGGGGTTCCAGTTGTCCTCCCGCATCCCTCAGTTTCTCCTCCATGGCCCGGGCATCGGGGGTCATTTTCTCCCGGTCCCCCACCAGAAAAGTCCGGACATAATAACCCGCCTCCAGAAGCAGACGGGCAGCGGCAATTCCGTCTCCGCCGTTGTTGCCGGGGCCGCAGACAATGCCGATACGCGGGGTGGGATCGGCGTTTTTGGACTCCACAATCGTCCTCAGCTCCTCGATCTCCCGCTGTTCCTCCTGGGTAGGTTCTTCCCCCGTTCTGGTCATAAACAGAAACGAGGTCGTCCCATCCGGACCGGTACGGTTTTGAACCGGCCCTGCCAGGTCCGCCGCCGCCTGGGCCACGGCCCGGGCGGCCTCCTCCATCAGCTCCAGTGAGGGGATGCCCCGCTCCTCAATGGCAATGCGGTCCAGCTCTTTCATTTGGGCAGTTGTGGCAAGCATATGGTCCCCTCCTTTTTCCGTCATTCTAGCACATTTCCCATGCAAAAAAAAGAGGAAGGCCCTAAATAAAGCCCTCCTGCAAAGAGTTCCGACGCCCGCAGGCGGCGGAATAAAATGAAACTTCGTCATGTTCCAGGACATGTGCCTGGAACATGACACTTCTCGCAAAAGGCTTGCCGACAATTTCGCAAGAAATCGAGGCAAGCCTTTCGTGCAGTCTCGCTCGAACAAGTGGCTTTGCCACTTGTTCGATTACTTCAAAAATCCGTTGACGATCTGCTCCTCGGCTTCCTTCTCGGTGAGGCCC
Source organism: uncultured Oscillospiraceae bacterium (assembly GCA_944383205.1). GTDB lineage: Bacteria > Bacillota > Clostridia > Oscillospirales > Oscillospiraceae > Lawsonibacter. The sequence goes on along the minus strand of CALWOR010000087.1, from coordinate 1,156 downwards.
AGGGTCATGAGCTTGGTGAGCTGCTCCCCGGCAATCTTGCCGATGGCCGCCTCGTGGATGAGCTGGGCGTCCAGGCAGTTGGCGGTGACCTCAGGAATGGCGGACACCACGCCGTTATCCATGATGATGGCGTCACACTCGGAGTGGCCGTAACAGGCGGCGTTGCCGTTGATCCGGGCCAGGAATACCTGCTTGGATTCCCCCTTGGCCACAGACCGGGAGATCACATTGGTGTGGCAGCCCTCGCCGTTCAGGTCCACGGTAAAGTCGGACTTGGCCAGCTGCTTGCCGTGGGTCATGACCTTCTCCTTGATGATGAGGGTGGCGGCGGGGCCCAGGGTAGCCCGGGTGGTACGGACAGTGGAGTCCACCCCCTTGATTTGAGTGGTTTCCATCTCCATGTAGCTGCCTTCAGCCATCTCCACCACGGTGGTGGGATTCATGATGTTCTCTCCCATGCCGTCCCCCTCGCCGTAGTGGCGCTCCACATAGCGCACCCTGGCGTTTTTGCCCACATAGAAGGTGTGGATGCCCGAGTGCTCGGAGTTCTGCACCCCGCAGTTGTGGATGCCGCAGCCGGCCACGATGGTAATGTCACAGTCATCGCCGATAAAGAAGTCGTTATATACCGTCTCCTGCAGGCCGCTCTGGCTGAGGACCACGGGGATGTGCACGCTCTCATTCTTGGTGCCGGGCTTGATGATGATATCGATACCGTCCTTGTCCGTCTTGGAGACGATGTCGATGTTGGCGGTGGTGTTCCGGGCGGCCTTCTGACCGTTGGTCCGGATATTATAAGCCCCTTCGGGCACTTCATGGAGATCGGCTACCTGCTCCAGCAGGCTCTTCTGAATTGCGTCCATAGCTCAATTCCTCCTTGGAAGCTTCATGCCGCTTAGCGGATCTTGCCCGTCAGGGCGCTGCACACATCGGGGGTCTGGCCCAGCAGGGTGGGCAGGATGTCCTTCCTGGGGCCGTCCTTCTGCACCTTCCCGTCGGCCAGGACGATGATCCGGTCGGCAATATTCAGGATACGCTCCTGGTGGGAGATGATGAGGATGGAGCCGTTGATTTTCTCATGCAGGTGCTCAAAGACCTGGATGAGGTTGGTGAAGGACCACAGATCGATGCCCGCCTCCGGCTCGTCAAAGACGGA
>CALWOR010000086.1 GCA_944383205.1 uncultured Oscillospiraceae bacterium | reverse complement strand
AAGGCCTGCATCATCGTGGTCAACAAGTGGGACGCCATCGAAAAGGACGGCAAGACCATGGACAAGATGCGCCAGGATGTGATGCGGGACCTCTCCTATATGACCTACGCTCCCATCCTCTTCATCTCCGCCCTCACGGGGCAGCGGGTGGACCGGCTCTTTGAGCTGATCAACTATGTGAACAACCAGGCCTCCACCCGCATCTCCACCGGCATGCTCAACTCCATCCTGGCCGACGCCACCGCCCGGGTACAGCCCCCCACGGACAAGGGCCGGCGGCTGAAGATCTATTATATGACCCAGGTGGGGGTGCGCCCCCCCCACTTCGTCTGCTTCTGCAACGACGCGCGGCTCTTCCACTTCTCCTACCAGCGCTACCTGGAAAATCAGATCCGCTCCACCTTCGGGCTGGAGGGCACTCCGGTGCGCCTCACCGTCCGGCAGAAGAGCGAGAAGGAGTGATCGTTATGACCTGGGAGCTTCCTCTGCCCGCCGTTCTGGCCATCACGGCGGTGGCGGCCTACTTCTGCGGCTGCTTCAACGGGGCGGTGATCGTCTCCAAGTATATCCTTCGGGATGATGTGCGCAACCACGGCAGCGGCAACGCGGGCCTGACCAACTTTTTCCGCACCTTCGGCGGCCCCCTCACCTTCGTGGTGATCCTGTGCGATGTGCTCAAGGCGGTCATCGCCATTCTCTTCGCCCGGTACCTGTTCTTCTCCGCCTACGCCGTCTTTTTCTCCGCCGCCTCCACCGTGGCGTTCTGGGGGAATTTCTCGGAATACTGGGGGGGCCTTTGGTGCCTGCTGGGCCATATGTTTCCCTGTATGTTCGGCTTCAAGGGGGGCAAGGGGATCCTCTCCGGCGGCGCCATCGCCATCATGATCGACTGGCGCATCGCCCTGGTGGTGTGGGGCGGCTTCCTGATTTTGGCCATCCTCACTCGGTATGTCTCCCTGGGCTCCTGCTGGGCGGGGGCCAGTTTCCCCTTTGCCACCTGGTTTGTCTACCACGACCCCCTCATCACCGGCATGGGGGCCTTCATCGGGCTTCTCATTTTGTACATGCACCGGGGCAACATCAAGCGGCTGCTCACCGGTACCGAAAACAAATTCAGCCTACACAAAAAGAAGTAAGGAGGTTCCTCTCATGAAGATCACCGTACTGGGCAGCGGCGCCTGGGGCACCGCCCTGGCCATGCTCCTGCTGGAGAACGGCAACGATGTCACTCTCTGGTCCTACACCGAGGAGGAGTCCAAGGTTCTCCGGGAGACCCACGAAAATCCCATGCTCAAGGGGGTCTGTCTCCCCCCGGAGCTGAAGTATTCCACCGACATGGCCTGCGTGAAGGGCTGCGGCCTGGTGGTTATGGCCACCCCCTCCTTCGCCGTGCGCGCCACTGCCGCCAAGATGAAGGCTCTGGCCGACCCGGGGACCATCCTGGTGTCCGTGTCCAAGGGCATTGAGAAGGACACTTCCCTGCGCCTGAGCCAGGTCATCGAGGAGGAGGTCCAGGGCCACTGCCCCGTGGTGGTCCTCTCCGGCCCCTCCCACGCCGAGGAGGTGGGCCGCCGCATCCCCACCGGAGTGGTGGCCGCCGCCGATGATCTGAAAATCGCCGAACAGGTCCAGGACCTCTTCATGAACCGGCGCTTCCGGGTGTACACCAGCGATGACAAGGTGGGCACCGAGATCTGCGCCGCCCTGAAGAACATCATCGCCCTGTGCGCCGGCTGCTGCGACGGCATGGGCTACGGAGACAACACCAAGGCCCTGCTCATGACCCGGGGCCTGGCGGAGATGGTCCGCCTGGGTGTGGCCCTGGGGGGCAAGAAGGAGACCTTCACCGGCCTTGCGGGCATGGGCGACCTCATCGTTACCTGCTGCTCCATGCACTCCCGGAACCGCCGCTGCGGCATCCTCATCGGCCAGGGCAAGCCGGTCCAGGAGGCCATCAAAGAGGTGGGCGCCGTGGTGGAGGGCTACTACGCCGCCGCCAACGCCCGGACTCTGGCCCAGAAGGCCGGGGTGGAGATGCCCATCGCTCAGGCCGCCTACGAGGTCCTCTACGAGGGCCGGGATGTGCACAATGTGATCACCGACCTGATGGGTCGGGCCAAGCGCTCGGAGCTGGAGGAGAGCTGGAGCTAATCAAAAAAGCGGACAATCCGCTTTTTTGAGAAAGGCTTGCATCCCGGGCGGGGCTCGATTTCTTGCGAAAAAGTCGCCCCGCCCGGGATGAGAAGTGTTTTTGGGGTCGGCAAAGCCGCCCCAAAAACAGATTTCAATTTTTTCCATCGCCTGCGGGCGATGGAACTCCTGGGTCGAGCTTTTCTTCCGCTTAAAACTGAGAGATTTGACTGGTTTTGCCGCCTCCGGGCGGCAAAACGCCTGTGGAGGCATTTTTGTATGGAACGCCTGTATGAAGAAAATCCCTTTCTCACAACCTTTGACGCCGTGGTGGAATCCTGCGTCCAGGGGAAGAAGGGGTACGACATCATCTTGAACCGGACCGCCTTCTACCCCGAGGGGGGCGGACAGCCCTGGGACACCGGCACTTTGGGGGGCGTGAAGGTACTGGAGGTCCACACCCGGGAGGGCCGGGTGGTCCACACCTGCGACGCCCCCCTGGCGGAGGGAGCCGCCGTCTCCGGCAAGATCGACTGGGCGCGGCGCTTTGACCTCATGCAGCAGCACTCCGGAGAGCACATGGTCTCGGGCATGGCCCATGACAAGTGGGGCTGTGAGAATGTGGGCTTCCACCTGGGGGCGGAGGCGGTGACCATCGACCTGAGCCTCCCCCTCACCCCGGAGCAGCTCCGGGAGCTGGAGGAGGATGTGAACCGCTACATCTGGGAGGACCACCCCATCGAGATCGCCTACCCCTCCCGGGAGGAGCTGGCTGCCATCCCCTACCGCAGCAAGAAGGAGCTCACCGGACAGGTGCGCATCGTCACCTTCCCCGGGGCCGACTGCTGCGCCTGCTGCGGCACCCATGTTTCCTCCTCGGGCCAGGTGGGACTGGTGAAGTTCCTCTCCGCGGAAAAGTTCCGGGAGGGGGTGCGCATCCAGCTGCTGTGCGGCGGCCGGGCCCTCCGGCACCTGAACGCCGTGTGGGCCCAGAACGCCAGGATTTCCCACCTCCTCTCCGCCAAGGCGCTGGACACTGCCCCGGCGGTGGAGCGGCTGCTGGAGGAAACCGAGCAGCTGAAAGCCCGCCGGGCCGCCTTGGAGGACGCCGCCTTTGCCCGCCGGGCCCGGGAACACCAGGGGGCGGGAGATGTGCTCCTCTTTGAGGAGGGCCTCACCCCCGACAGCCTGCGCCGGCTGTGCGACGCCGTCCTACACACCTGCGGTGGGCGCTGCGCCTGCTTCTCCGGCTCTGAGACGGAGGGCTACAAGTACGCCATGGGCCAGGCGGGGGGCGATCTGCGCCCGCTCACCAAGGAGATGAACCAGGCCCTCAACGGCCGGGGGGGCGGCAAGCCCGACTTCGTCCAGGGCTCCCTGCGGGCCACGGAGGCGGAGATCCGCTCCTTCTTCCAGAAATGATCTGAGGTTTTTATGGACTATACCATCTATCAGCTCCTGTGGCTGTTCCTGGCCTACGCCTTTCTGGGCTGGCTGGGCGAGACCGCCCTGGCCGCTCTGCGGAAGGGCCGGCTTCTGAACCGGGGCTTTCTCAATGTCCCCTTCTCCCCGGTCTACGGTCTGGGCGGGGTGCTCTTCGCCCTATTCCTGCCCGAGCTCCGGGGCCACCCCTTTTTCCTCTTCCTGGGAGGCATGATCCTGGCCACCGCCCTGGAGCTTTTTACCGGCATCCTGCTGGAAAAGCTCACGGGGCAGAAGTGGTGGGACTACTCCCCCCGGCGCTTTCAGTTTGAGGGGCACATCAGCCTCACCTGGTCGGTGATCTGGGGCCTGTGCGCCCTGCTGTGCCTCTTCGTGGGCAACGCGCTGATCCTGTCCCTCACGGGACTCATTCCCCGCCGTGTGGGCCAGATCATCCTGCTGGCCGTGTACGCGGTTCTGGGTCTTGATGTGCTCACCTCCCTGGCCGCCCTCTTCCAGTGGAAGCTCTCCCTGCCTGACACCCGGGAGCTGTCCCGGTTCCTGGCGGGGCTCACCCGGGCTCTGGACAACGCCGTCACCCGGTACATCCAGCGCCGTGTGGCCCGGGCCTATCCCAATCTGGACCCGGCCAGGGGCGGGGCCCGTGCCAAGGCCTCCCCCACCGTCTTTGCCCAGGGGTGCTGCTTTTACAAGCTGGCTTGTCTCTTCTTCCTGGGGGCCTTTCTCGGAGACATCATCGAGACCATCTTCTGCCGCTTGACAGCGGGGGTGTGGATGAGCCGCAGCAGCGTGGTCTGGGGTCCCTTCTCCATTGTGTGGGGACTGGGGGCGGTTCTGCTCACCGCCCTGCTGTACAAATACCGGCACAAGAGCGACGGGTACATCTTCCTGGTGGGCACCGTGGCCGGCGGCGCCTACGAGTACTTCTGCTCGGTGTTCACCGAGCTGGTCTTCGGCACCGTGTTCTGGGACTACAGCCACCTCCCCTTTAACCTGGGCGGGCGCATCAACCTGCTCTACTGCTTTTTCTGGGGCATCGCGGCGGTGGTGTGGCTGAAGTTCGTCTACCCCGTCCTGTCCGGCTGGATCGAGCGGCTGCCCATGAGGGCGGGCAAGGTCCTCACCTGGGTCCTCATCCTGTTTATGGCAGTGAACATCGCCCTGTCCGCCCTGGCCCTGGGCCGCTTTGTCCAGCGGCAGGCCGACCCCGCTCCGGCGGAGGACCCCCTGGGCCAGTTCCTGGACGAGCGCTTCCCCGACCAGCGCATGGAGCGCACCTACCCCAACATTCTCTTTGTGGAGTAGCCCGCGGGCCGCTCCCCCTTAGGAGGAATTTTCATGGAACACTGCAACCGGGGCCTCTTCTTTGCCCTGGAGGGCATCGACGGCAGCGGCAAGTCCACCCAGCTCCAGCTGCTGAAGGAAAATCTGGAGAAAGCGGGCCGCCCCTGTATCACCACCTGCGAGCCCACCGGCGGCCCCATGGGCAGGCTCCTGCGCCAGGTGCTCACCGGCCAGGTGCGCTGTGACAGCCGGGTGGTGGCTCCCCTCTTTGTGGCCGACCGTCTGGACCACCTGCTGAGCGAGGAGAGCGGCATCTGCAAGACCCTGGAGGAAGGTATTTCCGTCCTCACCGACCGGTACTATTTTTCCTCCTACGCCTACCAGAGCGTAGACCTGCCTCTGGAGTGGGTCATCCAGGCCAACCGCCCCTGCGCCGACATCCTCCGGCCCACCGCCACCATCTTCATTGACCTCTCCCCGGAGCTTGCCCTGGAGCGCATCGCCCGCAACCGGGAGAGCACCGAGCTCTTCGAGACCAGGGACCGGCTTACCCGCACCCGGGAGCAGTACTTCCGGGCCTTCGAGGCCCTTAAAGAGGAGGAGCGGGTCATCATCCTCCCCGGGGACAAGGGCGTGGAGGACCTGGCCCGGGACATCTTTGAGGCGGTGCGCCCCCTCCTGTGAGGGCGCACTCAAGGTCCCTCCCCTGCATAGAATGACATGGACCCCGGCAGGGCCGCGCCCGCCGGGGTCCTCATCAACAATGGGAGGCATCTTTTATGGTGACTATGACCGCTACCGTCCTCCAGGCCTGGGGCAGCCAGGTGCTGGTTCGGGATAACAGCAACAACCAGGAGGTGCTGGTGCATACCAACTACTCCACCTCCAACCTGTCCGCCGGGACCCAGGTGCGCATCGTCTATAACGGGGTGATGACCGCCAGCATTCCCCCCCAGATCAACGCCCAGAGCATCTGCTACTTCGCCGACTGACCGCTCCATTTCAGCCTTAAAAGGCCGCCCCTGTCCGGGGCGGCCTTTCTGCTCATCTTTTTCAGGCGGTCTCAGAGGTTCTGCGCAAAAAACTCCTCCATAGCCCTCAGGGCCCCCTCCTCGTCGCCCCCCTCCAGGCGCACTGTGACCGTGTCCCCCTGGGCTGCGCCCAGGGTCATGAGGGCCATCATGCGGCAGGCGTCCGCCTGTCGGTCTCCCTTGCACACCGTGACGGCGCTGTCCAGATCCTTGGCCGCCGTCACCAGGGCGGCGGCGGGGCGGCCGTGGATGCCGTGGGGATGGGTGATGGTGTAGGTAAATTCCTTCATGGCGATCCCTCCGGGTGTATTACTGGATAAAATCCTTTACTTCCTTCAGGGTGGGCATAGCGGGGATGGCCCCGCTGCGGGAGCAGGTCAGGGCGGCGGCCCTATTGGCAAAGGCCAGGATGTCCCGCAGCTCCTCCCGCTCCAGCCCCTCCAAGGGGTGCTCTCCCCGGGAACACAGCCGGGACAGCACCGCCCCCAGGAAGGTGTCCCCCGCCCCGTTGGTGTCGGCCACCGCCGTCTTGACCCCGGGGACCAGGAAGCTCTCCCCCCGCCAGCGGCAGAAGACCCCGTCACCGCCCAGAGTCACCAGCACCAGGGAGATCCCATCCTCCTCCAAAAGGCGGGTCCCCTCCTCCAGCTCCTCCGTTCCGGCGGCCAGGTGCAGCTCCTCCCGGGACAGCTTTAAAATATCCACCAGGGGCAGGACCATGGTGATCCACTGCCGGGCCTGGTCCTCCCCGCCCCACAGCTTCTCCCGGTAGTTGGGGTCAAAACTCACCAGCACCCCCGAGCGGTGGGCGTGGCGGGCGGCAAAGACGGTGGCGTTCCGGGCCCTGCCCGGGGTGAGGCTCACCGCGCCGAAGTGCAGGACCTTGCTCTCCTCCACCAGCTTCTCCTCCACCTCCTGGACCAGCAGCTCCTCGTCCGCCCCCCGGAGGAAGGAGAAGCTCCGCTCCCCCCTGCCATCCACCGACACCACCGCCAGGGTGGTGGGGGTCTGGGAGGTCAGCAGCCCCCGGTCCTCCACCCCGTTGTCTCGCAGCACCCTGCGCAGCTGGTCTCCAAAGCCGTCCCGGCCCACCTTTCCGATAAAGGCCGTCCGGGCCCCCAGGCGGGCGGCGGCCACCGCCACATTGGCGGGGGCTCCTCCGGGATTGGCGGCATACAGGGGCACTCCGTCCCCGCTCTCTCCTGTCCAGGTCAGGTCAATGAGCACCTCTCCGATGCTCGTAATGTCTCTCATGTCCGCACCTCTTTTCCGCCGGTCGCCGATTTTTCCTCATTGGTTTTTTCTACTATATCATACCCACAGGCAAAAATCCATCATTTCTCACAATATTTTTGCCATAAATTGACTTTCAAATTGGACAAGTGTATAATAATTGATATCCCATTTCTGCGCAAAACATGAAAGGAGTTTCCTGCTGTGAAAAAATTGCTTCGCCTTCTGCTGTGTACCGGCCTGCTGGCCGGTCTGCTCACCGTCTCCGCCTTCGCCGAGGGCCAGGGGCAGCTCCCCGCCAAGCAGGGAGATTTTTATGTGATGGTCAACGGGGAATATGTGACCTTCCCCGACGCGGTGCCCCAGATCCGGGAGGACCGCTCCTGCCTGCCCTTCGCCGCCGTCTTTGAACAGCTGGGCTTTGCCCAGGAGGACATGACCTGGGACGCCCAGACTCAGACCGTCACCGCCCTCAAGCCCGATGTGTCCTACAGCCCCTCCAACGGCGGAGCGCCCCAGCGGGGCGATCTCACCGTCCAGCTGACCATCGGCTCCAAGGAGATCAAGTACTGGTATGAAAACGACCTGACCGCCGCCCCCGGCGG
>CALWOR010000085.1 GCA_944383205.1 uncultured Oscillospiraceae bacterium | reverse complement strand
CTTTGCCGACCTCATCCGCAGCGGGGTGGTGCCCACGGTGTGCCTCACAGAGATCTTCCGACAGGCGGCTCAGAGCGCCATTGTGCGCAACGCCCACATGATCAACCACGGCCAGCTGCCCAATTTGAGACAGAACGACAGCGACTTCTTCTTCCTCAGCCGCCGGGAGGGTCAATCGGTGCTGGATACCATCGTGGATCTGTGCCGGCGGCGGCTGCCTGAGCGAATGGGCATTCCCCCGGATCAGATCCAGGTCCTCTCCCCCACCCGGCGGCGTAGCACCGGCACCCGGGCCCTCAACCAGGCCCTCCAGCAGGCCCTGAACCCGCCTGCGGAGGGGAAGGGGGAGCGGCGCTTCGGCGACTGGGTCTTCCGGGAGGGAGACCGGGTGATGCAGGTGCGCAACAACTACGACATCCTCTGGCGGGAGGAGGGGGGCACCGATGCAGGGATGGGGATGTTCAACGGGGACATCGGTGTGATCCGCTCTATTCAAGGGGAGGTCATCACCGTGGACTTTGACGGGAAGGTGGCCGAGTACTCCCCGGATATGCTGGGGGAGCTGGAGCCGGCCTTTGCCGTCACCGTACATAAGGCCCAGGGCAGTGAGTACCGGGCGGTGATCCTGGCCGCCCTGGAGGGGGCCCCCATGCTCATGACCCGCGGGGTCTTCTACACCGCCGTCACTCGGGCCAAGGAGCTGTTTATCCTGGTGGGGGACGAGCAGGTAGCCGCCCGGATGGTGGTCAACAACCGACAGACCCGCCGCTACTCCGGCCTGCGGGCCAGATTGGCGGGAGAGTGACGAGAGGAGGAGGTTTCCGTGACTGACCTGGAGCTGGTAAAAAAAGCCTTTGATATGCACCGGTTTTCCTATGTGCCCTACTCCCATTTTCCTGTGGGAGCGGCTTTGCTGTGCGAGGACGGCCGAGTGTTCACCGGATGCAATGTGGAAAACGCTGCCTATGGTTCCACTATCTGCGCCGAGCGCACCGCCCTTCTGAAGGCGGTAAGCGAGGGCTGCCGGGAGGGATGGACGGCCATTGCCATCGCGGGGACCGGCGAGGACTACTGCTGGCCCTGTGGGGCCTGTCGGCAGATGCTCTATGAATTTGCCCCTCATCTCCGGGTGCTGGCCGCCAGGGGGGACGGACAGTTCCAGCAGGTGGAGCTGTCCCAGCTGCTGCCCATGGGATTTGGACCAAAGTCCCTTGAAAAATAGTTAAAAATATTTAAGCATAATTTCTTCTCATCCGGTCAAACTACCTGTGCAGCCCGATTGTAAGGAGGTGGTCTGACATGATTATGGACAAAATCGCCCTGACGCTGCTGATTATCGGCGGTTTGAACTGGGGGAGCGTGGGCCTGTTCCAGTTCGATCTGGTGGCCTTTGCCTGCGGCGGTTCCGCAAGCATGATCAGCCGGGTGATCTATACCCTGGTGGGCCTGTCCGCCGTCTGGTGCGTGACGCTGCTGTTTCGGGACAAGGACCCGGTGGAGGAGCGGGGCTGACGCCCTTTTGAACCAGTTCCCACAAAAAACAGAGGCTTGGAGCCCTTGTGCTCCGGGCCTCTGTTTTGATTTTACCTGGATTTAACATAAGGAAGGTTTCGCATTTTACATTGGCTTTTTATACTGGCTAGCGTAAGCCAAGCAAAAAACAAATGTAAAACAAAAAAGGAGTTCTTAACAATGAAAAAACTGACTTGCCTGGGCCTGTCCGTTGCCATGGCCCTGACGCTGCTGGCCGGCTGCGGCGGCGGCGAGACTTCCACCACCGGTTCTCAGACCGGCAGCGCCGGCACCAGCCAGAGCGCTGTGAGCAGCGGCGCCAATGAGGTCCTCAGCGGCACCGTCTCTACCAACGGCTCCACCTCTATGGAGAAGGTGATCCTCACTCTCAATGAGCAGTTCAACATCAATAACCCCGATGTGAAGGTCTCCTATGACCCTACCGGCTCCAGCACCGGCATTGAGGCTGTAAAGAACGGCACCACCGATATTGGTCTCTCTTCCCGGGCTCTGAAGGAAGAGGAGACTGCCGAGGGCCTGAAGGGTACTACCCTGGCTCTGGATGGTATCGCCGTCATTGTGAACGCCGACTCCCCTGTGGCCGACCTGACCGTGGAGCAGATCGCTCAGATCTTCACTGGTGAGATCGCCGACTGGTCTGAGGTTGGCGGCACCGCCGGCGACATCGCCTGCATCGGCCGTGAGGGCGGCTCCGGCACCCGGGACGGCTTTGAGTCCATCACCGGCACCGAGGGCACCTGCGTGCTCTCTCAGGAGCTGACCTCCACCGGCGCGGTCATCGAGGCCGTAAAGAACAATCCCCAGGCCATCGGCTACGCTTCCCTGTCCGCTGTTGAGGGCAAGGACGGCATCAAGGCCATCACTGTGAATGGAGTTGCCTGCACCGAGGAGACCGTTCTGGACGGCACCTACGAGATCCAGCGCCCCTTCGTCATGGTGACCAAGGAGGGCCAGGAGCTGAGCCCGGCCGCCCAGGCCTACTTTGACTGGGCCATCTCCGCCGATGCCTCCGACCTGATCCGCTCCGCCGGCGCGGTGCCTGTGGCCTAAAGAGAAAGCCCCCTGACAACCGCTCCCGCCTCTTCTGGGGCGGGGGCTGTTGTATATCACGGAAAGGAGTTTTTCCATGGAGAGCGAAACGATCCTGGCCTGGCCCAAAAGCGAAGAAAAGAGCAAGCGGCCCCTGAGCTCCAAGCGGAGCAAGGATGCGGTGGAATTTGCAGTGAAAATGATTTTTCTTCTCTGCGGCTTTGTGGCTGTGGGATGTGTGCTGTTTATCTGTGTCTATCTCATCATCGCGGGGCTTCCCGCCGTTATGGAGATCGGACCGGCGGAATTTCTGCTGGGTGATACCTGGGACGGCAGGGCTGGGGAATTCGGCATTCTGCCCTTTATCCTCACCTCGGTGGCCGGCACCGGCGGGGCGGTCCTTATCGGTGTCCCCGTGGGTCTGATGACCGCCATGTTTCTGGCCAAGGTGGCCCCGCCCAGAGTGGCAGGGGTGATCCGCACGGCGGTGGAGCTTCTGGCGGGCATCCCCTCCATCGTCTACGGTCTGGTGGGCATGATCGTGCTGGTCCCCGCGATTCAAAAGGCATTCCGTCTGTCCTCCGGGGCCACCCTGCTGGCTGCCATTGTGGTGCTGGCCATTATGATCCTGCCCTCCATCGTCAATGTGGCCGAGACCTCTCTGCGGGCAGTGCCCCGGGAATATGAGGAGGCCAGTCTGGCTCTGGGAGCCACCCACATCGAGACCATCTTCCGGGTCACCCTCCCCGCCGCCCGCTCCGGAGTGGCCACCGCCATCGTACTGGGAGTAGGACGGGCCATCGGTGAGGCCATGGCCATAATCATGGTTTCGGGCAATGTGCCCAACATGCCTGAGAGCCTTTTTACCCCTGTGCGTTTTCTTACCACCGCCGTGGCTTCGGAGATGTCCTACGCCGCCGTAGGCTCCCTGTGGCGGCAGGCCCTCTACTCCGTGGGACTGGTCCTGTTCCTGTTCATTATGATCATCAATGTGATCCTGAATGTCTTTATCAAGCATAAAAAGGAGGGGTGAGCTGTGGAACATCTGTCCAGAAGACGGTGGATCTATGACCGGGGCCTGCGGGCGCTGCTCTATCTGTGCGGCGGCCTGGTATGTGCCCTCCTGATTTTCCTGATCGGCTATATCTTTTTTCGGGGCCTGCCCCAGATCACCTGGGAGCTGCTGTCCACCCAGAGCAGCATGCTGAAAGGGACGGTTGGCATCCTGCCCCATATTGCCAGTACTGTCTATATCATCCTCCTGGCTATGGTGATCGTGCTCCCCCTGGGAGTGGGAGCCGCCATCTACCTGACGGAGTACGCCTCTAATCGCAGACTGGCGGAACTCATCGAATTTGCTGCCGAGACCCTCACCGGCATCCCCTCCATCATCTTTGGCCTTGTGGGCATGATGGTCTTCATCCAGCTTATGGGCCTGAGCGCCGGAATTCTGGCCGGCGGCCTGACCCTGGTGGTGATGATCCTGCCCACCATTATCCGCACCACTCAGGAGTCCCTGAAGACGGTGCCCCAGGGTTACCGGGAGGGAGCGCTGGGCCTGGGAGCGGGGAAGTGGCACATGATCCGCACCGTGGTCCTTCCCAACGCCGTGGACGGCATCGTCACCGGCTGTATTCTGGCCGTGGGTAGGATCGTGGGGGAGTCAGCCGCCCTGCTGTTTACCGCGGGCTTCGGTACCGTGCTCTATAACTTTGCCGAGGCAATGACCAACTCCTCCGCCACCCTCACCGTGGCCCTCTACCTCTACGCAAATGAGCGGGGAGAGACAGATATTGCATTTGCCATCGCCGCCATCCTCATGATCCTGACCCTGGTCATCAACCTGGCGGCCGGTGTAGCGGGGAAAAAGCTGAAACAGAAGTAAAAGGAGTACCACCTATGGACAATACCATTCTCTCCGCCCGGGGACTTAACTTGTATTACGGAGAAAACCATGCTCTGAAGGACATTATGATCGACATTCCCCAAAATGAGATCACCGCTCTCATCGGTCCCTCGGGCTGCGGCAAGTCTACCTTTCTGCGGACCATCAACCGGATGAATGATCTGATCCCCAGTGTGCGCATCACCGGCTCTCTCACTTACCGGGGCCAGGAGGTATACGGCAAGGACCAGGATGTCACCGACCTGCGAAAGCACATCGGTATGGTTTTTCAAAAGGCAAATCCCTTTCCCATGTCCATCTACGACAATGTGGCCTACGGACCCCGTACCCATGGCATCCGCAGCAAAGTAAAGCTGGACGAAATCGTGGAAGAGTCCCTGCGGGGAGCCGCCATCTGGGACGAGGTGAAGGACCGGCTGAAGAAGTCGGCCCTGGGCCTGTCTGGCGGACAGCAGCAGCGCCTCTGCATTGCCCGTGCTCTGGCAGTAAAGCCCGATGTGCTTCTCATGGATGAGTCCACCTCCGCTCTGGACCCCATCTCCACCTCTAAGATCGAGGACCTTGCCGCCGAACTGAAAAAAGATTATACTATCATCATGGTGACCCACAATATGCAGCAGGCCGCCCGAATCTCCGACAATACCGCCTTTTTCCTGCTGGGTGAACTGGTGGAGTTCGGACAGACGGAGCAGATCTTCTCTATGCCCAAGGACAAGCGGACGGAAGATTACATCACCGGGAGGTTTGGCTGAGATATGAGAAATCATTTTAACGAACAGTTGGAGCAGCTCAATGTGGAACTGATCAAAATGGGGGCACTGTGTGAAGAGGCAATCTCCGCCGCCACCAAGGCCTATCTGGAGGGGGACCACAAGCTGGGCGATCGGGCGACCTATCTGGAGCAGGAGATCGACCACAAGGAGCGGGACATTGAGAGCCAGTGCATGAAGCTCCTTCTGCGCCAGCAGCCGGTGGCCAGCGACCTGCGTACCGTTTCCGCCGCCATGCGGATGATCTCCGATATGGAGCGCATCGGTGACCAGGCCTCAGATATTGCCGAGATCGCCCGGGATATGGGGGATACTCCCCACCGCCGGCAGACCCTCATGGGAGATATGGCGAGGGTTGCCATCGGGATGGTGACGGACAGTGTGGACTCCTTTGTGCGCAGCGACCTTCAGCTGGCTCATGTGGTTATCGCCAAGGACGATGAACTGGACCAGCTGTTTTTAAAGGTCCGGCAGGAGCTGACCGACCTGATCGCTCAGGGGAAGGACGGGAGCATGTGCCTGGACCTTCTGATGATTGCCAAATACTTCGAACGAATCGGCGATCACGCCTGCAATATCGCCCAGTGGGTGGAGTATGCCATTACCGGGGAGTATGAGGACGACTGAATACCCGGAGAAAGCGGGGAATGGAGCTTTGATCTATATTCTGGAGGATGACGCCAGCATCCGCAAGCTGGTGGTCTATACTTTGAACAGCCAGGGGATGGAGGCGGAGGGCTTTGAGCGGCCTTCCCAGTTTTGGCGTGCCCTTGGGGAGAAAAAGCCGGACCTGCTGCTGCTGGATATCATGCTCCCCGAGGAGGACGGTCTGCAGGTTCTGGGTCGTCTGCGCAGCGATCCGGCCACCCGAAAGCTGCCGGTACTGATGCTGACCGCCAAAAGCACGGAGTATGACAAGGTACTGGGACTGGACCAGGGGGCAGACGATTACATCGCCAAGCCTTTTGGGATGATGGAGCTTATGGCCCGCATCAGGGCAGCCCTGCGCCATTCTGCCCCTGCAGAGGAAGGAGGGACCTGCCGGGTGGGGGAGCTGTTTGTGGACACCAGACGGCACATTGTCCGTGTGGGCGAGCGGGAGGTGGCCCTTACGCTTAAAGAATTCCAGCTGCTGTGCCTGCTGCTGGAGCGTCGGGGAACTGTATTTACCCGGGATCAGCTGCTCAACACCATCTGGGGCTATGAATTTGACGGAGCCAGCCGCACTGTGGATGTACATGTCCGTACCCTGAGACAAAAGCTGGGGGAGTGCGGCAGCTATATTGAGACTGTCCGGGGCGTGGGGTACAAGATTTCCGGGGACTGAGACGGACCGGGTCGCGGACGGCCGTCACGAATGTGAGGAATCGAAATGACGAAAAAGATCTTCCGTAACTGCCTGGCGGTGGGCGCCTGGATATTTGTACTGTCGGTAGCCCTGTTTATGGGAATGCTGTATCAATACTTCACGGACCGCCTGGCTGCTGAACTGGAAACGGAGGCGCATTTGGTTGCCCAGGGTGTGGAAGCCATGGGCATGGACTATTTGACTGATCTGGACTCAGACAACCGTATTACCTGGGTGGACCGGGACGGAACGGTGCTCTATGACAGCACGGCAGATGCCGCTTCCATGGAAAATCACGGGGACCGGGAAGAGATCAAGGAGGCAATTCTGGCCAGTCAGGGTACCGCCCGGCGAGAGTCGGCCACCCTGTCCCAGCGTACCATTTATGTGGCACAGCGGCTGGAGGACGGGACGGTGATCCGTCTTGCGGGACAGCAGCACACTGTGGTCCGGCTGCTGCTGTCTATGGCACAGCCTCTGCTGCTGATTCTGGTGGTCACTTTGGGCCTTGCAGCGGTGCTGTCTTCGCGGTTGAGCAAGAGCATCATCAAGCCCATCCTGGAGCTGGATCTGGAACATCCGGAGGAGAACCGGACCTATGACGAACTCTCCCCTCTGCTCACCCGCATTCGCCGCCAGAATGACACCATCCAAAGCCAGATCGAGCTTCTGCGTCAGCGGCGGCAGGAATTTGCCGCACTGACGGAAAATATGTCCGAGGGCTTTCTGTTGCTGGATCATAAGGGAAGGGTGCTGTCCTATAACACAGGCGCCCTGAAGCTGCTGGGGACTTCCGCCCCCACTGAGGAGGCCAGCGTCCTCACTCTGGACCGCTCTGTTCCTTTCCGCCAGGTGGTGGATCAGGTGCTGGATGGAAAGCGCTGCCAGGGACGGCTGGAGCGGGGAGGAAGAAGCCTTCAGCTGTTGGCCGACCCGGTGTTCCGGGAGAAAGAACTGGCTGGAGCGGTACTGGTGCTGCTGGATGTGACAGAGAAGGAGAGGGGCGAGCGGATGCGCCGGGAGTTTACCGCCAATGTTTCCCATGAGCTGAAGACTCCTCTCACCTCCATTTCCGGCATGGCTGAGATCATGAAAGATGGTCTGGTCCGCAGCGAGGATGTGCCCGGCTTTGCTGCTGACATCTACAAGGAGAGCCAGCGGCTCATCC
>CALWOR010000084.1 GCA_944383205.1 uncultured Oscillospiraceae bacterium | reverse complement strand
GGGGCTGGAGTACGACTCCCGTATGCTTTCAGGCAGCGACATTCTCTCGGACAGCGAGGGCCTTGTGATCTTCACCTCCCGGTGCTGGATGTCCGACCGGGGGTTCTACAACCGCTATACCGGGGAATTTACTCCTGCCGATGGAGTCACCATGACCGCTCTGGAGCAGGAGAGCTATGTCTCGGCCATGAAAAAGCTGGTGCAGTACAAGCTGGACTGCACCGATATGATCGTGGAAAACGACTTTTATAACTATGTCTTTGGAAGCGGAAACGATTGATTTTCCCTGTGATCTGTGAGATAATAACCTCCGGGAGAGCGGGGCAAACTATTCTACAAAGACCCCGCGGAAAGGAGCGCTTGTTATGAGCTTTGATCCCTATGAATTTGACCGCAGCTACGGCAGAAATGTGCCGGAGACCCTGGGCCAGTACACTGCAAAGACCTTCCTGTGGATGATGGTAGGCCTGCTGGTGAGCTTTGGGGTGGGGGTGATCGCCTGGAGTACCGACCTTACCTGGGTGGTCTACCGGGACATCCCCGGCTTTTACCTCATCCTGCTGGTGGGGACCCTGATCATCTCCTTTACCATGGTCAGTCGGATCGAGAAGATGTCCGTGGGGACGGCCATTACCCTGTTTCTGCTGTTTTCCGCCATCTTTGGCTTTGATGTGTCCCTTCTCATGTACGCCTACCGGCTGGAGAGTATCCTGCTGGTCTTCCTGGTCACCGCCCTCTACTTCGGGGCCCTGGCGGCCTACGGCTTCCTGACCAAGAGCGATTTGTCCTTCCTGCGCCCTATTCTGCTCTTCGGACTGGTGTTTCTCATCGGCTTTTATGTGGTGACCCTGTTCATCCCGGGCCTGATGGCCTTTGACCGGCTGGTGTCCATGGGGGCCATCGCCATTTTCCTGGCCTACACCGCCTATGATACCCAGCGCATCAAGGCATTTTACAACTACTACGCCGGCTATCCCGATATGCTGGCCAAGGCCTCCATTTTCTCCGCTCTGCAGCTCTATCTGGATTTCCTCAACCTCTTTATCCGGCTTTTGAGCATTTTGGGCCGGCGGAGAAACTGATTCCGCAAAACCCTTCCCGCCGGGGGAGCCCTACAGGCTCCCCCGGCTTTTTTGTTTGGTGGCGGCGGGGGAGCGGCGCGCATAAGATGGGGCGGGAGGGGAGGCATCGTCCCCTCCACGCCAGTTCTGTGAGACGGCCCCGGGCCGTCCCGGGAAAGGAACGAGCCAATGCTCTATTATCTTATCGTATGCCGCTCGCTGACCTATGCCCAGCGCACCGCGGCCGCCCTGGAACGAGCGGGGATCACCGCCCGGGTGCTGCGCTCCCCCAAGAGCATTTCCGGGGAGGGGTGCAGCCACTCGGTGAAGATCGCCCAGCGCTATCTGCCCGATGCCCTGCGCCTTCTTCAGCGGGCGGGGCTGAGTCCCAAACGCATCTATATCACCGCCGGGAACGGCAACTATGAGGAGGTGGCGCTGTGATCTACCTGGACAGCGCCGCCACCACGCTCCAGAAGCCCGCCGCCGTGGCCAGAGCCAGCGCCTGGGCCATCGACCACCTGGCCAGCCCCGGGCGGGGCGGGCACCGTCCGGCCATGGCCGCGGCGGATACCGCCTTTGCCTGTCGGGAAGAGGCGGCGGCCCTCTTCCATGTGCCGGAGCCGGAGCAGGTGGTCTTTACCTTCAATGCCACCCACGGCCTGAACATCGCCATCCGTACCCTGGTCAGGCCGGGCAGCCGGGTGGTCATCTCCGGCTATGAGCACAATGCCGTCACCCGCCCCCTCCATGCCATCCCCGATCTGGAGCTCCGGGTGGCAAGAAGCCCCCTCTTTGACCGGGCGGCCGCCCTGGAGGCCTTCCGTCAGGAGCTGGACCGGGGGGCGGACGCGGCGGTATGCACCCATGTGTCCAATGTCTTCGGCTTTATCCTGCCTCTGGAGGAGATCGCCAAGCTCTGCCGGGAACGGGGAGTACCCCTCATTGTGGACGCCTCCCAGTCGGCGGGCTGTCTGCCCCTGGACTTCGGGGCCCTGGGGGCGGCATTTGCCGCCATGCCCGGACACAAGGGCCTCTACGGCCCCCAGGGGACTGGGCTCCTCCTGTGCGGCGCGGACCCGGAGCCTCTGCTGGCCGGGGGAACAGGGAGCGAATCCCGGCTCCAGACCATGCCCGCCTTCCTCCCCGACCGCCTGGAGGCGGGCACCCACAACATGGCCGGCCTGGCCGGACTGCTGGAGGGGCTGCGCTTTGTCCGCCGCCGTGGGGTGGAGAACATCGCCGCCCAGGAGAGTCTGCTTATCCGGACCATGGGGGAGGGCCTGGGAGAGATCCCCGGGGTGCGGACCTTTCTGGCCCGGGACCCCATGGCCCAGTCGGGAGTCCTGTCCTTCCAGTTGGAGGACATGGACTGTGAACAGGCGGGAGAACAGCTGGGAGAGGCGGGCTTCGCCCTGCGGGCGGGGCTCCACTGCGCCCCCCTGGCCCATGAGAGCGCCGGGACCCTGGACCGGGGCACGATCCGGGCCAGCCTGTCCGTGTTCAACACCCACCGGGAGGTGGAGCGGTTCCTCCGGGCAGTGGCTTCCCTGTCTCAGGAAAGAAAATATTGAGACCGCCGGGGCTCCCCCGCTTTCTGATGGAAGGCGGGGGAGCTTTTCGGCGTCGGTGGGGAGAATGGGAGGAAAAAAGAAACCTTTCAGGAAAAATTTAAAAAATTTTCATTTTACGCTCCCTCTTTCGTGTTGCCATCGGGGCCGGAATATCGTATAATGACATGATGAAGAATTTTACCACCTGAGGGGGGAGCAGTATGGCAGAGATGATCCAGATGATTTTCCAGGGCTATTTTCCTGTGATCCGCATCCAGCTGGCCGACCTGCTGGACATCGCCATCATGACGGGCATCATCTACAAGCTGCTGTGGATGCTGCGCAAGACAAGCTCCGGCCGGGTCCTGCGGGGCATCCTGATCCTGCTGCTGGCCATGGTGGTCTCCTCGGCCATCTCCCTGACAGCCACCAGCTTCCTGCTCAAACAGGTGGTGGAGCTGGGCGTGCTGGTGCTGGTCATCCTCTTCCAGCCGGAGATCCGCCGCTTTCTGGAGCGGATGGGCAGCGGCGGCCTGGGACTGGTCTTTGCCTCCAACCGGGAGCCGGGGGCCGAGCTGGAGACCGCTATCCAGCAGACCACCGAGGCCTACACCGATATGTCCAGGGACAAGGTGGGGGCGCTGATGGTCTTTGAGCGGCAGAATCTGCTGGACGATGTGATCAAGACGGGCACCGCCCTGGACTGCGCCGTGTCCAGCGAGCTGCTCAAGAACATTTTCTGGAACAAGGCCCCCCTCCACGACGGGGCGGTCATCGTCCGGGAGGGCCGGATCGTGGGAGCCGGGTGCATGCTTCCCCTGTCGGGGAATGTGAACCTGAGCCGGGATCTGGGCATGCGCCACCGGGCGGGTATCGGCATGAGCGAGCACTCCGATGCGGTGGTGGTCATCGTCTCCGAGGAGACAGGCTCCATCTCCGCCGCTGTAGGGGGTATGCTCAAGCGCCACTTGGCCCCCGAGACGCTGGAGCGCCTTTTGCGCAATGAGCTGCTCAACGACAATGAGAAGGAAAAGAAGAGCGGCCAGATCCCCCTGCTGGGCCAGATCTTCGGCACACGGAAGGAGGGCGACCAGGAATGATGGAACGGCTGCGGGACAGCAGGTGGGTCTATATCCTGCTCTCCCTTCTGCTGGCGGTCATTTTCTGGATGTATGTCCGCCTTGAGGTGGACCCGGAGGACACCGCCACCATCCACAATGTACCTGTGGAGCTCACCGGTACCAATGTGCTCACCGGACAGAATCTGACGGTGAGCGAGCTGTCCGCCGAGACGGTGGACCTGCGGGTCTCGGCCCCGGTGAGCGTGATCAATAACCTCATCCGCTATCAGGACGACATCTATATCCCGCTGGATGTGTCCCGACTGGTGGAGGGGGAGAACCGCCTCACCTACCAGCCCAAGTGGCCGGAAAACTTCAACACCAGCGATGTGGTGCTGCTGAACAAGGACCCGGGAACCATCACGGTGACTGTGGGCAAGCTCTACACCAGCACCTTCAATGTGGACTTCCGCCTGGAGGGCCAGGTGGCCGAGGGGTACCAGATGGGCACCCCGTCCATCGAGCCCACCACTGTGACGGTGAGCGGCTCGGCGGAGGAGGTGAGCCAGGTGGCCAAGGTGGTGGCCGTGCTCCAGAATGAAAATCTGGACGAGCGGTATACCGGCGACCTGCCTCTCACTCTGCTGGACAGCCAGGGGGTGCCCCTCACCGACCTCAATGTGACCCTCAGCTCTGAGACCGCCTATGTGGTGGTCCCGGTGGTGGTGGAGAAGGATGTAAAGCTCACCGTCAGCTTCCAGAACGGCGGCGGTGCCACCACCGATGATATCACCTATGACATCGACCCCAAGAGCATCACCGTCTCCGGAGAGGAGAGCGACATCAATAACCTCACCGAGCTGTCTGTGGGCAGCATCGACCTGTCCAAGGTGGTTGGGACCAACACCTTTACCTTCCCCATCTCCCTGGACCCCAGTCTTGAAAATGTGAGCGGCGAGACCGACGCCACCGTCACCGTCACCGTCAAGAGCCTGGACACCAAGGTGTTCAATGTGGACAACATCTCCGTCCTCCAGCCTGCCAACGGCTACACCGCCGTTGCGGTGACCCAGGAGAAGCAGGTCACCGTCCGGGGCAAGACGGAGGATCTGGAGGCGGTGGACGCCAGTCAGCTGCGCATTGTGGCCGACCTGTCCGACATGACCACCACCGGGCAGATCTCCGTCCCCGTCCGGGTCTATCTGGATACCAACCGTTCGGTGGGGGTCATCGGGGAGTACACCATTGTGGTGAACATCAGCCGGTAGTGTCCGGCGGCCCCAAGCTTTGGAGGAAATGAAACCATGGTTCAAAATGCGATCGTAAAGAAAATCGTCCGGGAGGGCGTGGCGGAGGTCTCGCTCCTTCGCCAGATGGAGTGCGGGCTCCACTGCGACGGGGCCTGCGCCGGCTGTACCGCCAAGCCTCCCCAGGAGATCCTGGCCCTGGCCGCCAACCCCATTGGGGCCCGGCCCGGGGAGCTGGTGGAGGTGGAGCCCTCCGTGGGCCACAACATCGGCACCTCAGTGGTGGTCTTCCTGCTGCCCTGTATCGGTTTGGGGGCGGGCTATGTGCTGGGGCAGTCCCTGCTGGATCTGGGGGACCTGGCCGCCATGGGCACCGCGGTGCTGGGACTGGCGGCGGGCTTTGTCCCCGCCTTCCTCCTGAACCGGGCCATGACCCGCTCTGCCGCCCCGGAATTTTCCATCCTGAAGCGGCTGAGATGAGGGCGGCGGTGTGTTTGGCTATGTGCGCCCCTTTCGGCCGGAATTAAAGTGTAAGGATTTTGACCTTTACAGAGCAACCTACTGCGGACTTTGCCGCTGCCTGCGACGGCGGTATGGCCTGATCGCTCCCATGTTTTTGAACTTTGACTTCACCTTTCTGGCCCTGGTGCTGTGGGAGGAGGAGGAAGGCTGGGAGCCCTGCCGGGGCCGGTGCCACGCCAACCCCCTGGTGAAAAAGACCATGTGTGTCCAGAGCCCTGCCCTGGAGCTGGCCGCGGACGAGAGCGTGATTTTGGCCTGGTGGAAGCTCCGGGACAGCGTACAGGACGAGGGATTTTTTGCTGGCCTGCCTGCCCGGGCTCTGTCCCTGCTGCTGAGACCCGCCTACCGAAAAGCTGCCCGGCAGGCGCCCGATTTTGACCGGGCGGTGCGGGGCTGCCTGGTGGAGCTCTCGGCGCTGGAGAGGGAAAATTGCCCCTCTCTGGACCGCCCGGCGGACACCTTTGCCCGGCTTCTTCAGTCGGCCGCCCCGGCAGAGGGAACGCGGGGACGGGTGCTGGGACAGCTGCTCTACCACCTGGGGCGGTGGATCTACCTGGCCGACGCCCGGGATGACCTGGAGGAAGACCGACAGGCGGGGCGGTATAATCCGGTCACTGCCCGGTATGGGCCCCAGGGAGATGACGGGGCCCTGGCCCTCACCATGGACCAGTCCCTGGGCCGGATGGGGGAGGCCCTGCAGCTGGGGGACTTCGGCTGCCGGAGCGCCCTTTTGGAAAATATGATCTACCTGGGCCTGCCTCTGGTACAGCGGGCCGTCTTTGACGGGAGCTGGGCCCAGATCAAAAAACAAAAGATATGGAGAAACGACACATGAGAGACCCGTACAGCGTCCTTGGGGTGAGCCCCAGCGCCAGCGACGAGGAGGTCAAAAAGGCCTACCGGGAGCTGGCAAGAAAGTATCACCCGGACAACTACCAGAACAATCCTCTGGCCGACCTGGCTGAGGAGAAGATGAAGGAGATCAACGAGGCCTACGACACCATTACCAAACAGCGCTCCGGGGGCGGCGGCTACCAGAGCTCCCAGAGCTACGGGGGCTCCTACCAGAGCTCCTACCAGGGGGGCTACTCTTCCTCCAACCAGACCTATGCACAGGTGCGTTCCATGATCAACGCCGGCGACCTGGCCGGGGCGGAGCGGCTTCTCTTCCAGGTGAACCAGCGGGACGGGGAGTGGTACTTCCTCAGCGGGAGCATCGCCTACCGGAAGGGCTGGATGGACGAGGCCATGCAGAACTACTCCCGTGCGGTGCAGCTGGAGCCCAACAATATGGAATACCGACAGGCTCTGGCCATCATGCAGCGGGGGGCGGGGGGCTACCGCCCCGCCGGCTATGGCGGAGGAATGGACGCCATGGACTGCTGTACCACCATGCTCTGCCTCAACTGCCTGTGCGGCGGAGGGCATTGCTGAATGGGGGGCTCGAGTTCCGGGCGCAGCGGAAAGACCGCCCTGGGGGGCGTGCTGGCCGCAGGCGCTCTGGCCTTTTTGTGGCTTGCCTGTGTGGCCCCCTCGGGGCGGCTGGGCCTTACCGCGGTAGGAGGGCTCTTCCCCATGGCCGCCACTTTGGCCGCCGGACGGGCGGCGGGGTACCTGTGCTGGGGGGCGGCGGGCCTTTTGGGCCTGATCTTCCTGCCTGACAAGGGGGTGGCCCTGCTGTTTCTCACCTTCTTTGGCCTCTACCCTGTGGTGAAGGAGCGGGTGGAGAGCCTGCGCCGGCTGCCTCTGGAGTGGGTGCTGAAGCTGGGCTATTTCAATGTGATCCTGACCCTGGGGTGGTTTGTCCTGCGGGGCCTGTTCCTTCCCAATCCTCCCCCCTGGCTGGGGGAGAACAGCCTGCTCCTCTACGGAGTGGGCAATGTGGTGTTTGTGATTTACGATGTGGGTCTGTCCCGGCTGATCACGATGCTGCGGGTCCGACTGGGCCTGGGCCGCCGGAGCTGACCGGAAGAGAGAAAAAGGAGTGTGACCGATTTGGTCAAGAGTATGACCGGCTACGGCCGGGCGGAGGAGACGGTAAACGGCTGCACCATTACAGTGGAGCTGCGCTCGGTGAATAACCGGTACCTGGACTGCAATGTCCGTATTCCCCGGATCTACCTCTTTGCGGAGGATGCCATCAAGGGCCGGGTGCAGAATACCATTTCCCGGGGAAAGGTGGATGTGTTTGTCACCCTGGACAGCACTGGGGCGGAAAAAGTCCAGGTGTCGGTGAACAAGCCGGTGGCCGACGGCTACTACGCCGCTCTGAAGCAGCTAGCTTCGGAGTATGGGCTGTCCGATGACATCTCCGTCTCCCTTCTCTCCCGCTTTCCCGATGTGCTGTTGGCGGAAA
>CALWOR010000083.1 GCA_944383205.1 uncultured Oscillospiraceae bacterium | reverse complement strand
ATACCGTGTCCAGGATCTCCTCCCGTGAGAGGGCTTTCCCTGGATTTTCCATAAACAGCTTGATAATGGCGTACTCCACCTGGGTGAGCTTCACCCACTGACCATTTTTCTCCAGGGTGCGATTACGGGTATTCAGCAGGAAGGGAGGATCACTAATCTCGTCGGCGGAGGCAGGGGCGCTGTCCCCGCCCGTACGGCGAAACAGGGCGTCCACTCGGGCAGTGAGCTCGGCGGGCGAGAAGGGCTTGGTCACATAGTCATCCGCCCCAGTCATCAGCCCCGTCACCTTGTCCATCTCCTGTGCCCGTGCGGTAAGCATGATGATGCCGATCTTATTGTCCATGGCCCGGATCCGGCGGCAGACCTCAAAGCCGTCAATGCCGGGCAGCATGATGTCCAGCAGAGCCACCTTAATGTCCGGATTTTCCTTCAGGGCCACAAGGGCGTCTTCCCCCGTGCCCGCCTCAATGGTCTGATACCCCGCCCGCTTCAGGTTGATGACCACAAAGCTGCGGATATTTTCCTCGTCCTCCAGCACCAATACCTTGCGCATGAACTGTTCCTCTTTCCCTGTACGCTAAACGCGGTTTCATTCCCCGGCGCTCTCGCCCCGGCCTAATCGTAATACCAACTGGTCTGAATGCTCTTCACCCGGTCCCGCAGCTCCTGCTCGTTGAGGCCGCAGTCCCAGCTTCCCTTGAACTGGGCGGCGTAAATGACACTTTCCTCCTCCCGCAGCAGGAACCAGCCGTTTTCGGCCACTCGGTTCCCCTGGCTGCTGGAAATGCGGTAAATGCTCAGGAAGGGCTCAGGCTCCTCGTCCTCTCCCATCCACCGGGAGACGATCACCTCCCGCTGTCCGGTCACCTGGTCGTTGCGTGAAATGGTGATCTGACCCCGCCAGCTCTCAGGGATCTCCAGGTACCAGCCATCGGAGACATTGTGGTAGGTGGTCATCACATGATTGCGGTGGCCATGCTCGTCATACTGGCACCAGTCGATGAGCCAGAAGTCTGTAGAATAGTTCTCCCCATAGGAGGGCAGGGCGTTGGGTGTGGGGATCTCCAGAATATAATCCCCGTTGATGTCCGTGGGTGTCACCTCGGTATAGCCCTGGAGGATCTCCCGGCTGATGCCCGACTCGTCCAAAGTAAGGTCAGTCAGATGGCCGTCCACACAGGCCACCACATCGATGGCCTTTCCTCCGTTTGCCAGAGTGCTTGTAATGTACAGAGCAGGGGGCTCGGGCTGACCGGAGAGGTAGTTGAGGCGCACCCGGCTCAGCTCAGTGATTCCCTTGGAGAGGTTCACCGTTCCCAGGGAGGTCATGGCACCGTCCCGCCAGCCGAACAGCTCCACATAGCTGTTCATACCGGTAGAATCCACTCGGATCACCGCCAGCTCGGTCAATGTATCCTGATTGATATCGGTCAGGCGGGCTCCATTGCTTCCATCACTGGACACACTGCACCAGGTAAGCAGCAGCTCACTGCCCACAAGTCTGGAGAAATCCGTCTGGGTCGAGTCGGTTTTGATCATCTGCCCCTCATCCGTTCCCGGCAGTAAGAGCTCGTCCAGGGTATAGACCCCCAGCTGATAGGCGCCGGTGCTGATCTGCCAGTTGACCACCAGCTCCTTGCGCCCGGTGTCATTGAGCTGCTGGTACTCGATGCTGTAGACCACAGTTCCTTCGCCCTCTACCATGCCGGTGACCTGGTACTCCTCCCCCATCTGGGTGAAGATCAGAATCTTCAGCGGCTTGGTGACTCCGGGCACCCGGAGAAAGGTCACCGCGCTCTCCCGACTGCCGTCCCCATCCAAATCCTGAAGCTGAATGCTGGCGGTATTGTCCCCCGACACGATGCCGGCGTCCTCCACCGCTACGCCGTAGCTGAGCTCCAGCGCGGTGCGGACCTTTCGGATGGCCTCGTTGAGCTTCTCATATCCCGCCGACTTCTCCGGCTGGCGGTAGAGGTCCTCAGGAGAGCGGAACAGACAGCCGCTCAAGCTCAGGGTCATAGCCAGCACCAGGGCCAGCGCAATCCATTTTTTCTTCACAGCCTCGTTCCGCTCCTTTCCTTTTATCTGCACCCACTCCATAGTGGTGCTGTTTATCATCATACCACAAATTACAGAAAATGAACATATTTTTTTCGTAAATTTCCCGCCGTCAAAGAACACAGCAACACCCGCCTCTCCGAAAAGAGACGGGTGTCGGACACTGCTGTTCAGTTGGCTTGGGGCAGGGTCACGCTGGCCTTGAAGAGGTCCCCGTCTACCGCCAGATCGAACTGCCCCCCCTGGAGCTCAGTGAGGCTCCGAGCGATGGATAATCCCAGGCCGGAGCCCTCTGTGGTGCGGGACTCCTCCCCCCGGACAAAGCGTTCCATCAGACGCTCAGCGGGTATATTCAAGGCCTCACGGGAGATGTTCTTGACGGACAGGCATACCTGTCCCTTCCCCCGGGTCAGGTCTACATAGACTCGGGTGCCCTCCATGGCATACTTGGCGCAGTTGGACAGAAGGTTGTCGATGACCCGCCACAGGTGGCGGCCATCGGCGTATACCCAGGTCTCCCCCTCGGGAAGGTTGGTGATCACCGTCAGCTGCCGCTCCCGCAGCCGTTCCTCCCACTCCCCCATGGCCTGATCCAAAAGCTGGGCCATGCCGATCTTCTCCCGGTTTACCGACAGCACCCCTGTGGAAGCCTTACTGGCCTCCACCAGATCCTCGGTGAGCTTTTTCAGCCGCTGGGACTTCCGGTCCAGTACCTCGATGTATTCCCGGGCGGTGGGGTCAGCCTGATCCGTGGTTTTCAGGAGGTTAACATAATTTATAATGGAGGTCAGAGGAGTTTTCAGGTCGTGGGACACATTGGTAATGAGTTCCGCCTTGAACCGCTCGCTCTTCATCTTCTCGTCCACCGCCCCGGCCAGTCCCAGGGAAATGTTGTTCAGATCCTCCCCCTGGATCTTCAGGTCCCGGGGCATCCGTCCGGTGTCCACCCGGTACTCCAGGTCTCCTGCAGCGATGGCCTTGGTCCCCTGACGCAGCTTGCTCAGGCTTACTGTCCACCAGCCCAAAAAGACCAGGGCAGCGAAATTCAGCAGGCACCATGCCCCCAGAGCCAGAGCGCTGTACCGGGCAGTCAAAAGCAGATATCCGCCGACCACCGCGTACCCGGCAAAGAGCCCCACTGCCCGCCAGGTAACGGGCAGGGACTGGAAAAAGTCCCTCAATACCCGCCACAGCCACATCAGCACCCTGCACAGCAGGGTGCTCCGGGCCAGGGCCCGGCCCTTCAGGCGAACTGCAAAAGTTCGGGCGGCCAGAGTTATCGTACCGACCAGCAGGGCCGCCAAAGCGGGCAGTATCCACTCCTGCATAAAGGGGACAAGGTCCCCGCTGTTCTCTCCATATATGATGCTGTACACCAGATAGTCACCAAAATTGAGGCCCAGGAAACACAGCCCCAGAGCAGCCAGAATCAGAAAGGCCAGGTAGAGGTCAAAAAAGATGTGCTCCTGCCAGGTGAGGACGATTCCTTCTTCCCCCTCCTTGTGCCCGGCAGTCCAGAGGATGTAGAGGAAGCAGCCCAGACACAGCAGGGAACAAGCCAGTGTTTGCATCATATTGGGCTGAAAATTGGCCCGGTTCTCCCCATACTCCTTCCACAGAGCAAAAAATTCATCAGAGACGGACTCATCCACCTGGGCAGGAACTCCGCACTGGATCAGCAGTTCCTCCCCCGCGGCGGGGATGATCCCGGCATAATAGATGCCGCTTTCCCCATCTGCCTCCTCCAGTTCGATAAATACGCTCCCCTCTCCCTCCGCGCCGGAGTTCTGTACCAGGTGCTCACCGGCGGTAAAGGTGGCGTAGCGCACCGCTTCCACTGCCTGGTCCAGGGTCTGTGTCTCCAGATTGGTGTAAAGGATGCTTGCACTGCTGGAGCTGAGCACCTGCCAGCGAAACCAGGTGTTCTCCTGCCGAAGTCCCTCCATCAGCTGCGAATACTGCCGCAGCTTCCGCTCCTGCTGGACAAAGGACAGCTCTCCTGACATCAGCTCCATGTCCAGCTGGCACAGCTGTGCCAGCTGCTCCTGCCGCTCCGCCAGCAATCGGTCAAACTGCGATGTCTCCTGCCAGTCCTCCGCGGCCACATAAGGGAGATTCAGGATGCTTTTTAAGGCAAAATGTCCCGCGCCGAAGGCGGTGACCAGCAGCAGCAGGACTGCCAGCAGCTTGCCCCAGGAGCTGCCCTGCATTTTCTTCAACTCAGTTGCTCCCCCTTTCCATCTTATAGCCCAAACCCCAGACCACCTTCAGATACCGGGGCTCAGCGGGGTTGATCTCGATCTTCTCCCGAAGGTGCCGGATGTGGACGGCTACGGTGTTCTCTGAGCCGAAGGCCGGGTCGTTCCACACCTGCTCATAGATCTGTGCAGAGGAGAATACCTGCCCCGGATGGGACAAAAGAAGCTTCAGGATATTGTACTCAATGGGGGTCAGGGAGATGGCCTCCCCGTCCACGGTCACCACCTTGGCACCGTCGTCCATGGAGATGGGTCCCACAGTGAGAAGGCCGGGGCCCTTGTCGGCGCCCCCCAGAGAGGTGTACCGCCGCAGCTGGGACTTGACCCGGGCAATGACCTCCAGAGGGTTAAAGGGCTTTGTAATGTAGTCATCCGCCCCGATGTTGAGGCCCAGGATCTTGTCTGTATCCTCACTTTTGGCGGTAAGGAGGATGATGGGCACATTGCTGCCCTCCCGCAGCTTGGCGGTAGCCCGGATGCCATCCAGTTCAGGCATCATGATGTCCATCAGGATCAGATGGATCTCGTTGGTCTCGGCGGCCCGGATGGCCTCCAGTCCGTTATAGGTCTTGATGGTCTGATACCCCTCGCTGGTAAGATAGATGTCCAGTGCCGAGACAATATCCCGGTCGTCGTCACAGATCAGAATGGTGTACATTATGCTTTCCCCCATGCAGTATTCTTGTCCATAGGATACCACAGACTGATTAAGTTGTAAGGCATAAATTCTTAAGAAGTATTTAAATTCCCGCCCGAAAAAATCGCCGCCCGGCAAGCCGGGCGGCGGGACAGCTCAGTGGTTCTCCTTCCCAAATTCCTTCATGAAATAGTGCAGGAGGATGGAATCGGCCACCAGGAACCCAAGCAGGTCAGCGGTGGCCTGGGTCAGCTCCAGGCCCGTCAGCCCAAAGCCCCAGGCAAGCAGGAACACCAGGGGGATCGCCAATCCCTGCCGGCAGATGGCCAGAACGGTGGCCCGGAAGGACTTGCCCAAGGACTGGAAAAACATGTTGGCAAAGGTAAGTACCGCCCCCAGCGGAAGGGTAAAGCACTGATAGCGGAAGGCGCGGGTGCCGATCTCAATGACCAGCGGATCGTCCCGGAAGAGGGTGATGATCTGCTGGGCAAAGAGAAAGCCGATCACCGCCGCAACGGTCAGGATAATGGTGCAGGTACGGATGGAAAATACCACTGCCTCCTTCACCCGGTCCAGGCGGCCCGCCCCATAGTTATAGCCCAGCACCGGCTGGAACCCCTGTCCAAAGCCGATGGTCACCGATTGGATGAACATGAACACCTTGGTGACAATGGCCAGAGCGGCTACCGCCGCGTCACCGAACAGTCTGGCGTTCCAGTTGAGGGACATGGTTCCCAGGGACATGACCCCCTGGCGGAAGAAGGAAGGCATCCCCTGCTTCAAAATAGCGATATAGGTCTTGGGGGAGCGGGAGATGCAGGCGGGGCTTACCCTCAGATCGCTTTTCTTCAAAATGAAAAAGGAGGCCAGAATGGCAAGGCTCACGCACTGGCTCAGCAGGGTGGCGATGGCCGCCCCGGCAATCCCCAGGTCAAAGCCGAAGATGAACAGGGGGTCCAGCACCATGTTGAGTACGCCTCCGGTGCCCAGACCGATCACGGACAGGCTGGCTTTTCCCTGCCAGCGCAGCAGGTTGTTGAGGGTGAAGGCCAGGATCATCACCGGGCAGCCCAAGATGATGTACCGGGCATAGTCCAGGGCGTAGGGATAAATGGTGGGGGTACTGCCCAGGAGCCACATGATCTCACCGATATTGAAAATCCCGATGGAAGCCAGCACGCTGCCCAGCACCAGGGCTGTAAGCACCGCACTGGAGGCCACCACATCCGCCTCCTGCCTGCGGTTTTGTCCCAGCTTCAGGGAGGCAATGGAGCCGGAGCCCATCCCCACAGTAAAGCCCACTGCCTGAATAATCGCCATGACGGAAAAAACAATTCCAACCGCTCCAGAGGCACTGGTGCTGATCTGGGAGACAAAGTAGGTATCCGCCATGTTATAGACCGAGGTCACCATCATGCTGATGATGGTTGGGACAGCCAGGGTAGGGATCAGCCGGTTCACCGGCGTCTCCAGCATCCGCTGCCGCTGGTCCTCATGCTCTTTTGGGTGGTGCTCATGAAAGTGGATCCAATGCACTTCTCTCACTTCTCTTTCTCAACGCGCTTCCCTCTCTGTGCCGCCACACAGGGAGGAAAATTTCCCGACAATCCATTTTCTTCTATTTTATACCCATTCAATGGGCCATGCAAGAGTAAAACCGCCCCTTTCGGGGCGGTTTTACATAAATCATCCAAATTTAGAAGGGCAGGCCCAGCCCGCCGGTGAGGCTCTGCATGGTGCTGGCAGCATCGTTGTCGGCCGCCCGCATGGCCTCATTTACTGCGGCCACGATCATATCCTGAAGCATCTCCACATCCTCGGGGTCCACAGCCTCAGGGTCAATGGTAAGATTCTTCAGCTCATGCTTACCATTGACGGTGGCGGAGACCACACCGCCTCCGGCCGCGGCCTGATACTCCTTTTCCTGAAGCTCCTGCTGCATGCGCATCATATCCTGCTGCATCTTCTGGGCCTGTTTGAGCATGTTCATATTCATGCCGCCGCCCATACCGGGAATTCCCCGGCCGCCAAAGCCTTTTGCCATAGTACCGATCTCCTTTATCCTGATATTACTGAATTACAATATTGTCAAACTGCTCGCCAAAGGCCAAAAGCTCATCCAGCGCATCCTTCTGCCCCTCACCCTTTTCGGAAGAGGAAGCCTCAGCCGGCATCGGAGGCTCTCCCTGCCCATCGTCCACAGGGGGAACACCTACCACCACGCTGACAGCGGGTCTTTCACCGCCAAAGAGGGCCTGGGCCGCCTGGGCCATTCCCTCCAGGATTGCGGGCTTGTTGAGCATGGAGCGGGTAAACTCTCCGTCCACCCACAAGGTGAGCTTTCCATTCTTCCAGACGCCTTTCACCTTGGCGGGGTTATTGAGATAGGGCATCACCGTGGGGGTCACTTTTCCTTTGAGGCCCGCGGCAAAGGAGGGCCAGAAAGCACTGTCACCCCCCGAATTACCTGCCTGACAAGCCGGAGCGGGCTTCTCTTCCCGTGACCGGGAAACTGGAGAAGCTTCCGTCTTGCAGTTCCGGATCTCCTCCGGCTCCTGGGGCAGGGCCGGGCCCTCCTCCTCCCAGGGAGGGACATCCTCTGCAGCCTTTTGAGGGGCAACGGGCTTGCGTGCAGGAGTCTGTATTTGAGCAGCAGGCACGCCTCCGGCAGCCATCCGCTCCTCCAGCTTTGCCACCCGGACAGCCAGCCCGGACAGCGATTCATCCAGCTCCTCATCACTCAGCCGGATAAGGCACAGCTCTGCATCGGTGCGGCGGTTGCTGCTCCGGGCCAGATCGGCAGCCGCCCCCTGAAGGCGGGTAAGCATCTGCAGCAGCCGCTGGGCGGAGAGCTTCTCTCCTAAGGCCCGCATGGTTGTCTCA
>CALWOR010000082.1 GCA_944383205.1 uncultured Oscillospiraceae bacterium | reverse complement strand
AGGTGCTCAGCCCCTACTCCGCCCCCACCCCCCTGATGAAGTACGCCTTCGTCTCCGTCTACCTGCTGGTGCTGCTGGTTCTGGACCGCTCCGACGGTCTGGAGCCGGTGGGGAAGCCGTATACGCTCCTTCCTGCCGGGGCGGTTTGGTGCGCCCTGCTGCTCCTCTTCTGCCTCAACACCAATAACCTCCTCTACACCGCCTCCGCCCAGGCTCACCGGGCCACCGAGAGCTGGGCCACCCGGCTGCTCTCCCGCGTCGAGAGCTGCGAGGGGTACGAGCCGGGAATGGAGATCGCCATTGTGGGGGCCGTCCCGGCAGAGCAAATTCAGTCGGACATCCCCTCCTACCTCCAGGTGGACCACTACAGCGTGCCCATGAACTCGGTGCTCCCCCTGAACAAGCACATCTACTACTACCTCAGCGACTGGCTGAACTTCCCGGTGGAGGAGCTCCCCGAGGAGACCATGATCGCCATTTCTGACTCTGAGGAATTTCAGTCCATGCCCCTCTACCCCGCCCAGGGGAGCGTCCAGGTCCTGGACGGCCGGGTGGTGGTGCGCCTGGCCCAGGAATACACCCCCAAGACCGACTACGAGATCGCCTATGAAAACAGGAGATAACACCTATGCGGGATAAACAAGAAAAACCTCTGCTCTCGGTGGTCCTCCCCGCCTACAATGAGGAGGCCTCCGTCCCCCGGGCGGCCCGGGTGATCTGCACCCTGCTCTCCGGGGCGGACATCCGATACGAGCTCATCTTTGTGGACGACGGCTCCAGGGACGGCACCTGGGC
Source organism: uncultured Oscillospiraceae bacterium (assembly GCA_944383205.1). Lineage (GTDB taxonomy): Bacteria > Bacillota > Clostridia > Oscillospirales > Oscillospiraceae > Lawsonibacter. The sequence continues at coordinate 7,077 of CALWOR010000082.1, read as the reverse complement.
GGCCATCCAGGCACAAATTGCCCCCTACCCCCAGGTGCGGGGGGTACGCTTCTCCCGGAACTTCGGCAAGGAGGCGGCCATCTTCGCCGGCCTGGCCCAGGCCCGGGGGGACTGCGCCGTGGTGCTGGACTGCGACCTTCAGCACCCCCCGGAGAAGATCATCGAGATGTACCGCCTGTGGGAACAGGGCTTTCAGGTGGTGGAGGGGGTGAAGGTGAGCCGGGGGAAGGAAAATCCCCTCCACACCCTGGCGGCCAGGACCTTCTACTCCCTCATCAGCAACGCCACGGGCATCGACATGTCCCGGGCCTCGGACTTCAAGCTCCTGGACCGGCGGGCGGTGGACACCCTGCTGGCCATGCGGGAGAAGAACGCCTTCTTCCGGGCATTGTCCTCCTGGATCGGATTTTCCACCGCCCAGGTGGAATTTGAGGTCCAGCCCCGGCTGGAGGGGGAGTCCAAGTGGTCCATCCGCAGCCTCACCAGGTACGCCCTGGTGAACCTCACCTCCTTCTCCGCCGCCCCCCTCCAGCTGGTCACCCTGCTGGGGGTAGTGGTGTTCCTGTGCTCGGTGGCGCTGGGGCTCTGGTCCCTGTGGCAGAAGGTGTCGGGACAGGCCCTGGAGGGCTTCACCACCGTCATCCTCCTCCAGCTCATCATTGGAAGCATTCTGATGATCTGCCTGGGCATCATCGGCTACTATGTGGCCAGAATTTACGAAGAGATCAAGGACCGGCCCCGGTATATCGTGGCCGAGGAGTGCGAGGACAGGGACCATGACGGAAAAGCTGAAACAGATCTTTGACCCCACCTTCTTCCGCTTCATCCTGGTGGGGGTGGTCAACACCCTGGTGGGCTACGGGGTCATGTTCGGCCTTTATAATCTGGCCGGGCTCCACACCTGGGGGGATCTGGGGTACTGGGTCTCCTCGGCGGCCAACTATGTGGTGGGCAGCGTGGTGAGCTTCTTTCTCAACAAGCACTTCACCTTCAAAAGCCGGGAGAAGGGGGCCGGAGTGGTGCTGCGCTTCGCGGTGAACATCTCGGTGTGCTGGCTTTTGGCCTACGGCCTGGCCCAGCCGGTGATGGGAGCCCTGCTGGGGGGAATGGGCCTCTCGGAGCAGCTCCGGGGAAACCTGACCATGCTGGCGGGCTCTGGCCTGTTCGTGGTCCTCAACTACCTGGGCCAGCGGTTTTTTGCCTTCCGGACGCCAAAGTCATGAAAAAAGACCCGCAAATTTATTTCGCGGGTCTTAGTATGTCGAAAAAGCCCTCCTGCAAGGAGTTCTGACGCCCGCAGGCGGCAGAATAAATTGAAATCCGTCATTTCCGGCGACATGCGCGTCGGAAATGACACTTCTCACGAAAGATTTGCCGACAATTTCGTAAGAAATCGAGGCAAGTCTTTCGTGCAATCCCTTTTCAAAAAAGACCCGCAAATTTATTTTGCGGGTCTTTTTTGACTGATTATGAAGTCAAGTGCGATGAGCACCCCGCACCACACCAGCACCAGGGCCAGGGCCAGGATGGCGCAGTTGCGGAAAAAGTCCTGGGGGAGGATGAGGATCACCGGGTCGGTGCGCCAGTCGAAGATCCAGTTGTCCTTCCCGGGGAAAAACAGGGCGTGGAACACCACAAAGGCCCTGTCAAAGTCCAGGGCGGCCAGCCCCCCGATGAGGAGGAACACGCCCCCCAGTCCGGCGGCCCCCCAGAACCCCGGACCCCGCCCCAGCAGCCGCCGGGGGCGGAGCCTTTGCCGCCGGACCAGGAGGAGCAGCAGGACCAGGGCGGCCAGGGAGAGTCCCAGCACCCAAAGATCCAGCAGGAAGAGGTTTCGCACATCGGCAAAGTGGCTCTCCCCGGAGTCGGAGAAGGGCAGAAGGCCGGCGGAGAAGGTCTCCGTCTTTCCGGTGCAGTAGTCCAGCACGCCGTCATAGGCCTGCCGGATGACCTCCTCATTGAGGCCGGTATACTCCTCCAGGCCCAGGGGGCCGATCTGGGCATAGTAGAAGCTCCGGCACAAAATGGGTACGGCGATGGAGGCGGAGAGCACCCCCAGAGCCAGCACCAGAGCCAGAGCCAGAGTGAGCAGCTTACTTTCCTTGATGGGTTTCATGGACAGGACCTCCCAGGGCAGAGTCGGGCAGGGCAGACAGGGAAATGAGCACCTGCCCGGGCAGATAAAAGAGCCACATCCCCACCTGGACGGCTCCCGCCGCCCACCGGGGGACAAGCTCCGGGGCGTTCCGGGCCCCCACACAGATGTCACAGCATAAAAACAGCCCCAGCCCCACAGCGAACAGCCGCCCCCGGCGGCCGGGGACAGGGAGGGCCGTGAGCACATTGCATACGAAGCTGGAGAGATAGAAGCACACCAGGGCGTTGAGGGGGGTAAGGAAGCGGAGCCTCCACAGCACCCCCAGCCCCAGGAGAAGCAGCGCCCCCCGGCAAAGCCACAGGGGCCGCCGCCCCATAAAGCGGCACAGGCGCAGGAGATAGAGTCCCTGGACAGCGCAGAAAATGAGCACCCCCAGGGGGTAGTCCCGGTCCAGCACCAGCAGAAAGAAGTCGGCGCACAATGTGAGGACCATGGCCCCGGCCACCAGCCCCTCCCCGCCCCGCCGGCTCCAGTACAGGCAGAAGGCGGCGCACAGGATGATGGAGCAAAACTTTATCGGGTCCCCCGCCCGGCCCAGCCTCAGCAGGTCCATAGTCAGAAACAGGGCGTAGAGGGCCCCCTCGGCCATTAAAAATCCACGGATCAGCCTTTTCTCTCCCAAAGCAGGCTCCTCCTCTCTCTCCGCTATCATAGCATAACCCGTTTGTCCCCGCAAATAAAAAATTCCCCCGGCCGCAGCCAGGGGAATTTGTATCCGGGAACCTGAGATCAGACCTGAGCCTTCTTCTTGCCGAAGATGGTCATGCAGCCCTCCACGGCCAGCACGATGGCCAGCACGAAGAGCAGGGCGCCCAGAATGGCCTGGGCATAGGTGCCCCAGTCCACCTTGGCCAGCACCTCAGGATCGGTGCTGGTGATCTGACCGACCTTGGTGGTGACGGTCTGGAACAGGGAGTACAGGGTAACCACCAGCATGAACAGCATGGGGAAGTAGAACATCTTGTTGTTCTTGCCGATGTTGCCCAGCCAGGCACACACAGCCAGCAGAGCCAGAGCGGCCAGCAGCTGGTTGGCAGCGCCGAACAGGGGCCAGATCTTGGAGTAGCCGGTCATGCCCAGGCCCACGCCCAGCACCACGGTGATGGCGGTGGCCACCACGGGGTTGGTGAGGACAGCCTTGGCGCCGGTGGCGTCCTTATAGGTCTCGCCGGGCTTCAGCCAGAACTCCTGGAACATATACCGGGCCAGACGGGTGGCGGTATCCAGAGAGGTCAGGCAGAACACGGACACGGTGAGCACCAGCAGGGAGGCGATGGTGCTCTGAGCGCCGGCCAGGCCGGGGATGGAGGCGACCATGCGGGAAATGCCGGTGGCAAAGACCTGGGTGGGGGTCACGATCTCGCCGGAGGCGTACTCAGTCCAGATGAAGGACACGGCAGCCAGGGAGATGAGGGCCAGAGCGCACTCGATGAGCATGCCGCCGTAGGCGATGGGCTTGGCGTCCCGCTCGTGGTCCAGCTGCTTGGCGGTGGTGCCGGAGCCCACCAGGGAGTGGAAGCCGGAGATGGCGCCGCAGGCGATGGTGACGAACAGGGCGGGGAACACGGAGCCCAGAGAGCTGCCGGTAGGCGCCAGGGTGTCCACCCAGCCGGTGAAGGCGGGCATGTCCATGTGGGCGGCGTCCGCGCCGGTGAGGCCGGCGCCGATCACGCCCACAGCGGCAATGATCATCATGGCGTACAGCAGGAAGGAGCTGAGGTAGTCACGGGGCTGGAGCAGGATCCACACGGGAGCCACAGAGGCCACCAGGATGTACAGACCGATGATCCACATCCAGGCGGTGTTGCTCAGGTAGATGGGGTGCCAGCTCAGACCGATGGCCAGGCAGATCACGATGCCGATACAGCCGGCGATGGTGGCCACGGACAGGGAAGCCCCTCTCCGGTAGACAAAGAAGCCGAAGAGAATGGCCATCACGATGAACAGCAGGGAGATCATGGCCACGGAGGCGTTGGTCTCGTTGTGGGAGCCGTCGGCGTTGAAGCCCACGAAGGTGCTGGCCACGATGGAGGCGAAGGCCGCCACAACCAGGATCAGGGTCAGGTAAGAGAAGATCAAAAAGAGCTTCTTGGCCCGGTCGCCGATGTTCAGGGCGATGACCTCGCCGATGGACTGGCCCTTGTGGCGGATAGAGGCGAACAGAGCGCCGTAGTCATGGACGGCGCCGAAGAAGATGCCGCCGATGAGCACCCACAGCACTACGGGCACCCAGCCGAACACGGCGGCCTGGATGGGGCCGTTGATGGGGCCGGCGCCGGCGATGGAAGAAAAGTGATGTCCCATCAGCACGGGGGCCTTGGCGGGGACATAGTCCATGCCGTCCTCCAGCTCATGGGCGGGGGTGACCTTGGAGTCGTCAACGCCCCACTGCTTGGCAAGCCATCCGCCGTAGAAAATGTATCCCACGATCAGAATGATAATGCCAACAATTACAACAAGCATTGCATTCATTGAGTTTTCTCCTCTCCTTTGTAGTTGGCAATGATGCGTTCCACCAGGCGCTTCAGGTCCTTCTCCAAGACCTTCCCCGCCCGATTGGTGGAAATTTCGCCGGTGGACAGGTCCACCGCGGCTATACGAAACTCCATCCATCCATGGAGCGATAGCTTGAATTCCCGGCGCTTTTTCAGCTTCTTCAGCTGTTCCTTCGCTCCGGGCGCGGCGCTCTCACAGAGAACCACCGCCGTAAGGTAGGTGCTCATATGCTGGGAGTGGGGTCTGACCCGGGGTTCGCCGTCAGAGAGGACTTTTTGGAAGATCTCCTCCCCGCTCCCCTCCTCCAGGCGCTCCAGCGCCCACAGATAGAGGTATTCATGGTTTTCCGCCGCCCACAGCTCCGCCTTTTTGCTCAGCACATACTGGCTGTCCCGGGAGTGGTAGGCGCAAAGGGCCTTCAGAGGGCCCTCTCCGGGGATCTCCTCCACATCGTAATAGGCGGAGTAGACCTTTTCCAGCCCCCGGACCAGGGCCTGACTCAACTGAGACACGCGCGTTCCTCGCTTTCGTACAAAAGGCCGCCGGAAACCCGGGCGGCACAGATATGAACAAACTGTGAAGTTCCGACTTATTATAGCAGATGGAGCCGATTCTGACAAGAAAATTCCTATGTCATCCATACAAAAAGGTACTTTATCCAAAAAAATTTTTTGTATTATATTGACACTTTTTCTCCTTTTTCTCCCACATTGACAACTCCGTGCCATTTCAATATAATCAAGGCAATACAGTCTTTCTCCAAAGGAGATACCCGCCATGTATTCTCTCCCCTTCGCCCGCCTCTACAGGCGTTGGAGGCCCCTGGCCGCCCCCTCCCTGTTTTTTCTGGGGGTCATCTATTATGAGGAGCTGTTTCTGAAGCTCTTCTGCTTTGGCTCTCTCACCCTTCCCGGGGTCTTTTTCACTCTGCTCTTCTCCCTGCCCGTGGCTCTGCTGCTGGGCCTGCTGTGCGGCGGGGTATCTCCCCGGCACGGGAGGAACCTGCTGGTTATTTGTACACTGGTCCTCTCGTTGTGGCTGGGCGCCCAGACAGTGTACTACCGGCTGTTCAAGGTTTTTCTCACCATCTTCTCCCTGACCAAAATGGCCATGGTGGCCGGGGCCTTTGGCGATATGGCGGTGGGAGAGGTGCTGGTCAACTGGTTCCCGGTGGTGATGATGGCCATTCCTGTGGGGCTGGCCATCTGGCTCAGGGGAAGGATCATTTCCCCGGAGCACCGCTCGGCAGGCCTGCGCCTGCGATGGGCAGCTCTGGCCGCTCTGATCCAGCTGCTGGCTATAGGGCTGGTGATGCTGTGCGGAGGCGGAGTCATGTCTCTGCGGTACATCTATTTTCAGACCGCCACCCCCGAGCTGGAGACCCAGTACTTCGGGGCCCTCACCCAGACCCAGCTGGAGATCCGGCGGGTCCTCTTCGGCATCGATCCAGACCGGGGGGAGGACCTGCCCTCCGACAGCTCGGCGGACGCCTCTCAGGACCCGGATGGAACCCAGGAGGGAGGAGACTCCACGGCAGTCTTTGCTCCCCAGGGGGTCCACGCCCTGCCCATCGACTTTGATACCATTATCGCCGGGGAGACCGACGAGGGCCTGCTCCAGGCACACCAGTGGTTCTCCCAGCGCACCCCCACCCCGGAAAACCAGTGGACGGGATATTTCAAGGGGAAGAACCTGGTGTGGATCGTGGCCGAGGGCTTCTCCACCCTGGCCATGGACCCCCAGCGCACCCCCACACTGTGGAAGCTGTCCCACGAGGGCTTTGTCTTTGACAACTTCTATACCCCTCTCTGGGGGGTGTCCACCTCCGACGGGGAATATGTGACCACCACCGGCCTCATCCCCAAGTCGGGGGTGTGGAGCTACTCCCTGTCCTCGGAGAACTATATGCCCTTCGCCCTGGGCAACCAGTTCCGGAAGGAGGGCTACCGGACCATGGCCTTCCACGACTACCTCTACGACTACTATGACCGAAACCTCTCCCACCCCAACATGGGCTATGAGTACTACGCCATCGGCCAGGGGCTGAACATGGACTGGGGCGGGCAGTTCCCACCCTCGGATGTGGAGATGATGGAGGAGATCGTCCCCATGTTCGTCAACGAGGACCGGTTTATGGTCTACTGCCTGACGGTGAGCGGACACCTCAACTACACCCTGGAGGAAAACGCCATGGCCGCCCGGCACTGGAGCTCTGTGGAGGACCTGCCCTACAGCGAGGCGGTGCGGTGCTATCTGGCCTGTCAGATGGAACTGGAGCTGGCGGTGCAGCGTCTGGTCAACCAGCTGGAGGCGGCGGGGAAGCTGGAGGACACGGTGATCGTCCTCTCCGCCGACCACTACCCCTACGGCCTCACCGACGAGGAGTACAGCGAGCTGCTGGGCCACCAGGTGGACCCGGTGTT
>CALWOR010000081.1 GCA_944383205.1 uncultured Oscillospiraceae bacterium | reverse complement strand
GGCACGGTCACTATCTCCGGCGGCACGGTGAAGGCCACCGGCGGCAGCAACGCCACGGGCATCGGCGGCGGCACGAATTCGAAGGGCGACCTCGTCGGCCCCGGCAGCTTCTCCACCGGCGCCGACGGAAACGCCGTCATCTTCGCCAGCTCCAGCACCGGCACCACCCACATTCAGAACAACGATGATACCAGTGGCTGGAACGGCGTGATCTTCCAGGGGGACACGGACGGAACAATTTACGGCACCAGCGTCACCCCCGGGGAGGACTTCTCCGTCCCTGACGGCAAGGCCCTGACCATCGACAGCGGCAAAACGCTTATCATCCCAGAGGGTGTGATCCTCGCCAACAAGGGCACCATTACCAACAACGGCGAGATCATTGTTTATGGCACCCTGGAGGGCAGCGGGAGCATAGAAGGCAGCGGAACTTTTCCAGTCACCGGCGTGACCCTGGACAAGACCAGCCTGACCCTGACAGTGGACGGCACCGGAACCCTCACCGCCGCGGTACAGCCCAGCAGCGCCAGCAACAAAACTTTGACCTGGAGCAGCGACAACGAGGCCATCGCCACGGTGGACGACAGGCGCAGGCACCGCCGTCATCACCGCCACGGCGGCGGACGGCAGCGGGAAATCCGCCTCCTGCACCGTGACGGTAACGGAGCCCTATGTGCCCCCGGTACCCCTGAGGAGGATAACAGCGACCCCACCTACTCCGTCTCCTGGCCCAGAAAGGTGGAGGGGGGCAGGGTCACGGTGAAAAAGTCCTATGCTGAGGAGGGAGAGACCTTCTCCTTCATCGTCACCCCCGATGAGGGCTGGGAGCTGGACACCCTGGCCGTTCTGAACAGCCGGGGCCGGGAGCTGGATCTCACCTATGAGGGCGGCGGGGAGTACTCCTTTGAAATGCCCGCCCGGGCGGTGGAGATGGAAGTCTCCTTCCGGAAGATCGCCGTGGAGCCGGAGAAGCTCCCCTTCACCGATGCGCCGGAAAACGCCTGGTACGCCGAGGCGGTGGGCTATGTGTATGAAAACGGCCTCATGTCCGGGGTCAGCGGCACCGCCTTCGGCCCGGATGTGCCCACCAGCCGCTCCATGATCGCCGCCATTCTCTGGCGCATGGCGGGCAGCCCCGTGGTGAACTACGCCATGGACTTTGCCGATGTGCCCCAGGGCCAGTGGTATTCCGAGGCGGTGCGCTGGGCGGCTTCCGAGGGCATCGTCTCCGGCTATGGAAATACCTTCGGCACCGACGACCCCATTACCCGGGAACAGCTGGCGGTGATGCTCTGGCAGTTTGCCAGAAATCAGGGCTGGGATGTGTCCGTGGGCGAGGACACCAACATCCTCTCCTACGCCGATGTGACCAGCTTGAGCCAGTACGCCATCCCCGCCATGCAGTGGGCCTGCGGCGCCGGGATCATCACCGGCACCGGGGATGGCAGTACCCTCTCCCCCCAGGGCCGGGCCACCCGGGCCCAGGCCGCGGTGATGCTCACCGCATTCTGTGAAGAATACCCGGCTTAACCCTTTTACGACAAAAGCCGGGGGATACGCAAAAACGCGTATCCCCCGGCTTTATTTGTGCCTTACAGGGCCTTTTTCATGGCCTGGGCGATCTGGTCGGGACAGGAGGTGAGCTTTCCGCCGCAGCGGATGCCCTCCAGCCGGCGTACCGCCTCCTCCACCTTCATCCCTCTCAGCAGAGAGGAGAGGCCCTGGAGATTGCCGCTGCAGCCGCCCACCACCTGGACATCCTGAACGGTCCCGTCCTCCACCTGGATGTGGAACGCCCTGGAACAGACGCCCCGGGGAATGTAATCAATGTTCACCTTCACACCTTCTTTCCCGCTGCCTTCGACCGTATTCAGCCGTTTTCGGCAGGGGTCGGGGGCTATACTTGCTACAGCATAGCAAATCTCAGGTGGAAAGTCAAGCCGCCTTACACCGCCACCCGGTCCCGGCGCTCCAGCTGGAGGCGGTCGGCGATCATGGCGATAAACTCGCTGTTGGTGGGCTTGCCCTTGGCATTGGAAACGGTGTAGCCGAAGTACTTCTGCAAGGTCTCCAGGTCCCCCCGGTCCCAGGCCACCTCGATGGCGTGGCGGATGGCACGCTCCACCCGGCTGGCGGTGGTGCCGAAGGTCTTGGCCACCTCGGGGTAGAGGACCTTGGTGACGGCGTTGATCACATCCATGTCCTTGACCGCGATCATGATGGCCTCCCGCAGGTACTGATAGCCCTTGATGTGAGCGGGCACGCCTACCTCGTGGATGATGGAGGTCACCTTCCGTTCCAGATCGTAGCCGCTATCCCGCTCCGTCTCTAATCCCCCCGGGGACATCACCTGCCTCAGCCGCTGGCACACAGTGGAGATCTTGCAGGGCTTGGTGAGAAAGAAGTCCGCCCCTCTGGAGGCCGCCTCGTCGATCACATTGCCCCGGATGTAGCTGGAGAGGACCAGGACCCTGGGCTGGTCCTTCAGCTTGGACAGCTCATCCAGCACCTCCAGCCCGTCCATCCCCGTGAGGACCATCTCCATGATCACCCCGTCGGGCCGCAGCTCCCGGGCCATGCTCACAAGCTCCCCGCCGTCCGATGTCTCTCCGACTACCTGGAGGTCGGGCTCCTTGGCCAGGGCCTGAGACAAAATGCTACGAAATTCCACGCCGGTGTCGGCGATCAGAATTCGCTTCATTACATCCATTTCTTTCTTCCTCCTTGTACAAACCTGACATTCAGCCAGCAACAGCCCTATCTTGCCTCAACCTGGGGCGTTTCGACTGACCACCTACAATTTAGCACATCCAGACAGGTTATGCAAGGTATTATCTGGAAATTATTGTAATATTTTTAGACAATCGTTCCTATAATTCGATATAATTTCTAATATTTGTAAGTTTTTCGACAGGGAGAAGGCCCGGGCCAAAGGGCCCGGGCCCATGGTTCAGGAGATCTGCGCCTGGCTGCCGGTGGCCTGTCGGAACATCTCTTCCGCCAGAACGCCGTACCCCCGTGTGGGATCGTTGACCAGTACATGGGTCACCGCCCCCACCAGCTTTCCGTTTTGCAGGATGGGCGAGCCGCTCATCCCCTGAACGATGCCGCCGGTGGCGGCCAGGAGCTCCGGATCGGTGACCTGGAGCATCAGGTCACGGTTGCCCTCCCCCTGGCCGTAGAGCTTGGTGATGGTAATGTCGAACTGCTCCACCTCATCCCCCCGGATGTTGGAGAGGATGACGGCAGGGCCCTCCTCCACCTCCGCCCGGGCGGCCACAGGGACGGGAGACCGCTCCGTCTGAAGATTTTCCAGGGGCATCTGGCCAAAAATCCCCAGCTGGGTGTTGGCGTAGAGGGTCCCCAGGTCCGTCGTCAGGTCAAACTGGCCGTGGAGCTCTCCGGGCTGGCCGCTCTCCCCCTTCTTTACATCAGAGACACTGGCAGGCATGATGCTCCCCGACTCCAGGGGCATGAGCATGGCGGTGTCCACATCGTTGATGCCGTGGCCCAGAGCGGCAAAGATGCCGCTGGCCGGGTCATAGAAGGTCAGCGTGCCGATACCCGCCATGGAGTCCCGCAGCCATACGCCCAGCTGGTACTCCCCCCGGCTCGTCTCCGCCGCCGAGGCGGTGAGCTGCAGCTGCTTCTGACCCCGGACGGCCTGGATGGTCAGGGGCGTGTCCCGCTGCCGGGCCACCACCGCCTGGACCTGTTCGATGGTGTCCACCTCGTCGCCGTTGATGTGGGTGATCACATCCCCCTCTTTCAGTCCGCAGTCCCGGCCGGGGCTGCAGCTGCCCGCGGCGGTCTCCACTGAGGACAGGCCCACTACCAGCACCCCGTCAGAGAAGAGCTTGATGCCTACCGCCTTGCCCAGGGGGATCACCGTCTTTCCCGTCCCAGTCCCGGCAGCGGAGACCACCGTCTGAACGGGCGCCTGCAGCAGGGCGGCCGCCGGAGCCGAGGCGGGGACCGCCCCTCCCGGGGCCGGCGCCAGGGAACACCCCAGGTACAGCCCCATAGCTGCCAGAAGGGCCAGCGTCCCCCATCTTCTCAGACGGGGCGCTTTCTTTGGTTCCTGTTCCAAATTTTCCACCCCCTTGCTTTTTGTCTTTGCAAAGAAAAACGGGCGGCGCCATCGCCGCCCGCCCTTTCATTATGGCCGGAGTATGTCCGTCTCAACCCTGGTGAGCCCTTCCTTCTTTACCAGCGCGCCGGGTCGTGGGTCCTGTGCCTCAAAGGGGAGAATCAAAAAAACCGGAACATGCTGCTGTTTCTTACAGATTTTTCAGTGCCTGTTCCCACTGCTCGGCCCGGAAGCCCACCAGGATAAACTCTTCCCCTACCAGCACCGGGCGCTTGACCAGCATCCCGTCGGTGGCCAGCAGTTCCAGCTGCTCCTCCTCGGTCATGGCGGGCAGCTTGTCCTTCAGGCCCAGGGCCTTGTACTGAAGACCGGAGGTGTTGAAAAATTTTTTCAGCGGCAGGCCGCTCTTTTTCCACCAGGCCCGCAGCTCATCGACAGTGGGATTGTCCTGCTTGATATGCCGGTCGGTATAGACCGCCCCGTGGTCGTCCAGGAATTTTTTGGCCTTTTGGCAGGTGGTGCATTTGGGGTATTCTACAAACAGCATGGTGCCACGCTCCTTTTTCATTTGCCGGCGGGAGACGCCCGCCCTGTTCGGGACCATAGTACCATGTTTCTCTCTCCGGCTCAACCGCTTTTTGTTTTAGTATGTCTGATCCTTTTATTTTTACGCTTTGATTTGCGCCGCCGAAAGGGACATAAAAAAACCGCTCCGAAGAGCGGCTTTTTCCCTTATTCCTTGGGCTCCTCCTCACAGGCAGGCTCCTGGTCGGCGGTCTCCTCCTGAGGAGCGTCCTCCACGGGGGTCTCCTCCTGGGCGTACTCGGCCACGATCACATCCTCGGAGGGATCGCCGGGCTGCTTCAGTTCGGCAATACGGGCCTTGTTGGCCTCGATGGCTTCCTTGGCGGCAGTGATCCGCTGGCAGGCGGCGGCATAGGCCCCGTCGGGGGCGGCTCCCTGCTCGGCGTAATAGAGCCGGCCGATCTCCAGATAGGCCTTCTTCACCGCGTCCTCCTCGGACATATTGGCCACCTTCAGTCTGGCGATCTCTGCCAGCCGCTTGGACTGGGCCACGCCGGCCTGGGCCAGATCTACCGCTTTATCCTTCAGGGTGTCCAGCGTATCTTTAATATCCATTTGGAAAAACCTCCTTCTTGCGGTATTCCCGCTTGCTGCACTCATTTTATCCCATTTCCCTTTCCCGCACAAGGGGGGACAGGGGGATTTAATGCATTTTTCATAAATCTTACAGAAAATATTCTCCTTTCCCGCCCTCTGCGCCCATCCTTCGGCAAAACTCGCCCATGACAAATTTCTGTCTCTGTGCTATGATAATCTCTGCCGCTGGGGCCCTCCGTTCCGCCGGCGGGGCCCGGGCCCCTATCTTCAGGCGGAGCTTCCCCTCCGCCCCATGTACAAAAGTGAGGCTTATCATGAACCAGAAAGAATTGAGCGAGCTGCGCCGCCGGTTCCGTGCGGACAAGAGCGCCATCAGCCGGGTATACGGCTGCTATGTCAATGTGAAAAAGGAGATCATCTCCGATTTGGACGAGTCCTTGGGGCTTATGACCCAGGAGGAGGTGGAGCAATATCTGGGCCTTTTGAAAAAGGCCCTGTCCGGCTCTCTGGGGCGAAACCAGCTGGATATCGTCTTTTCCACCCAGCAGGCGGCCGACAGCGAGGAGCACAGGCTGCTCTCCGGGCTGCGGGCAAGCCGGCTGGAGGACGGGGAGCTGCGCGGGGCTTTGTATCGGAAGATCATCGACTCTCTGGAGCTGGAGGAGAACTATCTGATCCTTCTGGCCTATGACCGGTACGATGTGCCCGGAAAGGGAGCGGATGACGAGGAGCTGTCCGACGGCTCGGAGACGGTGTTCTCCTACTTTGTCTGCTGTGTCTGCCCGGTGAAAAGCGGCAAGGCGGAGCTGGGCTTTGTGGCCGGGGAGAACCGCTTCCACACCCAGTCTCCAGGACAGATCGTGGCGGCGCCCGAGCTGGGCTTTCTCTTCCCCGCCTTTGACGACCGGGCGGCCAATATCTATAACGCCCTCTTCTATACCCGCAAGCCCGACCAGGTCCACCAGGAGGTCATTGACGCCGTCTTCCACACCCAGCCCCCCATGTCCGCCGCCCAGCAGCGGGAGGCCTTTGAGACCGCCCTTTCCGACACCTTGGAGGAGGAATGCAGCCTGGAGGTGGTCCAGGCGGTCCACGAGCAGCTTCGGGACCGGATCGTGGAGCACAAGGAATCCCGGGACCCGGAGCCCCTGGCCATCAGCCCCAAGTCGGTCAGCGCCATTCTCCGGGACTGCGGCATCGCCGAGGAGCGCATCGGCGCCTTTGAGGCGGAGTGCGCCCGTCAATTCGGCCCGGAGGCCGCCCTCTCCCCGGCCAACCTTATCGACAGCGGCAAATTCCAGGTAAAGAGCTCCCAGGCCACCATCTCCGTCTCCCCCGAGCAGAGCTATCTGGTGGAGACCAGGGTCATCGACGGACGGAAGTACTTCCTGATCCCCGCCGACGAGCTCATCGAGGTCAACGGCTTCGGCGTACACCTGGGTACGGAGGGTGCGAAACCGGACAGTTTTGAAAAAGTTTAGACTTTTTCCCCCTTTTCGTTACATTTTTCCGGTACAATAGCTCCATAAACCTGGGGCCGTGCCGCCTTTGGGGGTGTTTTTTTGGGGATCAAGCGCCGCCTTTTTATCTACAACACCATATCGGTGCTGCTGGCCCTGGCCGCCATGCTGGCAGTCAGCAGCATTACGACCCATTTTATCGCCGATAACTACCAGCACCAGTCTCTCACTCCCGTCAGCGAGGAGGCCTCTCATGTCCAGCAGCTTCTGCAGGGAGACGCCCTCCGGCACCACGACTGGCCCGCCCTGAATGAACAGCTCCAGGCTGTAGGATACAACCTGCAAGTCTCCCGGCAGGGCGCCCCTGTCTTTTCCTCCCTCGATCCGGCGCAGAGCCGGCTCTACCGGGAAGCCTGCCGGGATACCCAGTGGGGAACCGCCGTCCCTCTCATCATCCAGAATCCTGCGGGCACCATGGTGGGCGTGGAAGAGGACGGGTATACTGTGGTATCCCTCTCCCTCCCCTCCACCACCTTTTTTCTGGGCAGCAAGCGTCAGCCCGGCGAGGTGGCCGTGCTGTCCATGCTCATCAGCGGGGCGGCAGCCATGGTGATCATCGTCCTGTTCAGCCTGTTTTTCACCCACCGGCAGGTAAAGAAGCTTCTAAAGCCGGTGGACGCTCTGGCTCAGGCCGCCCGCCGGATCGAGGAGGGCGACTTCTCCCAGCCGGTGGACTACGGCGGACGAAACGAATTTTCCGCTGTTTGCACCGCCTTTAACCACATGCAGGAACACCTGCTGGCCGAGCAGAAGAAGACCGCCGCCTATGAGCAGGCCCGCACCGATCTGGTTGCGGGGATCTCTCACGACCTGCGCACCCCCCTCACCAGTGTGAAGGGGTATATCAAGGGGCTGCGGGACGGAGTGGCAAAGACGCCGGAGAAGCAGCAAACATATCTGGACATCGCCTACCAGAAATCCTGTGAGATGGATGTGCTCCTTCAGAGGCTTTTCTACTTTTCCAAGCTGGAGACAGGAAATCTGCCCATGTTCCTGCAATCCGGCGATCTGGGGGACTTTGTCCGCCATTTTGCCGAGGAGGCCGCCCTGGAGCTGGAGCAGTCCGGCGGAGCTCTTGAGACCCGCATTTTCCCCGCCCCGCACCCTGTCCGGCTGGACCAGGAGCAGTTCTTCCGGGTGCTGAACAATCTAAAGGACAACGCC
>CALWOR010000080.1 GCA_944383205.1 uncultured Oscillospiraceae bacterium | reverse complement strand
GAGGAGCAGTCCACGCCGCAGCCCTCCTCCTTCAGGATCTTCAGGATCTGGGGGTTGGGGGTGGCCTTCACGGCAAAGAACTCCTTGTAGCCGGGGTTCCAGGCAAAGGCTTTCTGCAGGGCCCGGGCGTTTTCCCGGATGCCCTTCTCGTCGTAGAGGTGGAAGGGGGTGGGGTACTGCTTGACCATCTCCTGAAGCTGTTCCAGGGTGACGAAGGGGGTTTTCATAAGGGCGTCAGCTCCTTTTCTCTATCTTGTGAAATCAAGGGTCAGTCTATCCAATTCCGGGGAATTTGTCAAGAAAAAGGGGCCGCTCCCGGCTGTGGACGGAGCGGCCCCGGCAGGGTGGGGGATGGGGCTTATACCTCGAACATCAAATCCCCATAGGTGGGCACCGGCCAGATGTCCTTGTCCACCAGCAGCTCCAGCTCGTCCACGGGAATGCGCAGGGCGTTCATGGCGGGGACCACAGCATCGTGGTAGGCGTGGGCCATTTCCTTGATGTCCTGAATGGCGTCCACCCGGGACATGAGGGGCTTGAGCTGTTCCAGAGCGGCGGAGGCGTCGGCCAGACAGGCGCTGACTTTGGTGAGCAGCTCCTTCTGCACGGTGAGGTCGGCCCCGGGGCAGGCCCCGGCCACGGCGGAGATGGACTGCCCCAGCTGGGTGGAGTAGGCGATGGCGGTGGGGATGAAGTGCTTGGCGGCCATGTGGACCATGGTGTTGGCCTCGATCTTTACCACCTTCACATAGGTCTCGTACATAATCTCCGCCCGGGCCTCCAGTTCGGAGCGGGTGTAAATGCCGAAGCGGGTGAAGAGCTTCTCCGCCTTTTCCGTGGTGAGGGCGGGCACCGCGTCCACCATGGAGCGCAGGTTGGGCAGCCCCCGGCGCACCGCCTCGGCCACCCACTCGTCGGAGTAGCCGTCGTCGTTGAAGATGATCCGCTGGTGCTGGGACATCCAGTCGTGGATGAGGGCGGAGCAGGCGGCGTTAAAGTCCTCGGCCTTTTCCAGAATGTCGGCGGCCTGGCAGAAGGCCTCGGCCACAATGGCGTTGAGGGCCACATTGGCCTCGGCGATGGAGTCGGAGGAGCCCACCATGCGGAACTCGAACTTGTTGCCGGTAAAGGCAAAGGGGGAGGTGCGGTTGCGGTCGGTGCCGTCCTTGTTCAAAACGGGGACGGTGGACACCCCGGAGTCCAGGGTGCCCCGGGCCAGCAGGCGCACCGACTCCACATTGGCCACGATCTGCTCCACCACATCGTCCAGCTGATCCCCCAGGAAGATGGAGATGATGGCCGGCGGGGCCTCCTGGGCCCCCAGGCGGTGCTCGTTGCCCACACAGGCGGCGGAGCAGCGGAGAATGTCGGCGTGGTCATCCACCGCCTTCATGATGCAGGCCAGCACCAGCAGAAACTGAAGATTTTCATTGGGGGTGTCCCCGGGGTCCAGAAGGTTTTCGCCGGTGTTGGTGGAGATGGACCAGTTGTTGTGTTTACCGGAGCCGTTCACTCCCACAAAGGGCTTTTCGTGGAGCAGGCACACCAGGCCGTGGCGGGTGGCCACCCGCTTCATGGTCTCCATGGTCAGCTGGTTCTGGTCCACGGCCAGGTTGCAGGTGGTATAGATGGGAGCCAGCTCGTGCTGGGCGGGGGCGGCCTCGTTGTGCTGGGTGGCGGCGGGGATGCCCAGCTTCCACAGCTCCTCGTTGAGGTCGGCCATGAAGGCGCCCACTCTGGGGCGGATGACCCCGAAGTACTGGTCGTCCATCTCCTGCCCCTTAGGAGCGGGGGCGCCGAAGAGGGTGCGGCCGGTGTAGATGAGGTCCCGGCGCTTCAGGTATTTCTCCCGGTCCACCAGGAAATACTCCTGCTCGGCGCCTACCTGGGGGATGACCTTCTCTGCCTGGGTGTTGCCGAACAGCCGCAGGATGCGCAGGGCCTGGGTATTGATGGCCTCCATGGACCGGAGAAGGGGGGTCTTCTTGTCCAGGGCCTCCCCGTTGTAGGAGACGAAAATGGTGGGGATGCACAGAATGGTGCCGCAGGACATCTCTTTCACAAAGGCGGGGGAGGTCATGTCCCAGGCGGTGTAGCCCCGGGCGTAGTGGGTGGAGCGCAGGCCGCCGGAGGGGAAGGAGGAGGCGTCGGGCTCGCCCATGATGAGCTGCTTGCCGGTGAACTGCAGCAGGGTCTTGCTGTCCTGGGGAGCGGTGAGAAAGCTGTCGTGCTTCTCGGCGGTGACCCCGGTGAGGGGCTGGAACCAGTGGGTGTAGTGGGTGGCCCCCTTTTCCACCGCCCAGTCCTTCATGGCGTTGGCCACGATGTCGGCGGTGGCCATGGAGATATTGCCCCCGTGCTCCATGACCTCCAGCATTTCGGCAAAGACCTTTTTGGGCAGCCGCTCCCGCATGACCGAGACGCTGAACACATTGGTGCCGAAGATTTCGGTGAGATTCTTGCTCATTCCCTCAACCCCTTTTTCAAATTAGCTCCATCATATCCTATTCGACCCTTTAATGCAAGAAAAAATCCCGCCAATATCCCGGGGAAGGGGAAAAAAGGATGTGGGAAAATTTCACAAAAAGGCCGTTGCCTCCCGGCTTGTGTGCAGTCCTCTCCGGAAAGCGGCCCAGCCGCTTTTTTAACCATCTCATCTCCATGACATGCCGCCGCCTCAGAGCGCATAGGGTGGCACCAGAAGCCGGCAGTGCCGGGAAAGGAGTTTTGACATATGCGCTTTACCAAGATGGAGGGACTGGGCAACGATTACATTTATGTAAACTGTTTGGACGGGGGGCCGGAGGACCTGCCCGCCCTGGCCCGGAGGCTGTCCGACCGGCACTTCGGGGTGGGGGCGGACGGGCTGATCTGCATCAGAGCCGGAAGAACCGGGGATTTCACCATGGAGATGTACAACGCCGACGGCTCCCGGGGGAGCATGTGCGGCAACGGCATCCGCTGTGTGGGCAGGTATGTCTACGACAAGGGGCTGACCCGGAAGACCTGCCTCACCATCGACACCGACGCCGGCCCCCGGACTCTGGAGCTCCATGTCCGGGGGGGAAGGGTGGAGGCGGTGACGGTGGACATGGGCCGGCCGGGGCTGCTGCCCCCTATGGAGGTGGAGGCGGGTGGAGAAGGCTTCCTCCTCCACCCCGTGTGGATGGGCAACCCCCACGGGGTCATTTTCTGCCGGGACCCGGAGAAGGCGGACCTGGAGCGGGTGGGCCCCCTGCTGGAGGACCACCCGGCGGTGGGAGAGCGGATCAATGTGGAGTTTGCCGCCTGCCCGGACCGGGAGCACATCCACCTGCGGGTATGGGAGCGGGGGGGCGGCGGCGCCCTGGCCTGCGGCACCGGGGCCTGCGCCGCCTTTGCCGCCGCCCTGGAGGAGGGCCGGTGCGGAGAACGGGCCCGGGTCCGCCTGCCCGGAGGGGAGCTGGAGGTGGAAAGACGGGGCGGAAACATCTTCATGACCGGTCCCGCCCGGGTGGTCTTTGAGGGGGAGATCCCGGAAAAAGGGGAGGGAGGGGGAGAAATTTGAGGCCCCCGGGGAAAAAGATACCTTGACAAGGGGATGGGATACCTTTAATATAAGGAAGAATTCCGGCCCCCCGCCCCGGGGGACCCAGGAGAGGAGCCCGCGCTGTGGAGCAGATCACCAGCCGCCAGAACCCTCTGGTTCAGCAGATCCGAAAACTCAATCACGACCGGAAGGCCCGGCGGGAGCTGGGACTGTTCCCCGGAGAGGGGCCCAAGCTCCTGGCCGAGGCGGTAAAGGCCGGCGTCCCCCTGGAGGCGGTGGTCACCGCCCCCGGCGTGGAGGTCCCCTGTCCGGAGGGAGTCCGCCGTGTGGAGGTCCCCCGGGACCTTTTGGAGAGCCTGTGCGATACCAGGACCCCCCAGGGGGTCCTGTTTCTGGCCCGGCTGCCGGACACGGCTCCGCCCCGGCCCCTGCCGGGGGAGCGGTACCTGGTGCTGGACGGGGTCCAGGACCCGGGAAATGTGGGTACCATCTGGCGCACCGCCGACGCCCTGGGGGCCGACGGCCTCATTCTGGTCAACGGCTGTGCCGACCCCTTTTCCCCCAAGACGGTGCGCTCCACCATGGGAGCCTGCTTCCGCCTGCCGGTGTATGAGGCGCGGGGGGAGGAGCTGCCCGGCCTGCTGGCAGAGACGGGGCTCCCCCTTTACGCCACCGCTCTGCGGGAGGACACGGTGGATATCAAAACGGCACAGCTGGAGCGCTGTGCCGTCATCATCGGAAGCGAGGGCCGGGGGGTGTCCCGGGAATTGCTGGAGGCCAGCGCCCGCACAGTGAAGATCCCCATGCGGGCGCGGTGCGAGTCCCTGAATGCCGCCGTGGCCGCCGCCATTGTGCTGTGGGAGGCCTGGGGCTGAGCCTTTACCGCTCCGGCCGGCCGCCCGCCTGTGTCCTGGCGTAGACATAGCCCACCAGAACCAGGGAGAGGGCCAGCATCCCCAGGAAGATGGCATAGGTGGGGACATAGCTCCCCGTCACATCGGCCAGGGCCCCGGGAACGGGGCCGATGACGAAGATGCCCAGGCCGTACATGGACTGGATCCACTTCAGCCCCTGGGCGTAGCCCTCGTCTCCCCGCAGGTCCCTTGCCCAGATGGGCAGGGCCACCGTGCTCACAGGCATGCCCAGTCCGGCAATGATCATGGCCGCGTAGGCCAGAGGGACGCTTCCCGTGTCTGCCAGGCAGCACAGGGCAAAGCCCGCCAGCACCAGGGCATAGATGAGGTAGTTGGACAGCCGTCCTCCCACCCGGTCGGCCACCTGGCCGTAGGCCACCTTGCCGACCATCATGCAAAGGCCCATCACCGAGATGAGCTGGGCCACCACGGCGGAGTCGTACCCGGCGGTGGAGTAGAGCACTCCGGTGTTGGAAATGCCCAGGCTTGTGGCGGCCCCCACGCAGAAGGAGGCCACCAGAACAGCGTACCACCGGGGCCGGGTGAGGCCCTGAGGGGCCTGCCTGGGCCGGGCGGGGGTGTTTTCCAGGCCCGCCAGGCGATAGGGGGACATGCCCTTCTCCTCGGGGGTGTTCCGGGCCAGGAGAAAATACAAAAGCGCAAAGACCAGCACGATCCCGGCCTCTGTCCAGAAGCTCACCCGGAGGCTGAACTTCTCAATGAGCATGGTGAAGGGGACCGGGGCCACGATGGTGGCAAAGCCGGTGCCCGCCGAGACGATGCCCAGGGCCAGGGCCTGCCGGTCATGGAACCAGCGGCTGATGAGCAGGGAGGCGGGGATCATCCCCGCCCAGCTGTAGGAGAGGCCCACCAGGGCCGCCGCCACACAGTACAGGGGGAACTGGCGCACTGCCCCGAAGAGAAAACTGGACAGGGCAACCATTACCAGGGCCAGGGTGCCGCCCCCGCGGATGCCCAGGCGGTCCACCAGCGTGTTGGCGGTGGTCATGCCCAGAAGCAGGAAGAAGCTGCGCACGGTGATGATGAAGGAACCCTGGGTGTTGGTGAGGCCGGCATAGGCCATCAGATGGGGCTGGAAGGCGGAAAATACATTGACGCCCAGGCCGATGCTGGTGAAGAGCATCAGTGTCCCCGCCAGGCAGATGACCCAGGCGTAGTGGACACGATGTGTGGTTGACATGGTGATCGCTCCCTTTCTTTTACCAGATAACCATACCTTGGTTTGAGGGATTTGTAAACAAAAACTTTCCCAAAGGGGATGAAAAAATGGCGGAGCTCAAATACTGGCTGTGGCTGACCAGCCGCAGGGGGATGACCCCGGGCAAGGCCCTGATGCTGCTGGACCACTTTGTCACCCCGGAGCGGGTCTATTACGCCGACCGGGAGGAGTACGATCTGCTCCCCCTGAACGCGGGTCAGCGTCTGGGCCTGGAGGACAAGAGCCTGGACATCCCCCAGCGCATCCTGGCCGACTGCGACCGGCTGGGGGTGGACATCATGACCTTTCAGGATGCCGCCTATCCCCAGCGCCTGCGCCAGCTGGCCCAGCCTCCGGCGGTGCTCTACTGGAAGGGAAAGAAGTTCCGCTTTGACGAGGAGGCGGCCATCGCCGTGGTGGGGGCCAGAGAGCCCTCCAGGTACGGGGAGATGGCGGCGGAGAAATTCGGCCTGGAGCTGGCAAAGGGCGGGGCCCTTGTGGTGTCGGGCATTGCCCGGGGCCTGGACGCCTGCGCCATCCGGGGCGCCCTGAAGGGCGGAGGACCGGTGGTCTCCCTGCTGGCAGGGGGCGTGGACCGGATCACCCCCAAAGAAAACCGCTTTCTTGCCCAGGATGTGGCCTCTGTGGGGGCCCTCATCTCGGAATATCCCCCGGGCACTGAGCCGAAGGGGGAACACTACCGCCCCAGAAACCGGATTTTAAGCGGGCTGTGCCTGGGGGTGCTGGCGGTGGAGTGCCTCAGCTTCGGGGGCACCATGCTCACCGTGAACCACGCCCTGGAACAGGACCGGGACATCTTCGCCGTCCCCGGGGCCATCGACGCCCCGATGAGCGAGGGCACCAACCGCCTTATCCAGCAGGGGGCCAAGCTGGTCACCTGCGGCCGGGACATTCTGGAGGAGTACTGGGACCGCTTCCCTCTGAAGCTTGCCGCCGCCGCCCCTCTGCCGCCTCAGGTGGCCCAGGCCAGGCTGGAGAGCGGACGGGAGGCGCCGGCCCAAACCCAGCCCCCCGGGGAGGAGAGGAAAACCGCCCCCTCCGGGCAGAAGACGCCCCCCGGACGGGAACTGATCCCCCGGAAGGAGCAGAGATCCCGCTTTACCGACGACGAGCTGCAGATCATCGCGGCTTTGAAGGAGCGCCCCCTGGGCGCCGACCAGGTGGTGGAGCGCACCCAGATCTCCGCCCGCTATGTCCTCTCCGCCCTCACCATGCTCCAGGTCCAGGGGGCGGTGGAGGAGCTGCCCGGACGGCGGTTCCAGGCCCTGGTGGAGCTGGAAGAATAGTACAAAAGGCGTTTTTCAATCCTGTCTCCCGAAGGGGAGCTTTCGTATCATTAAACTCTGGAGGTTTCCAAACGTGGCAAAAGCAGCAAATAAAACCGATCTGGTGATTGTGGAGTCCCCCTCCAAGGCCAAGACCATCGGCAAGTACCTGGGGCCGGACTATGAAGTGAAGGCGTCCATGGGACATGTCCGGGACCTGCCCAAGAGCAAGCTCAGCGTGGATATCGACCACGGCTTTATTCCCGACTACCAGCCGATCAAGGGCAAGGAAGATGTGATCAGCGACCTGAAAAAGGCCGCCAAGCGCAGCGGAAAGGTCTATCTGGCCACCGACCCGGACCGGGAGGGGGAGGCCATCTCCTGGCACCTGAAGGAGCTTTTGAACATCCCCGATGACAAGACCTACCGGGTGACCTTCAACGAGATCACCAAAAATGTGGTCCAGCAGTCCATCGCCGCCCCCCGCGCCATTGACCAGAACCTGGTCAACGCCCAGCAGGCCCGGCGGATCCTGGACCGGATCGTGGGCTATCAGCTCTCCCCTCTCCTTTGGCGGAAGATCCGCCGGGGCCTGTCCGCCGGACGGGTCCAGTCGGTGGCCACCCGCCTGGTGGTGGAGCGGGAGGAGGAGATCCGGGCCTTCGTCCCCCAGGAGTACTGGACCATCGAGGCCCAGCTGGAGCGTGTGAGCCCCAACCTGGGCTCCTTCAAGGCCCAGTTCTACGGGAAGGAGAAGAAGGTGGAGCTCCGCAGCCGGGAGGAGGCCCAGGCCATCATGGACACCGTGTCCCAGGGGGCCTGGTCGGTGGCCAGGGTGAAGCGGCAGGAGAAAAACCGCCAGCCCGCTCCGCCCTTTACCACCTCCACCCTCCAGCAGGAGGCCAGCCGGAAGCTCAACATGTCCCCCGCCCGGACCATGTCCATCGCCCAGCAGCTCTACGAGGGGGTGGAGCTCACCGGCCAGGGGGCCGTGGG
>CALWOR010000079.1 GCA_944383205.1 uncultured Oscillospiraceae bacterium | reverse complement strand
CGATCGCAATCTTCTTTTTCATGTTTCTTTCCTCCAATTTTCAAGTTTGGATTTGCAAAGCAATCTGCACTTGCATGTTTATTATATTACATACCATGCCAAAAAGCAATAGAATTTTTCCTGTCCTACCGTTTCTCACCATCTTCGGAAAAAGCGAATAGCATTTTTGCCTTTAACTTATTAAATGCAATGCTTTTTTCTCTTTATTTTTTTAAAATCGTTTTCTTTTTAACAATATCTGGATTTTCTACGGCGTCCACCCTTCCATCCCCTCCTGCAGCTTCTCCAAAGCCTTTTTTTCAATGCGGGATACATAGGAGCGGCTGATGCCGCACTGGCCGGCGATCTCCCGCTGGGTCCGGGGGGACCGGCCATCCAGACCGTACCGCATGGTGATGATCATACGCTCCCGGGCGGTCAGGCAGGTTCGGACACAGTTTCGTACCTTCATGCAGGCGTCCCGGGTATCCAGCTCCTCCAGCATGTTGTCGTCCACTGCGATCACATCCATCAGAGACAGGGATCCCCCCTCCCCTGCCGCCTCCAAAGTATCGGCCAGGGAGACCTCCCCCTGCAGCTTGCGCTGGGCGCGGAAGTGCATAAGGATCTCATTTTCGATACACCTGGACGCATAGGTCGCGAGACGCACATTTTTATCTGACTTAAAGGTAGAGATTCCTTTGATGAGGCCAATGGTGCCGATAGAAATCAGGTCGTCCTGGTCTCCGCTCTGGGCGTAATATTTCTTTACAATGTGGGCAACCAGTCTAAGATTGTGCTCCACCAGGGTGTTTCTGGCCTCCAGATCTCCCTGGGCACACCTGCGCAGATATTCCCGCTCCTCCTCTGCCTTCAAGGGCCGCGGAAAAGAGCCGCTGCCGTTGGACAAGCGAAGGGTAAAAAAGATCCCGTTCATCATCAGATAGATCACTGGGGACAACATCGCCTAACACCTCCGCCACAGCTTATTCTCCTCCGGCCCGTCCCTATGTGCCAAGATATAGCTAAAAATGGGAATTACAGCAAAATGCCGGACCTGTTTCAGGCCCGGCATCTTGTTATTTTACTTTGCCCAGCGCGTCTTTCAGGCCTTCCAGATCCCCTGCGCCGGGGTGGGCCAGCGCCCGGTCAAAATTCTCCAGCATCAGACGCTTTCTGGGGCTGTCCTCCATCTGCTCATAGCGGCGGCGCACGCTGTCAGGCATTTTTCCCTGACACATATAGGAGCCCGCCACGCTTACGCTCTCCGGCAGCTCCGCCCGCACCAGCTCCAGTATTTTTTCAAAATAGGCCGCGTCCCCGCCGAAACCGGCGGTGCCGAAGAGGAAAACCTCCTGGCTGGTGAGGGTGGACAGAAAGGCGGCCGTCTGCTGGTCACAGGTGCCTTTGTCCGTCCAGAAGCCCACATAGATCCGCTGCGCGTTCAGGGCCTGGGGGCTGGGTGGTCCAAAGTAGAGGCATTCCCCCTCCCCCAGATACTCCCGCACAGTCTGGGCCAGCAGGGCGGTATTTCCGGTCTTGCTGCTGTAAACGATGGAATAGCTCATTTGGTTTCCCCCTTCTCATAGATACAGTGGACGCCTTGGTGAGACATCATACCTCCCAGGCACCTTTGGTTGCAGCGCACACAGCGGTGAATGCGTTCCGGCTCCCCGGCGGCCACCTTCCGGGGCCAGTCGGGGTCGGCAATCAGCTGTCGGCTCATGGCGACGCAGTCAATCCTTCCTGAGGCCAGCTGTGTCTCCACAAAGTCCGGGTCGGTGAGCCCGCCCACCCCGCAGATGGGCAGCTCGGTGAGCTGACGCACTTGGTCACAGAACTTTAAAAAGCAGCCCTCCGCCCCGAATTCCGGGTGGTTCGCGGGGGGAATGGTGTCCGTCAGGCTCCCATGGTTGGCCAGGGTCACATGGAAACTGGTCGCTCCCGCCTGCTCCAGCAGGGGGACGAAAACCTTCAGTTCCTCCTCCAGCACACCCGCGTTGCCGTAGTGGGGAGCTTCCTGACGCACCGCCAGCTTATAGTCGATGGGAAGGTCCGGCAGCTGTTCCCGCACCGCTTGTATCGCCTCCACCGCGAAGCGGGCCCGGTTTTCCGGGCTGCCGCCGTATTCGTCCCGACGGTTGTTATAGAGGGAGGAGCTGAAGCTTCCGCACATACGGTCCCCGTGGACCTGCACCATATCAAAGCCTGCCTCTCTGGCCCGGACCGCCGCCTGGCCGAAGCTGTGGATGATCTCTCTGACCTTTTTTTCCGGCAGACTGGTAATATAGGGTCCCACCTGCTCATTGAGCAGGGGACGCAGCTGCTCCATGGAGATCCGTTTGGTCAGCACACTGGGCACATATTTGAGCATGGCCTTCAGATCAGAGTCAGACTGGTGGAGCTGGGCACACAGCAGACACCCCTCCCCGTGCACGACCCGGGCCAGCTCCTGATAGAACTCCAATCCCTTTCGGGAATAGAGGGAGGCTCCAAAGCCATGCTTTCCCACGGGAATATCCCCAATGACGATCATGGCGCAGCCACCGGCCGCGATGGCTTTCAGCCTCTCCAGCCACTGACCTCTGGGCAGCCCCATGGAGGTGGGGGCAAAAATAATGCGATTTTTTAATGTAAGCCCGCCGTAGTTCAGAGGGCTCAGGATTGTATCGTACATAGCGGTGAAGTTCCTTCCTGACAGGTTACCTTATTCAAAAGCTTTATCAGCTGCTCCCGCTCTTGGATGTTGAGCCCGGCCATCGCTTGGTCATCCCAATCAAAAAACACCTGATGGCTGATGGCGAAGGCCTGCTGCCCCTTCTCCCTCAGGTCCAGGTGGTAGGCCCGGCCCACCCGCTCCCGGGTGAGAAAGCCATCCTCCACCAGCCTGACGATGGTGCGCTGACAATATCCCCAGTCCAGCCTCAGGGCCTGGGTCAGCTCACCCTGGGTACAGCCAGGATGCTTTCCGATATAAATGATGACAAACAGCGCCCCATAGCTCATCCCAATCTCCTGCAGCCGGCGGGAGGTATAGTCGGTAAAGCTTCGGTACAGGGCAGTACAGTGGTAAGACAGCGTCTGCAGCATGTTCATTCCCCTCTTCTCTTGACTAAGTCAAGTATAGCATCTTAACTTGACTTAATCAAGTGAAATCTTCAACTTACTTTAAGATGGTTTTGCCTCGCTCTCTCCGTTTTACTCCGGCGGAAGGATCACATTCCCAACACATTGGAAAATACATGCGTCCAGGCACATATGTTTGTCCGCCACTCTGAGATTGCACTCCGCCGCCTTCAGTTCTCTATGGGCACACCGCCGAAGATATTCCCATCCCCCGCTGTTTCTCTCCTCTCATCCGCCTTCCCCTCCCGCTTCATAGAGAGCTTCAATCATATAGGGACTTTTCCGAAAAAACTAGTATTGGACTTTGAAATTCCGCCCCGGTATAATGAGATCAGAAAATATGAAAGGGAGGATTCTCCATGGGTTTGCAAAACAAAAAGATGCGCCAGCTGCTGGCGGAAAATGACTACCTGATCGCTCCCTGCGCCTATGACGCTCTGAGCGCCCGCGCCATTCAGGCGGCGGGATTCTCCTTGGCGGGAACCACCGGCTACGGGATGCACGGCGTTGTCCTGGGTCAGCCCGACACCGGCCTGCTGGCCCTCAACGAGACCGTCTCCATTCTGAGCAAAATGGTGGACGCGGTGGACATCCCCATCCTGGCTGACGCCGAGGGCGGCTACGGCAGCGCTATGAATGTCATTCGTGCCGTACGGGAGTACGAAAAGACCGGCGTGGCCGGGCTGTTCATCGAGGACCAGAAGCAGCCCCCCAACTGCCCCTTTATCAAGGCCCCCGAGATCATCAGCACCGAGGAGATGGTGGGCAAGATCGAAGCCGCCGTGGCCACCCGCGTGGACCCGGATATGCTTATTATCGCCCGTACCGACGCTCCCTTTGAAGAGGCCATCGAGCGGGCCAACGCCTATATGGAGGCGGGCGCCGACATGGTCAAGATCCTGCCCAAGACCCGCAAGGAGCTGGAGCTGCTTCCCTCCCGGGTCAACGGCCCCATCCATCTGGGCCTCTACGCCCACAAGGGCATCAACGACGGCATGACCGCTGCCGACTGCGGCAAGCTGGGCTACAAGATCATCACCTTCCCGGTCAGCTGCCTCTTTGCCCAGACCGCCGCCCTGATGTCCATGCTCAAGTATATGAAGGAGCACGAGACCGACGAGGGCTATCCCGGCGATGTGATGGAATTTGCCGAGTATCTGAAGTTTGTCAATGTGGACCATTACAAGGAGCTGGGCGACAAGTACCTGCGGGCCTGAGCCGCTCCCCCATCCAATTTGAAAAGGCAAGCCCCGGCCCTGGCCGGGGCTTGCCTCCTTTCTATAAAAATGCCGGGACCCGAAGGTCCCGGCGTCCATGAGAGCAGTGCGTATTTATTTGGCGGTCTCCCGCTGGAACTTGGCCAGATAGGCGTCCTGAAGCAGCTTCAGCCGTCCCCGGTCTTTTCCGCCCACAGGAATGCCGTCGATGGACTCCACCATCATGCACAAGGCGCTGGAGCTGGTGACGATGATCTCGTCGGCATTCATCAGCTCTACCATGGAGAAGGGGGTCTCATCGGTGGGAATACCGTTCTCTTTGGCCAGGGCCAGCAGGTGCTTTCTGGTAATGCCCGGCAGGATCAGCTCGTCGGTGGGAGCGGTGCGCAGCACTCCGTTCTTTAAAATGGAGATGTTGCTGTGGGCACACTCGGTGACCCGGCTGCCCCGGTGGAGCACCGCCTCGTCACAGCCCCGCTCCACTGCACGCTGGTTGGCCAGCACGCTGGGAATAAGATTCAAGGTCTTGATGTTGCACAGCTTGAAACGGTTGTCCTCCAGGGAGATGAGCTTGTAGGGCTTGTCCATGGACTTCATGGTGTGGGGTTTCACAAAGGCCATGAGGGTAGGCTCCACATCCTTGGGGAAGGGGTGGTTCCGGGGGCAGACGCCCCGGGAGATCTGCCAGTACAGGAAGTGGATGGGAGAGTCCTCCGCCGCGTCAATGACCTTCTGCAGCTCCGCCTTCATCCAGTCCCGGTCCTTCTTGAAGGGGATCTCCAGCAGCCGCAGGCTGTTGTACATCCGGTCCAGGTGGTCATCCAGGGCGAAGGGGACCCGGTTTGCCACACAGGTGGCCTCATAAATGCCGTCTCCGAAGTAGAGTGCCCGGTCCCCCATTGGCACCTTCATCTCCTCCAGGGGGCCAAGCTCGCCGTTATAGTAGCCGACTGTTTTCCACATGACGATGTTCTCCTCTCTATGTGTCTTCTTTCCTCATTTTATCCGGCCCTTTGGCCGTTAAGTCTGTCCGTTCTTCCCGTCCAGCGGGTGTAAAGCTTCCACACTGCCCAGGCGCACAGGGAGCCGATCACCGCTCCGGCCAGCACATCGCTGGGGTAGTGGACCCCCACATAGAGCCGGGATAGCCCCATGCATACCGCCAGCACCACCGCCAGCATCCTGCCCCAGTGCCAGGGCAGGGCCCGCATCCAGATCATTCCCGCCGCAAAAGCGGCGCAGGTATGCCCCGAAGGAAAGGAGTGGGGGTCGTCCTCCACCACCAGTGGGGCAATAGGCAGGTCCAGCCAGGGCCTGGGCCGCTCCACCAGAGGCTTTATGGTGAGATTGGTCACCAGCAGTCCCAGCGCCATGGCCCCCAGAGCCAGCAATCCCGCCTTTCGGGTGGGTCTCCAGCACAACATGGCCAGAGACAGCACGATCCACAGTATCCCGGCATTTCCCAGGGTGGTAAAGACGGACACTACCGGATCCAGCCAGCTCAGGTGCAGGGTCTGTATCCAGAGCAGAAGGCTGCCGTCCAGCTGCTGTAAAGTTTCAAGCATTCACATGGTCTCCTTTGGTTCCTTCGGACCGGAACGCCAAAGTCTCTCTTAACTTGACTGTCCGACCCATCTCATATTATAATAAGAGAAAAGTCCCTATAAGTCAACCTTTACCGGAGGGAGGCGCCCCCTTGAAGCAAATCATCTGCCTGTCCAATGAGCCGTGGAGCAGGCTTCCCGGCCGCACCCAGCAGCTGATCTCCCGGATCCGGGACACCCAAGTTCTCTATTTTTCCCCCGGCCGGCGCCAAAAGGACTTTTTCCCTTATCAAAAGGGAATTCAGGTCCGACCCAATGTGACGGCCTATACCCTTCCCACCATGCTTCTTCCCCTGGAGGAGCGCCACGGTGCCCTGTTTCGGGCCCAGCGCCGCCGCCAGGGCCGGTTCATTGCCGCCAAGGCGGCCCGGCACCGGTTTCAGGACCCCCTGCTGTGGGTCACCTGCCCGGAGCATGTCCACCTGCTGGACCTTCTCAGCTACGACGCTCTGATCTATGACTGCGACCGGGAGTGGGACGATCTGCCTCCCCACTGGGAGGGCCGGCTGGCCCAGGGCGCCGATGTGGTCTTTGCCGCCTCGCCGCAGCTGGCCGACCGGCTGTCCCCCTGCAGCTCCAATATCGTGGTGCTGCCCAACGGCATCAACCTGCCTCTGTTCGCCCCGGAATTCCACCGTCCGGACCCTCTGCCCCAGGTAACAGGGCCCATTTTCGGCTGGTCGGGGACCATCTGGGCCGACCTGGACCTCTCCCCCATCCTCTACGCCGCCCTGGACCGCCCCGACTGGACCTTTGTCCTGCTGGGCCGCCGGGAGAAGGGAAATCCCCTGCTCCCCCACCTGAAGCGGCAGCCCAATGTGATCATCGTCGGCTCCCAGCCGGTAAACGAGGTGCCAAACTGGCTTTACCGCTGCGATGTGCTTCTGGAGCTTCTGCGGTCCGACCGGCCCTACAGCGATGTGGTCTCCCCCCGACTCTACGAGTATCTGGCCACTGGAAAGCCGGTGGTGTCCATGGTGTGGCCCGACCAGGTAGAGCCCTTCCCCGATGTGGTCTACTCCGCCCACGACGAGGAAGAGTTCGTCACCCTGTGCGCCCATGCCCTGGATGAGCCCTCCGGCTTCGTTGCCCAGCGCCGCCGGGACCACGCCGCCGGAGCCGCCTGGCCCCTGCGGAGCGATGCGGTCACCCGTATCCTCACCACCGCTGGACTTCTTTAGGTTTGCGCCGCCAAGATTTTCCCGTTTTCTTCCTGCAACTCTTGTTCAAGCCTACGAAAATCTTCTCGCCTCTTGCAAAACAGCTGTTTTTTCGATAAAATGAAACCCTAATCGACGGAAAGGGGTATGCCTCATGCTCTTCGTTCATCTTATCTGTCCCAAGAGCGTTTTCGGCTACGGCCCCAATCTGTCCAAAGGGAACCGGTAAAAATCTCCAGGCTATCTGTACATACAGATGGCCTGAATCTTTTTTGAAAGGAGATCTCCCCATGAAGAAAGTCGCAGTCATTATGGGCTCGGACAGTGACTGGCCCGTGGTCAAGGGCGCCTGTGAACAGCTGAAGGCCTTCGGCATCCCCTATGAGGCCCACATCCTCAGCGCTCACCGCACCCCCGCCGCCGCCGCCGAGTTTGCCTCCGGGGCCCGGAAAAACGGCTTCGGCGTGCTCATCTGCGCCGCAGGCATGGCCGCTCACCTGGCCGGAGCCTTCGCAGGCAACTCCACCCTGCCCGTCATCGGCATCCCCATGAAGGGCGGCGCCATGGATGGCCTGGACGCCCTGCTGGCCACCGTACAAATGCCCAGCGGAATCCCTGTGGCCACCGTGGCCATCAACGGCGCCAAAAACGCCGCCGTGCTGGCCGCCCAGATCCTCTCCGTCAGCGATGATGAGCTGGCCGCCAAGCTGGACCAGGCCCGTGTCGATATGGCCGGCCAGATCGCCGCCAAGGAGCAGAAGCTCCAGGCCGAGCTGGCTGAGTAACACATTCGTTAGTCCCTTTCATTCTTTATATCATATATTATTTGATCGGAGGACATTATCATGGAAAAGAAGCTCGTTTACTCTGGCAAGACCAAGGATGTTTTCGCTCTGGACAACGGCAACTATCTGCTGAAGTTCAAGGATGACTGCACCGGCAAGGACGACATGTTTGAT
>CALWOR010000078.1 GCA_944383205.1 uncultured Oscillospiraceae bacterium | reverse complement strand
GTGAGATCAGAGGTGATGACGCCGGAAAGGACCTTGATATAGGAGTACTTGCCGTACTGGTCGGAGACGGTCTTGAATACGAAGGCGGTGGGCACGCCGCCGGGGGAGACCACAAACTCCTCGGTCTCGCCGTCCTGGCGGGTGGCCTTGTGGTAGTTGCCCTCCATGGGGGTGGGCAGCAACTCGGCAATGTAGTCCATGAGCATCAGGGAGCCCATGGTGTTGACGGCGGAGCCGCACAGCACGGGGAACAGGCTCAGCTCCCGCACGCCCTGGCGCAGGCCCTGAATCATCTCGGCATAGGTGAAGTCCTCGCCGGAGAAGAACTTGTCCATGAACTCCTCGCTGGTCTCGGCCACGGACTCCTTCAGGGCATCGTGGAACTCGGTGATGACCTCGTCCTTGCCCTCGGGGATCTCGATCTCTTCCCGCTTGCCGTCGCGCATCTCATAGGCGCGCTTGTTGAGCACATCGATGATGCCGATGACCTTCTTGTTATCGTCCCAGATGGGCACCACCAGGGGGGCGATCTTGTTGCCGTACTTGCCGCGCAGGGCCTCGAAGGTGGTGTTATAATCGGAGTTATCCTCGTCGGTCTTGGAGATATAGATGAACCGGGGCATATTCCGCTCCTCGCAGTACTTCCAAGCCTTCTCCAGGCCCACGGAGATACCGTCCTTGGCGGAGCAGACGATGATGGCGGCGTCGGCGGCCCGGAGGGCCTCCATCACTTCGCCGGCAAAATCAAAGCCGCCCGGAGTGTCCAGCACATTGATCTTGCAGCCCTTGAATTCCACAGGGGCCACAGACAGGGAGATGGAGATCTGACGCTTGACCTCTTCAGGGTCGTAATCGCACACAGTATTGCCATCGGCGGCCTTGCCCATGCGGTCAATGGCGCCGGTCATATACAGCAGACTCTCCGCCAGGGCAGTCTTGCCGCTGCCACCGTGTCCCAGCAAGCAGACATTGCGGATGTTTTGTACAGAATATCTCATGTCTTGTTCCACTCCTTATGTTTGGACTATTGCTCCGCCCCGGGCGGGCACTCCCGCGCCTGAAAGGCGTTACAGTCTGTTAGTCATTATACACTAAACCCGCAGTCCTGACAACTGTTTTTTGAGAAGTTTTGGTGAGAATCACGAAAGGCGCCTCCCCGTTCGGCGGGGTGAACTTCAAGGAAGAAAAAGGGGCGGCCCCCCACCGCGCGTAAGGGGCCGCCTGTCTGATGTGTTTTCCTTATCCCCGGACCACGGACACTTCCAGCTCCGCTCCGTCCTCAAATTCCATACCCACCTGGGCCAGGATGAGCCATGCGGCCATATCGTCCGTCGCTTCCTCAGGGCGCTTCTCCGTCAAAACCACCTGCTCCTGGCTCAGGCCGTCCTCCGCCAGCTCCAAGGTGTTGGAGCCGCTGTCGGTCTCCGCCACCACGGCCAGCAGCCGCCCGGACGCAAAGTACTCCTCCCCATAGGTCGCCGCCAGGGCGGACAGGTCGTCCTGGGGGAAGGCGGCCAGATAATCCGCCAGAGACTCTACGCTGCCCAGGATCACCGCGGAGGGGGCCTTCGGCGTGGCGCCGCAGGTCACCGGCAGGTACTGCTCATTGGAAAAAGCGCTCTGGACGGTGTCCACACAGGCCGTATCCACGCCGGGGGTATCCTCCTGGTCCTCCGGCATATTGTCCCCGACGCCGGTCACCGGCTCCGGATCGCTCTGCAGGCTGCCGCCGCTGTTCTGGGTATTCTCCGGGATGCTCTGAGCCTGAGGCTGCTCCGTCTGGGGCAGTTCCTTCTCCTGAGCATACCAATCTGACCCATAAGTTCTGGGTACGGCCGTTATCTGGGGCGCATCGTCCCCCGTCTCCTCAGGGAGTACGGCATATTCGGAGATGCCGGGCTCCCCTTCCTCTGTCTCATCGGCAGTACTGCCGTCACTCTCCCGGGGCAGTGCCGCCGCTGTCTGGGGCATATTGGAGGACGCAGTATTATCCGACACCGGAGCAATATGCTCACCGGCCAGATCCAGCTGTCCCGCCCCATAGAGGCCCGCGCACAGGACCAGGCAGGCGGCCAGGCCGGCCACAGCCTTGAACTGGGGCCGGCGGAACAGGGGGATGACCTTGCCTTTGTTCTCTTCTTCGGCCCGGATCCGGTCCATGACGCCCCGGGCAAAGCCATCGGGGGCGGGGACCTCCTCCAGAGCGGAAAAATCCTCGTGAAGCCCGCTCAGCTGCTCCGCCAGAGCCCGGCAGCCGGAACATTCCTTCAGGTGGGCCTCCAGCTCCCGCTCCTCTCCCTGAGTCAGGTCTCCATCCAGGCGCCGGGAGATCAGTTCATAATAGCGCTGGCAAGCCATGGGCTTCACCTCCTTTTCTTCTCATTCACAGGGTTAGACGGCGGCGGGTGGGAAAAGTTCCCGTCCTCCAGCAAAATTTTTCTCAGAGCCAATCTTGCCCGGGCGATGCGGGATTTCACCGTCCCAAGATCCAGGTCCATGGCCTGGGCGATCTCCTGATAGCTGAGCCCTGAGATCTCCCGGAGCACCAGGGCCCGGCGCTGGTGCTCCGGCAATGCCTCCAGAGCCCGGGCCAGGGCCCTGCCCCGCTCGGACTGCTCCAGCTTCTTCTGGGGGTCCTGGTCCCAGTCCGCCGGCTCGGCCCAGCCGCTGTCCTCGTCGTCCAGGGACACCGCCGTCTCCACCCCCTGCCGCCGCTTCTGGCGGCGGAGGTAGTCGATGCACACATTGGTGGTCAGGCGGTAGACCCAGGTGGCAAAGCTGCTCTCCCCCTGGAAGGACTTTAGGCCCTGCCAGGCCTTCAAAAAGGCCTCCTGGGCCAGGTCGGCCGCCTCCTCCCGGTCCCCCACCAGCCTCAGGGCCAGAGAGTAGACCTTATTCTGATGTTCCTCCACCAGGCGCTCAAAGGCATCCTGATCTCCCGCCTTTGCCCGGGACACCAGCTCTCTATCGTCCACTCCCCTCACCCCCATTTGTCCAATTTCTAATTTCTGATTCCCGACTCAGCACAGATCCCGCTTGATCCCCGCCGTGATGCGGTACACATCCTCCAGGGTGGTGATCTTTACGATCTGTTCCTTATAGTACCCGGCATGGGGAACGCCCTTGAGGTACCAGGCGTACTGTTTCCGGGCCTCCAGACAGGCGATCTTCTCCCCCTTGTTGGCGGCGGCCAGCTCAAACTGCCGCACCGCCGTGTCGCACCGCTCACTCAGGGGGGGCAGTTCAGGGATGGGCCGGCCCTCCAGGGCCGCCTTGCACTGGGCAAAGATCCAGGGGTTGCCGAAGACCCCCCGGCCGATCATAGCCATGTCCGCCCCGGTATACTTCAGGATACGGGGAGCGTCGGTGCCCTTGAACACATCCCCGTTGGCAATGACAGGGATCTTCACCGCCTTTTTGACTTCCCGGATCCAGTCCCAGTTGGCGGTACCGGAGTACATCTGCACCCGGGTGCGGCCATGGACCGCCACGGCGGCCACCCCGGCCTCCTCCATGGCCCTGGCAAACTCCACACAGTTGATGGACCCCTTGTCCCAGCCCAGGCGGAACTTCACCGTCACCGGACACCTGGCCCCCCGGATCACCGCCTGGGCCACCTTCACGGCCAGGTCGGGGTTTCGCATGAGCCCCGAGCCGTCCCCGGAATTGGCCACCTTGGGCACGGGGCAGCCCATGTTGATGTCGATGATGTCCGCCCCGGACACCTCGTGGGCGATGGCCGCCCCCTCCTCCATGCACACCGGGTCGCTGCCGAAGATCTGTGCGGCGGCGGGGGTCTCGTTCTCCCCCATCTGTAAGAGGGGGATGGACTTCTTGTCCTGGTAGCACAGGGCCTTGGCGCTGACCATCTCGGTGCAGGTCAGCCCCGCCCCCTGTTCCCGGCAGATGGTGCGGAAGGCCATGTCCGTCACCCCGGCCATGGGGCCCAGGGCCAGGGGCGTCTCGATTTTGATTCCTCCGATGGATACCATGGGGACCTCCTGAAGGGGCGATCCGCCCCGATCTCGATTTCAAGCCATTCTACCACAGGGCAAAACCGTTGACAAGGGCGGCAGGGCACATTAAAATGAGAAAAAGCATTGCAGTAAGGAGCGTTTATCATGGATCTCATCTCTCTCCGGGCCGCCCTCAAGGGCGTGTCCGCCTATCGGGCACTGACCAATACCACTGTGTTTTATGACCTTATGTCCCTTCTGGACGGACTGTGCCGCCGGGACGGAGAGGCCGCCCTGGAAGGCTACTGCGCCCTCTTCGACGCCCTGCGTCAGGAGGGCTTTCAGGGGATGGGCCCCTGGTTCTGGGACCGGCT
Source organism: uncultured Oscillospiraceae bacterium (assembly GCA_944383205.1). Lineage (GTDB taxonomy): Bacteria > Bacillota > Clostridia > Oscillospirales > Oscillospiraceae > Lawsonibacter. Next base: position 3,730 of record CALWOR010000078.1, on the reverse strand, counting down.
GCGGTATGAGGAGAGCCCCTATGCCCTCCTGGCGGAGCGGGGCGGCGCCGACCCCGCGCTGGAAAACGCCGCAAGGCGGGATGTGGAAACCTTTCTAGTGCTGGCTGAGACCGACTGCGACGATTTCATCGACGCCATGAAGGAACTGCTCCCCAGGGAATATGTCCCCGTGCTGGCCGGGCTTCCCCGGTGGCGGGCGGCCGCTCCCTTTGACTTTGACTCCCTCACCAAATTTTACCGGGAGCATGGAGCGGGGCTCTACGCCCGGTACCGGGCCTTCCTCTGGGAGGAGGGACAGCTCATCCCTGTGGCCGACCCCGACTGTCCCAAGCCGGAGGACCTGCTGGGCTATGAGCACCAGCGGGGCCAGGTGGAACAAAATACCCGCCTGATGATGACCGGCCGCCAGGCCAACAATGTGCTTCTCTTCGGCGATGGGGGCACGGGCAAGTCGGCCACGGTGAAGTCCATGCTCTACCTGCCCGGGATGGAGGACCTGCGCCTTATTGAGATCCAGAAGGAGAACCTCACCGGTCTGCCCAGACTCATCCGCTCTCTGGCCCCCCGGCGGCAGAAATTCATCCTCTTCATCGACGATCTGGCCTTTGACCAGGACGACAAGACCTATTCCTCCATGAAGACCATTCTGGAGGGCAGCCTGGAGAAGCGGCCGGACAATGTAGTCATCTACGCCACCTCCAACCGCCGCCATCTGGTACGCCAGACCTTCTCCGACCGGGCCGGGGACGAGGTGGACACCTTTGAGACCATTTCGGAAAAGACCGCCCTGGCCGAGCGCTTCGGCCTGCGCATCCCCTACCTCACCATGAACCGGGACGGCTACCTGGCCCTGGTGGACCACCTGGCCGACCAGGCGGGAGTGAAGATGGACCGCGGCCAGCTCCACGCCCAGGCCATGACCTGGGAGATCCGCCACTCCGGCCGCACCCCCCGGGTGGCCCGGCAGTTTATTGCCAGCCTGAACCTGTAAGCCCACACCCTTCATCCCCCCGCCATCAATGCTATTTTTTAAGTTAGGAGGTCTATTTCCATGCAGGCATTTGAGTTCTACTCCCCCACTAAAATCATCTTTGGCCCCGGCACCGAGCAGCAGGTGGGCGCCCAGGCGGCTTCCTTCGGCGCTCACCGGGTGCTGGTGGTCTACGGCGGCCAGAGCGCGGTGAAAAGCGGCCTTCTGGACCGGGTGCTGGCCTCTCTGAAGGACAGCGGCCTGACCTGTGAGACCCTGGGGGGAGTGCACCCCAACCCCCACCTCAGTCTGGTCCGGGAGGGGCTGAAGAAGGCCCAAAGCTTCGGAGCCGACTTTCTCCTGGCTGTGGGAGGCGGCAGCGTCATTGATACCGCAAAGGCCATCGCCGACGGAGCGGCCAACCCGGAGCTGGACATCTGGGACGACATCTGGCTGAAAAAGGCTCCCCTGGAAAAGGCCCTCCCCGTGGGCGTGGTGCTCACCATCCCCGCCGCCGGCAGCGAGAGCAGCGACTCGGCAGTGCTCACCAAGGATGAGACCCTGGAAAAACGGGGACTTGGCTCCAGTTTTCACCGTCCCCGCTTTGCTATTATGAATCCGGAGCTCACCTTCACTCTTCCCCCCTACCAGGTATCCTGCGGCATTGTGGACATTATGATGCACACCATGGACCGGTATTTCAATCCCATCACCACCAACGAGCTCACCGACGAGATCGCCGAGGGGCTGCTGCGCACCGTTATCCGCAGCGGCCGCCGGGCCCTGGAGCACCCGGGAGACTACCAGGCCATGAGCGAGCTCATGTGGGCGGGGAGCCTGTCCCACAACGGCCTGACCGGCCTGGGCAATCAGCTGGACTTTGCTCCCCACCAGCTGGGCCACGAGCTGAGCGCCCGGTTTGACGCCGCCCACGGGGCCACTTTGGCCGCCATGTGGGGCAGCTGGGCCCGGTACTGCCTGGACACCGATCCCGCCCGCTTTGCCCGCTTCGGCGTGAAGGTGTGGGGGCTGGAGGACAAGGGGGACGAGAAGGCCCTGGCCCTTGCCGCCATCCAGGCCACCGAGGACTACTTCTCCTCCATCGGCATGCCCACCTCCATTTCCCAGATCATCGGCAGCGTCCAGCCTCCTGAGATGCTGGAGACCCTCACCCGGGGCTGCACCTTCCAGGGACAGCGGACCATCGGCTCCTTCCGGGTGCTGGGCCATGAGGACATCCTGGCCATCTACAATCTGGCCAACCATTAACAACCGGCTCGGCCGTTTATCCGATTGTTTCAAAAAAATCCCGGAAGCGCCTGCTTCCGGGATTTTTCAATGGCTTCTTACAGCTTGGTGATCCAGTTGTGGGGATCGGCCACCCGGCCCCACTGGATGCCGGTGAGCTCGTCATAGAGCTTCTGGGTGATGGGGCCGATCTTTCCGCCGGAGACGGTGACCTTCTTGTCCCCCATGGCCAGCTCGCCGATGGGAGAGACCACAGCGGCGGTGCCGGTGCCCCAGGCCTCTTCCAGAGTACCGTTCTCGGCAGCCTCGAAGAGCTCCTCGGCAGAGATGCGGCGCTCCTCCACCTCATAGCCCCAGTCCTTCAGCAGCTGGATGCAGGAGCGGCGGGTGATGCCGTCCAGCACGGAGCCGTTCAGGTCGGGGGTGAGGATCTTTCCGGCCACCTTGAACATCACATTCATGGAGCCCACCTCTTCAATGTACTTGCGGTGGACGCCGTCCAGCCACAGCACCTGGCTGTAGCCGGCCTTCTCGGCCCGGTCCCCGGCCCGGAGGGAGGCGGCGTAGTTGCCGCCGGTCTTGGCCATGCCGGTGCCGCCCTTGACGGCACGGACATCCTGATCCTCCACATAGATCTTCACAGGGTTCAGCCCCTCGGGGTAGTAGGCGCCCACGGGGCAGACCACCACGATGTACTGCACATGCTTGGAGGAGTGAACACCCAGGGCGGCGTCCAGGCCGATCATGAAGGGACGGATATAGAGGGAGGTGTCCTTCTCAGAGGGGACCCAGTCCTGCTCCACCTTCACCAGCTCCATGATGCCGGCCATGGCCAGCTCCTCGGGGATCTGGGGCAGGCACAGACGCTCGGCGGACTTGTTCATCCGGTCAATGTTGTCCTTGATGCGGAACAGCTGTATGGAGCCGTCGGCGGTGCGGTAGGCCTTCAGGCCCTCGAAAATCTCCTCGGCGTAGTGGAGCACCTTGGCGGCGGGGTCGATCTGCAGGGGGCCGTAGGGGACGATGCGGGGATCGTGCCAGCCCTGGCCCTCGTCATAGTCCACCAGGAACATATGGTCGGTCATATTCTTACCGAACACCAGCGTGGAGGAGTCGGGCTTCTCCTTTAAAGTAGCCGCACGGGTGATCTTGATGTTTTCCATGGGAATTCCTCCTAAATGTCGTTTCTTGTGTTAAAAAGCCGTCTCTCCTCCCACACAAACAGGGGGCGGTTTTTCCCTATTATAGCAGTATTCCCCTGGCGGCGCAACGGTTTACCACAGTGCTGGGAAAGATTTTTTGCAATTTTCTTTTTTCCGCCGCCCCCTGCCGCCCCTTGTTTTCTGCCCCAGGTTCTGATATAATAAAATGCCTTTATTGTGTAGTGAGACTGTCGAAACAGTGGCACAGCCACTGTTTCGAGAAGGACTGCACACAAGATGAACCTCAATTCCTTGCGGAAAAGTCGGCCCATCTTGCGTGAGAAGTGTCATTTCCGATGTACCTGTCGCC
>CALWOR010000077.1 GCA_944383205.1 uncultured Oscillospiraceae bacterium | reverse complement strand
TCCAGGGCCCCCAGGGGCTCGTCCAGAAGGAGGACCTTGGGCCGGTTGACCAATGCCCGGGCGATGGCCACCCGCTGCTGCTGGCCGCCGGAGAGCTGGGAGATGTGGCGCTTTTCAAAGCCCCGGAGGTTCACCACCTCCAGCATCTCCGTCACCCGCTGGCGGATCTCCTCCTCCCCCAGCTTGACCTTTTTGCCCTTCTCGTCGGTCCTGCCCAGGCGAAGGCCGAAGGCGATGTTCTCATACACATTGAGGTGCGGGAACAGGGCGTACTTCTGGAACACCGTGTTCACCGCCCGCTTGTGGGGCGGGACAGAATTGATCCTCACACCGTCAAAAAAGACATCGCCAGAGGTGGGCGTCTGAAAACCACCGATGATGCGAAGCGTGGTGGTCTTGCCGCACCCGCTGGGACCCAGCAGTGTGAGGAATTCCTTGTCGTTGATATACAGATTGATGCCGTCCAGCACCACTTCCCCGTCAAAGGCCATGGTACAGTCGGACAGGCGGATGAGCTCCTTGGACATGCGCGCTTCCCCCTTCAGTTGCGTTGTAACCTTGTCAGCTCCCTCGATTTATTCACCCGGGTCGGCGCCCGCTTTCCAAGGGCCACCGGGGGGCCGGGCTTTCACGGATAGCGAGATACACTATATCTGACTATCCCCCAAATGTCAATGATTTTCCCCAATTTTTCCCCGGGATTTCCCCCACATTCAACCCCCGCGCCCTCCGGACAAGCGACGGCGGGGAGACAGGCGCTGCTCCTGTCTCCCCGCCGGGATATTCCGCTGTTTTTCAGGCCAGGGTGAGATAGACCGGAGTGCCCAGCCCACGCTCGTCCAGCCGGATCAGCCGGTGGCTGACCCCCTCCTCCTCCAGGGTGTAGGCGGTACGCTTGACGGCGCCGTTCTCGTCGGTCTCGGTGACCAGGGCCCACTGGGCCCCCTGGGGGCGTTCCAGGGTGAGGCCCTCGGCTCCCATTTCCTCCATGGTGAGCTTCCGGCCCTCCAGGGGCCGGTCCTCCCCGTCAAACCAGGTGACCGACACCTCCTGGAGCCGCTCCACCCACTTCACGGTGAAGGACACCTTCAGGGAGGTGGTCTTCTCCTCCCCGTTCACCGTCTCGGTCCAGCTCTCCTCGGTGGTGGCGGTCATGTCCCCCTCTCCGGCGTAGCCGTTTCCGCTGCCGTCCAGATAGACGGTGCCGTCCTTCATCTGATAGACCCGGTAGGCGGTCATGGAATAGCCGTACTCCGGGCTCTCATGGCCGGGGGCCATGTCCCCCATGTAGACGGTGCCGCTGACGGAGCTCTCCTGGTCCCCCACGCTGATCTGGGCATCCGCCAGGCCGCTGTGGCCGGTGTAGAAGCTCCCGCCTCCCTCCATCTCCCGGGCGACCAGGAAGCAGTTGACCCCCTCCTTGCCGGGGAACAGGTACTGCCCCGTCTCCTCGTCGTACCGGCCGATGAGGATCTCCCGGGGGATGGAAAAGCTCCCGAAGCCCTCTGTATCCAGCGTCTCCTCCCCGTACTCCACCCAGTAGGACTGCTCCTCCTCACTGAGATTTCGGTCCATGATGGCCTCGAACACCAGATGAAAGCCGACGAATTTGTCCTCCTCCGCCCCTTCCCGCTCCGGCCGGGCCAGCCTGCCCCCCGCCCCCAGGGCCAGGGTCAGAGCCAGACAGCCCAGGACCACCGCCAGCACCCGGGGTCCCTTTTTACTCCACAGGTTCTTCATCTCCGTCCTCCAGTCGTCCGTCGAAGCGGAGGATGTCCCCCACATCGCAGTTTAAGTAGTAGCAGATCTTGTTGATGGTATGAAAGCGCACGCCGCTGGCCTTCCCTGAGCGGAGGATGGACAAATTGGCCTCGGTGATGCCCACCTTGGCGCACAGCTCCTTGGAGGTCATCCCCCGCTCCTTTAATATGTCCCCCAGCATCACATGAATGGCCATCTCTCCACTCACCTCCTACCTTACCCGAAAAAGCCCTCCCCCAGGGAGCAGCCATGGAACAAGTGGCTGCGCCACTTGTTTGAATGTTTTATATAATAGAGTCGCTGTCCTCCTGAAGCTCCCGTCCCCGCTGAAGCAGGCGGCACAGGAGCATCAGTCCCGCGGAAAGCATCAGGGACAGCAGAGGCAGGGCCAGGGAGAAGTGGGTGGTGCGCAGCTGGTCCATGAGGGCCAGCTGGATGAGATTGGCGGACACCGCCAGCACCACCGTGGCCTGGGCCGCCATCCGGCAGCCCAGGGCGGTGCGCCCGCACAGCTCCACCCCCTCCTGGTCAAAGTCCTCCCGGCCCAGCACCCTTGCAAGGGACGCGCCCCACACCATGGTCAGGGCTGACAGAAGCCCCGGCGCCATGTTCAGGCAGCACAAAAAGGCGATCATCAGAGGGGTGAGGCTCCCCGGGTCGGTGTTGCCCTCCACCACTCCGGCCCACCGGTCCGCCCCCTCCAGCACCTGACCCAGGGCAGCGGCAAGGGCGGTGAAGGCGGCGCACAGATAGAGCAGCCCCTCAAAGGCCCCCGCCAGCCTCTCCCGGGAGGCGTCCTCCAGGCTCCGCAGCAGCCGCAGCACCAGGAAGGCCGCGGCCATGGACAGGGCGGTCCCCAGGGCGGCGGGGGGGAAGAACTCCCGCACCGGCCAGGACAGGTGGGTGGGGTTCACCAGGAAAAAAAGCCCCAGGAAGAGCACCGGGACCATGAGCCCCAGCAGCCACTCCTCCGCCGCCCGGCGCTTTTCCCCCAGCAGCACCAGGACCAGCAGGGGCAGGGCGGACAGGAGGACCACCACGCCCCAGGCCGCCAGATTTCCCCAGAAGCCCCCCAGGGACAGCCTCCGCAGTCCCTCCCCCAGGGCGGTGAGGGGCAGGGACAGGGCACTCCAGGCCCCGCTTCCCAGCCGCAGCCAAAGCCCGCCCAGGGCCAGGCCCAGGGCGGCCCCGGCGGGGACGATCCAAACCTTATGTTTCATGGCGCTCCCTCCAGATTATCGTAAAACAATAATTTCATCCTCAGTGTATCAGGGAAATTATCGTTTGTCAATAATTTTATCGCCAAAAAACAGGGCCGCCGAAGCGGCCCCACAGCTTGTTGAAAAAGCCCTCCTGCAAGGAGTTCCGACGCCCGCAGGCGGCGGAAAAAATTGTGATCCGTCATTTCCGGCGACATGCGCGTCGGAAATGACACTTCTCACGAAAAATTTGCCGACAATTTTGAAAAAATCGAGGTGAATTTTTCGTGCAATCCTTCTCGAAAAAGTGGCCGCGCCACTTTTTCGACAGTCTCAGGGCCGCCGAAGCGGCCCCATTTTATAGGGCAGGCTCACACCGGCCCTTCTCCCTGTCCTGCTGAATGAGCAGCTTCAGGGCCTCCACCCCCACCCGGATGACGGGGGAGGCGTCCTGCTTTTCCGTGTCCTCCAGCCCGGCCTTCTCCCGCTCCTGGTTCCAGATCACATGGAAGGCCGCCCCGCAGCGCACGCCCCGGGCGGCGGCCACGGTAAAGAGGGCGGCGGACTCCATCTCGCTGGCCAAAACGCCCAGCCGCTTCCAGGCCTCCCACTTCTCCTCCAGCTCGTAGCTCACGGGCATCCGGCCGGGGGAGTGCTGGCCGTAGAAGGAGTCCTTGCACTGGACCACCCCGGCGTGCCAGCCGACCCCCTCCTTTTTGCAGGCCTCGATGATGGCCTGGGTGACGGAGAAATCGGGGACGGCGGGCCACTCGATGGGAGCATACTCCCGGCTGGTGCCCTCCATGCGCACCGCCCCGGTGGCCACCACGATGTCGCCCCCCCGGACCTTCAGGTGGATCCCCCCGCAGGTGCCTCCCCGCAGGAAGGTGTGGGCGCCCAGGTTGCACAGCTCCTCCATGGCGATGGCGGCGGAGGGGCCGCCGATGCCCGTGGACACCACGCTCACCTTCTCCCCCAGAAGGGTGCCGGTGTAGGTGGTGTACTCCCGGTTGGAGCGCACAAAATGGGGGTCGTCAAAGAGCCGGGCGATGGCCTCGCACCGGCCCGGGTCCCCGGGGAGGATGCAGTATTTTCCGATCTCCTCCCTGGTACACTGGATATGGAATTGTCTCTCCCGCTTCTGTTCGTCCATGCTGCTGCCTCCTTCACGGATCCAAGTTTCCCTGAGGGAATGGTTTTTCTTGGCCACATTGTACCACACTTTTGTATTTTTCACAAGAAATCCTTCTTTATGTTCAGATTCCGCAGGCATTTTGATGGAGCTCTTGCATATACTCCCCGCTTATTGTATAATGATGGATACTCCATTGGCAAACCATGGATTTTTTCACTTTTCCCCACCCCCTTGGATAGGAGGCTTTTTCATGAAACGAACCCTTCTGTTTCCCTGCGCCCTGTGCCTGCTCATCGGGCTTCTTCTGGGTGTGCTGCTGCCCATCGACTGGAACGACAACAAGCCAGCCACCTCCGACGCCGGGACCATGACCTTTTCCAACCTGGATACCTCGGGCTCCGCTTCGGGCTCCTCCTCCGGTTCCTCCAGCTCCGGCACCCAGACCGAGACCACCCTCAGCCCCGGAGACAACTTTCCCCTGCTCAGCGCAGCCTGTGTGGTAAACCAGGCCCTGCTCCGTCACGACTACGACACTCTGAGCAGCTATGTTCACCCCAAACAGGGTGTCACTTTCACCCCCTACTCCACCGTGGACCCAGACTCCGACCTGTGCTTCACCGCCGCTCAGATTCAGGGCCTGGCCAGGGACAAGACGGTATACACCTGGGGCTTTGAGGATGGCCGGGGCTCTCCCATCAAAATGACCATGGAGCAGTATTTTGAGCGCTATGTCTATAACAGCGACTACACCCATGCCTCCCTTATCGGGGTGGACCGGATCATCACCACGGGCAACGCCCTGGAAAACCTCACTGAGGCCTACCCCGGCTGCCGGTTTGTAGACTTCTGCATTCCCAGCTCCGACCCGGTGAACGACGGGCTGGACTGGTCCTCTTTGAAGCTGGTCTTCCAGCTGGAGGACAACAGTTGGTACCTGGTCGGTATTGTTCACGGAGAGTGGACCATCTGAAGTTTGTAGCAAAGATCCTATTTTATTATTTACAATAAGTATAGAAAGGATTTCCTGAGAAATGGATATCGTGATCGTAGGCTGCGGAAAAGTGGGATTTTCTCTGGCAGAGCAGCTGGTTCTGGAGGAACACAACATCACCATCGTGGACCAGAGCGAGGCCAGCCTTCGCCGGGCCGGGGACCAGCTGGATGTGATGACCGTCCGTGGAAACGGCGTGTCGGTAGCCACCCTGCGGGAGGCCGGGGCGGGCAGCGCCGACCTGCTGGTGGCCGCCACCAGCTCCGACGAGGTGAACATGGTCTGCTGCCTCACCGCCAAGAACCTTGGGGCGGGGTACACCATCGCCCGCATCCGCAACCCCGAGTACACCAGCAGCCTGGCCGAGCTGCGGCGGAATCTGAAGATCGACATGGTCATCAACCCCGAGAACACCACCGCCATCGAGATCTACCGCCTGCTGCGCTTCCCCGCCGCCGCCAACATTGAGACCTTCTGCCGGGGCCGGGTGGAGCTTATGGGCGTGCGCCTGCAGGAGGGGGACTTCCTGGTGGGCAAGCCCCTCCACGCCCTCTCTCCCCAGGTGAAAAAGCTCTCCCTGCTCTTCTGCGCCGCCGACCGGGGCGGGGAGGTCTCCATCCCCAACGGCTCCTTCGTTCCCCAGGCCGGGGACAAGCTCTATCTGGTGGGCCATCCCCACAGTTTGGACCAGTTCTTCCATCTGCTGGGCCGCTATGCCCCCAAGGTGAAGCAGGTCTTTCTGGTGGGGGGCGGCAAGATCTCCATGTACCTGGCCAAGCTCCTCTCGGCCACGGGCATCCGACTTAAAATCGTGGAGCGCAGTGAGGAGCGCTGCCGTCTCATCAGCGAGCGCTTCCCCAAGGCCACTGTCATCTGCGGGGACGGCACCGACTCGGAGCTGCTGGACTCTGAGAACCTCACCTCCTCCGACGCCTTTGTGGCCCTCACCGACCGGGACGAGGACAACCTCATCATCTCTCTGTACGCCATGCAGAAGGGCCTGCCCAAGGTAGTCACCAAGTGCAACCGCCAGAACTACGCCGGCATTGTTCGCTCCCTGGGCCTGGACAGTGTCATCTCCCCCAAATTCATCACCGCCTCCCATATCCTCCACCGGGTGCGTGGAATGAAAAATTCTCAGGGCAGTGTCATGAACTCCCTGCACCGCATCGCCGACGGAGCGGCGGAGGCCATGGAGTTCACCGTTGGCCCCGCCACCCGCCACCTGGGCACCCCCCTGAAAGACCTTCGTCTGCGGCCGGGGGTGCTGCTGGCCGTCATCGTCCGCGGCTCTGAGATCATCATTCCCGAAGGCTCCTCCTTCCTGCAGGAGGAGGACTCGGTGATCATCATTGCCAGGGGCAGCTGGATCACCGATCTCAACGACATCTACGACGATGACTCGGGCTTTGTAATGCCCGCAGGAGGCGCCTTGGAATGAATATCAGGCTGATTTTAAAGCTGGTTGGCCGCATTCTTCTGGTAGAGGCGGTTGCTCTGGCCCTCCCTTTGATGGTGGCTCTGCTCTACAGGGAGGATCCCACACCCTTCCTGATCTCTATCACCATCGTGGCCCTGTGCGGCCTGGGCCTGTCCGCCCTGCCTTGCCGAAACCGGCAATTCTTCACTCGGGAGGGTTTTGTATCGGTAGGTCTGATCTGGATCGTCACCGGCCTTGTGGGCTCTCTGCCCTTCCAGTTCTGCGGCTACTTCGCCACCCCCATCGACTGTATCTTCGAGTCCTGCTCGGGCTTCACCACCACGGGAGCCTCCATCCTCACCGACATCGAGGCCCTGCCCAAGGGGATTCTTTTCTGGCGCTCCTTCACCCACTGGCTGGGGGGCATGGGGGTGCTGGTACTGGCCACCGCCATTGTGCCTACCATGGGCATCCGCTCCCACTACCTCACCCAGGCGGAGACCCCCGGTCCCGTCTTTTCCAAGCTGGTACCCAAACAGTCCCAGACCTCCAAGATCCTCTACAGCATCTACTTCGCCCTCACCGCCCTGGAGATCATCTGTCTGAAGATCGCGGGCATGCCTCTCTACGACAGCTTCATCCACGCCTTCTCCTCGGCGGGCACCGGCGGCTTCTCCAACCGCAACGCCAGCGTGGGGGCCTACGGCAGCGTGGCCATTGAGATGATTATCACCGTGTTCATCCTCCTGTTCTCTCTGAACTTTGCCGTCTATTTCCTCCTGCTCACCCGCCGGTGGAAAGAGGCTCTGGGCAGCGATGAGCTGCGCTTCTTTTTCCTGGTGGTGGCCCTGTCCACCCTGGTCATCGGGGTAGTGAACCTTCAGGTCTACTCCAGCATCTGGGAGAGCCTTCGGTACGCGGTGTTCCAGGTGGCATCCATCATCTCCACCACCGGCTTCGCCACGGCGGACTATGTCCTGTGGCCCCAGTTCTCCCAGCTGATTTTGATTCTTCTTATGTTCTGCGGCGCCTGCGCCGGCTCCACCGGCGGCGGCATCAAGTGCTCCCGGGTGCTCACCCTTCTGCGCTCCATCCGCCGGGAGCTGCACCGCATCACCCACCCCCGGGCAGTGGAGGTGGTGAAGCTGGACGGCAAGGTTGTGGGTGAGGACACGCTCCATTCCCTTCTGGTTTTTGTGGGCGCCTACATGATTCTGGTCTTTGGGGCAGCCCTCATCATCTCCCTGGACGGGTTCTCCTTCGCCGCCTCTTTCAGCGCCTCCCTCACCTGCGTGAGCAATGTGGGCCCCGGCCTGGAGGTCATCGGCCCCACAGGGAACTTTTCCGCCTTCTCCGGGCTGTCCAAGGCCGTTATGTCCCTGTGCATGATCGCCGGCCGTCTGGAGATCTTCCCCATCCTCATGCTCTTCAGCCCCACCGCCTGGCGCAGAACTTAAAACAGTGTTCAAAAAGGCACGCAGCAATGCGTGCCTTTCCTGATACGAAAAGTCGCCGCGAACGATATACCGTCCGCGGCGACCTGGTGCGCCTGAAGGGACTCGAACCCACACGCATCGCTGCACGAGAACCTAAAGGTGATGTCACCTTAGTGAAAAA
>CALWOR010000076.1 GCA_944383205.1 uncultured Oscillospiraceae bacterium | reverse complement strand
AAAATTGAAACTTCGCCGGAGGCGGCCGCCTGGCTCCTCCGGCATATTTTTTTGCCTTGTGGGCTAATTGGACAAAAACTGTTCACATATTTTGTGTGATAAGTACAATGTAAAAAACAGTTTACGCAAAAAAACAGTCATTTTGTGCGCCTTATGAAAAAAGCGGGTAAAATTGTGCTATTCTTTTGCCATCAAGAGATGCGGTAAGGAATGCTGCGCTCAAAATGTGTTTAGGAGGAAGATGAAATGTTAAGTATCAACATGGACGATGTCTATAAGGTATTGGACTCTGTCAAGTACCACCTCATCGCCCTGGCCGTGGTGCTGGTGCTGGGCATTGCCATTTTGGTGGCGGTGCGCAAGCTGCCCAAGAGCAAGAAGTTCCTGGCCCGGGGTGAGACCGCCATGGCCATGCTCCTGGCTGTCGCCGTCATTGTAAACCTGGTGTGTACCGGGCCTATGTTCACCATGATCTCTCTTGCCACCGGCGGCGGCACCATCAGCGAGGAGACCTCCGCCGAGGCCTCCGCTCTGGTGGAGGACATCGCCGAGGAGGGCATCGTGCTGCTGGAGAACGACAACAGCGCCCTGCCCCTCCAGTCCGGCACCAACCTGAATGTCTTTGGGTGGGCCTCCACCAACCCCGTCTACGGCGGCACCGGCTCCGGCTCCCTCAACGACGCCTACCACACCACCACCCTGCTGGAGGGCCTGGCCAATGCGGGCTTCACCACCAATGAGGAGCTCAGCCAGTTCTATGTGGACTACAAGGCGGACCGTCCCTCCGTGGGCATGAGCGCCCAAGACTGGACTCTGCCCGAGCCCAATGTGAACCTCTATACCGATGAGATGATCCAGAACGCCAAGGACTTCTCCGACACCGCTCTGGTGGTCATCGGCCGTGTAGGCGGCGAGGGCGCCGACCTGCCCACCGACATGGCCGCCGTGGTGGACGGCACCTGGAACAGCACCCACTCCGTGGGCGGCGACTCCGCCTATTTCCGGGGCACCTATGACGACAGCCTCAACGAGGGCAACGACTGGGATCAGGGGGACCACTTCCTGGAGCTGAGCAACCGGGAGGAGGAGCTGCTGGACCTGGTGTGCGCCAACTTTGACAAGGTCATTGTGCTCTATAACGGCGCCAACCCCTTCGAGCTGGGCTTTGTGGAGGACTATGACCAGATCCAGGGCGTCATCTGGTGCGCCGGCACCGGTCAGGGCGGCTTCAACGGCCTGGGCAACATCCTCAACGGTACCGTCAGTCCCTCCGGCCGCCTCATCGACACCTTTGTCTATGATCTGACTCAGACCCCCACCTGGAACAACTTCGGCGCCTTCTACTATGACAACATGGACGAATATCTGGCCGGCGGCAGCTTCAACCAGAACGCCACCCCCGCCTTCGTCAACTATGTGGAGGGCATCTATGTGGGCTACAAGTTCTATGAGACCGCCGCTGTGGAGGGCCTCATCGACTATGATGCCACCGTTCAGTATCCCTTCGGCTACGGCCTGAGCTACACCTCCTTCACTCAGGAGATGAGCATGCTCACCGAGGATTTGACCGCCGGGACCCTCTCCTTTGAGGTCACTGTCACCAACACCGGTGATGTGGCCGGCAAGGATGTGGTGGAGGTCTACTTCAATCCTCCCTACTTGAACGGCGGCATCGAGAAGGCCAGCGCCAACCTCATCGCCTTTGACAAGACCGGGACCCTGGAGCCCGGCGCCTCCGAGACCATCAGCTTTACCATCAAGCTGGAGGACATGGCCTCCTACGATACCTACGGCGAGGGCGCCTATGTGCTGGAGGGCGGCGTGTACACCATCTCCATCAACGCCGACTCCCACACCGTTCTGGATTCCGAGCAGTACATCGTGCCTGAGACCATCTCCTACAAGGACGGCCGCAGCAGCGATGTGACCCCCGCCACCAACCAGTTCGCCTTTGCCGAGGGCAATGCCACCTATCTCAGCCGTGCCGACGGCTTCGCCAACTATGATGAGGCCACCGCCGCTCCCACCAACCTCTCCCTGGATGAGGAGAGCAAGGCTGCCTTTATCAACAACAATAACTACGATCCCACCCAGTATAATAATCCCGATGATGTGATGCCCACCACCGGGGCCAAGAACGGCCTGAAGCTGGTGGACCTGCGGGGTGTGGACTATGACGATCCCAAGTGGGATGAGCTGCTGGACCAGCTGACCATTTCCGAGATGGACAGCCTCATCGCCTACGGCGGCTACCAGACCGCCCCCATCTCCAGCATTGAGAAGGTGCAGACCTACGACTGCGACGGCCCCGCCTCCATCAACAACAACTTCACCGGCCAGGGCTCTGTTGGCTTCCCCGCCGGCGTGATGATCGCCGCCACCTGGAGCCCCGACCTGGCCCGTGAGTTCGGCCGCAGCATCGGCAAGATGGCCGATGAGATGGACACCTCCGGCTGGTACGCTCCCGCCATGAACATCCACCGCTCCGCCTTTGCCGGCCGGAACTTCGAGTATTACTCCGAGGACAGCCTGCTGTCCGGTAAGATCGCCGCTCAGGCCATCCAGGGCGCCGAGGAGTTCGGCGTGTACGCCTACATCAAGCACTACGCCCTCAACGACCAGGAGGGCAACCGCAACAGCATGCTGTGCACCTGGTCCAACGAGCAGGCCATCCGTGAGATCTACCTCAAGCCCTTTGAGATCTCCGTCAAGGAGGGCGGCGCCGACGCCGTCATGTCCTCCTTCAACTACATCGGCACCCAGTGGACCGGCGCCAACAACGAGCTGTGCAACGTGGTCCTCCGGGACGAGTGGGGCTTTGTGGGCATGGTGCTCACCGACTACTTCGGCGTGTACGGCTACATGGATGCCGACCAGGCCATCCGGGGCGGCACCGACTTCTGTCTGGTGAACTACGACACCGAGACCAACCATGTCACCGACACCGAGAGCGCCACCTCCGTGCTGGCCATGCGCCAGGCCTCCAAGAACATCCTGTACACCGTGGTCAACTCCCGGGCCTACACCGAGGAGAACCTGAACCCCGGTATGCAGACCTGGCAGAAGTTGCTCATCGGCGCTGATGTGGTCATCGGCGTGGTGATCGTCGCCGGCGCCGTGGCCATTCTGAAGAAGTCCAAGAAGATCGAGGACTGACCAATTTCAGCCGGAATCAACCCGGGGCGGGCCGTTCCACAGGGAGCGGCCCGCCCCTGACGAACAAGGAGCTGGACCAATGAAGCACCAAGACATCCTGAACAAGCTGACTTTAACACAAAAGGTAGCGCTCCTGTCCGGCCGGGACATCTGGAGCACCTATGAATTTCCTCAGGCGGGGGTGCCCTCCATGGTGCTCTCCGACGGCCCTCACGGGGTACGCCGCCAGGCGGGGGCGGGAGACCATCTGGGGCTCAACCCCAGCCTTCCCGCCACCTGCTTCCCCACCGCTGCGGGCCTTGCCAACAGCTGGGATCCCGCCCTGGCGGAGACGATGGGGGCTGCCATCGGAGAGGAGGCCGCCTGTCAGGGGGTGGGAACCCTCCTGGGCCCGGGACTCAATATCAAGCGCAGCCCTCTGGGAGGCCGGAACTTCGAGTACTTCTCCGAGGACCCCTATCTGGCGGGGAAAATGGCCGCCGGCCTCATCCGGGGCATCCAGCAAAACGGCATCTCGGCCTGTCCCAAGCACTTTGCCGCCAACTCCCAGGAGCTGCTGCGCATGTCCAGCGACAGCGTCGTGGACGAGCGGACTTTACGGGAAATCTACCTCACCGGCTTTGAGATCGCGGTAAAGGAGGGGCACCCCCGGTCCATCATGTCCTCCTATAACCGCATCAACGGCACCTACGCCAACGACAGCTATGAGCTTCTCACCCGGATCCTCCGGGAGGAGTGGGGCTTTGACGGCTTTGTGGTCACCGACTGGGGGGGCTCCAACGACCATGTGGAGGGAGTCAAGGCGGGCAGCAACCTGGAGATGCCCGGTACCATCGGCGACAGTGACCGGGAGCTTTTGGAGGCCCTGAAGGAGGGACGCATCACCCAGGAGGTCATCGACCGTCGGGTGGATGAGCTGCTGGATGTGGTCCTCTGGACCCACCCGGCAGCATCCAGAGAGAATGCCAGCTTTGATGAGCAGGCTCACCATGACCTGGCCCGGACCGTGGCAGCCCGGACGGCGGTGCTGCTGAAAAATGAGGATAAGCTCCTGCCCCTGGCCCGGGGGACAAAGGTGGCCGTCATCGGCGACATGGCTCTGGAGCCCCGGTATCAGGGGGCGGGCTCCTCCATGGTGAACTGCACCCTGCTGGATAAGCCGGTGGACGCGCTGGGAGAGAGCGGTCTGGAGATCGTGGGGCAGGTCCGGGGCTACCGCCGGGACGGGAAAAAGGATCCGGAGCTTCTGAAGGCTGCGGTGGACCTTGCCAAAAACGCCCAGGTGGTGCTGCTCTACATGGGTCTGCCCGAGATCGCCGAGAGCGAGGGCATGGACCGGCAGCACATGCGCCTGCCGGAGAACCAGGAGGAACTGCTTCGGGCGGTGAGCGAGGCCAACCCCAATGTGGCGGTGGTCCTGGCAGGGGGAAGCCCTGTGGAGATCCCCTGGCTGGAGCAGTGCAGGGCCCTGATCCACGGCTATCTCTCCGGACAGGCGGGAGCGGGGGCCATGGCCGACCTGCTCACCGGCAGGGCGGAGCCCTCCGGCCGTCTGGCGGAGAGCTACCCCATGGTCTATACCGACACCCCCAACCACAACTACTTCCCTGGCCGGCAGCGCACCGCCGAGTACCGGGAAGGGCCCTTCGTGGGCTACCGCTACTACCAGACCGTGGGCAAAAAGGTGCGCTTCCCCTTCGGCTACGGCCTGGGCTATACCACCTTCGCCTATTCCGATCTGAAGGCGGGGGAGAAGGAGGTGTCCTTCACCCTCACCAACACCGGCGACAGACAGGGCACCGAGACCCCCCAGGTCTATGTGGGCATGAAGGACAGCGCTCTGTTCCGCCCGGCGGCGGAGCTGAAGGGCTTTGCCAAGGTCACCCTGGAAGCGGGTGAGAGCAGGACCGTCACCATCCCCCTGGATGACAAGGCCTTCCGCTACTTCAATGTGAAGACCCATCGCTGGGAGGTGGAGGGGGGGAGCTATACCATTTCCGTGGGGCCCAACGCCGCCCGCCTGCCCCTGAAGGCCCAGGTGGAAGTGAAGGGCACCGACGCTGAGATCCCCTATCAGAAGGAGAAGCTGGCCAGCTACTACATGGGACAGGTGGACAATGTCCCCGACAGCCAGTTTCAGACCCTCCTGGGCCGCCCCATCCCCCGGCGGGACTGGGACACCGGGGCGAAGCTCACCATGAACGACTCTCTGTCCCAGCTCTTCTATGCCAAAAATCCCCTGGCCCGCACCGCGGGGAGGATCCTGGAGGGGAAAAAGCGTAAGAGCGAGGAGAAGGGCAGCCCCGATTTGAACATCCTGTTTATTCAAAATATGCCCTTCCGGGCTCTGGCAAAGATGACCGGCGGCATGGTGACCATGGACATGGCTGCCGCCATTCTGGACATCTGCAACGGCCATTTCTTCCGGGGGGCAGGCAAAACCATCGGGGGCTTTTTCGCCAACCGGAAAGCCGTCAAGGAGAGGAGCAAGAAGCTGTGAGTTTTTGGAATCATTTTGCCCAGAACCACCCCGCCGCTGCCAAGTGGATCCGGGAGGGCGGGCTGTTCGTCATCGTCAGCAATGTGATCACCGTCTTCAAGTATATCCTGCTGACCTTCCTGCCCGCCGCCTTTGCCGGGCTGCCCATGGTGGACTTCGGCTGGCCGGGGATCCCCGTCACCCTTTTTGGCGAGACCTTCCAGTGGAACATCCTGGGCTATGATGTGGACCACGGGGGCCTGCCCTACTTCTGCGCCTATATGGTGGCCATGGTGGTGGGCGAGTGCATCAACTTCCCCCTCCAGCGCAACCTGGTCTTCCGCAGCAAGGGCAACCTGGCCTATCAGATCATGTGGTATGTGATCGCATTCTGCATCATCACCTGCATCGTCAACTCCATCAACTGCATCTGGATGGCGGTGGCCGGACTCTTTGTCCCCGCCTTCATCTACAACATCGGTACCGTCGTCCTCAACGGAGGCATCTCCATGGTGATCTTCTTCTTTGTGAACAAGGTCATCTTCCCCGAGGGCGAGGCCAAGAAAAACTGAAAAAGCGAAAAATCCCCCGAAATCCACAGGATTTCGGGGGATTTTTTACTGGGGCAGGATCATGTCCAGGCCCTTCTGAAGAGTCTCGGCGTCAAGGGCGCTCTGAGCCCAGGCCACGGCGTAACCCTGGGCGTCAATGAAGTAGGTGGTGGGCAGGGCGTAGGCCCCGTAGGTGAGGGCGGCGTCATAGTCTGTGTCGTAAAAGACCGGGAACTCATAGCCCTGCTCCTCGATAAAGGCGGAGGCGGAGTCCACCGTCTCCCGCTCTCCGTCGGTCATGTTCACCATGAGAAAGCTGACTTCGTCTCCATAGTCCAGATAGGCCTGGTTGAAGTCGGGCATCTCGCTTTTGCAGGGGGAGCACCAGCTGGCCCAGAAGTTGAGGACGATGGGCTTTCCCGCATAGTCGGA
This sequence comes from uncultured Oscillospiraceae bacterium, assembly GCA_944383205.1. GTDB lineage: Bacteria > Bacillota > Clostridia > Oscillospirales > Oscillospiraceae > Lawsonibacter. The sequence goes on along the minus strand of CALWOR010000076.1, from coordinate 1,541 downwards.
GAGGTGGACCTCGCTGCCCTCCTTGTCGTAGACGGTAAAGTCGGGGGCGGGGGTCAGCTCCGGCTCCGTCTCATCCTGGGCGCTCTGAGCTTCGGAGGGGGATTGTGTGCTGCTGGAGCCGGAGGGCTGGGAGGAGCCGGCGGAAGAAGTGGTTCCGCTCTGGGCGGGAGAGCCTGTAACGGTCAAATTGTCTCCGGCAAAGCCGGGGGCCAGGCGCTGGTAGAGCACATAGGCCCCGCCCAGCAGCAGGACGAACACAAGGGCCAGAGCGAAGAAAAGCTTGTTTTGTTTCATGGTACCCTCCTTAGCTGAGCAGGGCGATGAGCCGCCCCAGGGTCCCGGTGGCCATGAGCACGCCGATGGCCACCAGCAGAGCGCCGCTTACCCCGTTGATGAGGCCGTAGTGGCCCTTGATCCAGTTGAAGGTGCTCTTCAGCTTGTCGATGAGCACGGCGCTGAGGAGAAAGGGGATGCCCAGGCCCAGGGAGTAGACCAGCAGCATGAGCACGCCCGAGAGCACATGGCCCTGCTGGGAGGCCAGGGCCAGGGCGGAGCCCAGGAAGGCCCCCACACAGGGGGTCCAGCCCAGGGAGAAGATGACCCCGAAGGCCAGGGCGGAGAAAAAGCCCAGATCCCGGGTGTCCACCGCCCGGCCGCTCCCCCGGAACAGGTTCACCTTCACCACCCCCAGAAAATTGAGGCCGAAGAAGATGACCACCACCCCGGAGATGAGGTTGACGGCGGTCTGGTGGGATTTGAAGAAGTAGCCCACCGTCCCGGCCAGAGCCCCCATGGCCACAAAGACCAGGGTGAAGCCCAGCACGAAGGCCAGGACGGTTTTCAGGGTCTTGGCAGTGGAGCGCTCCCCGCCCCCGGCAAAGTAGGATATATAGATGGGGAGCATGGGCAGCAGGCAGGGGGAGAGGAAGGTGATGATCCCCTCCAGAAAGGAGATGAGGTACTGCATGCTCACGCCTCCTTTGCGTTCAGAAGAGAGCCGGACAGAGACCGGCGTTTTAAGGTCAGGTTCATAGCCGCTTCCTTTCATGGGACAAAATAGGCGCCTTGGGATGTATTCAGTATAACCGGTCTGTCAAGCTTTTTCTGTGACCATATCACCCAGAAGCATAAAAATCCGGGGCCTCCGCAGTACGGAGGTCCCGGATTTTGAAACGGGATCGGTTCAGCCCAGCACGATGGCGTTGACGGCCTCCATGAGGTCCACCACCTGGTCCCGGGGGATGAGGGAGACGCTCTGTCCGTTTACCTGGGCCAGACAGAAGCTGCCGTCCTGACGGAAGAGGGCCACCTCCACCGTCCCCACCGACGCCCGGCTGGAGGTGAGGGTGAGGCGGATCTCCTCCTTGCCCGTGGGGCTCTGGTCGGTGAAGCTGTCGGCGGTGAGGCACTCCATGGCGTAGATCACATCGTCCAGGTCCACCTCCTCGTCACCCAGCAGGTAGGTCCGGTCGTCCTCACCGCCCTGGGCGGCGATGGCGTAGCTCTCCCCGTCCAGAGTGATGTCCAGCTGGGTCATCTCC
>CALWOR010000075.1 GCA_944383205.1 uncultured Oscillospiraceae bacterium | reverse complement strand
GGTCGGCGGCGATGTTTCCCCGGCCGATCTCCAGGCAGATCTCCCCCAGTACCCGCTGGATGTGCCGGCCCAGCTTGCCCAGCTGCTCGTAGGAGCACAGGGCCTCGCCGGAGATCTCCCCGGTGCTTTTGCTCACCCGCAGGGGCAGGAAGCGGTAGCTGCCGCCCCCGGTATCCTCCATGGCGGAGAGGACCTCCGGCTCTCCCACCACAAGGCCGCTTCGGGTAAGCTCCCTGTCCACCTTCTTTTGAAGCTCCTGGTCGCTCATGGTCCGGCTGCCCCGGATGATGGCCTCCCGGGCGGGGAGATAGAGGACAGCGTCCCCCACCACAGGCAGGCCATAAAGGGATTGTCCTTTCTCCTCCAGGGTGAACAGGTACAGCAGCATCTGCAGCCCCAGGCCGTTCCACACCTCGGTGAGGTCGAAGCTCTTCCGGCCGGTCTTGTAGTCCACCACACGAAGGTGGAGCTTTCCGTCCTTTACCCAGCCGTCCACCCGGTCCACAAAGCCGGTGACGCTGATGGTCACCCCGTCCACGGTGAGCTCCACCGGGGGCAGGTCGCCTCCCCGGCCGAAGCCCAGCTCGAAGGAAATGGGCTTGAATTGGGAGCACAGCAGCTCCTGGGCCACATTGTCCACCACCGCCTGGACGGTGCGGAGAAGCCGCCGGAACAGATACTGAAACCTTGGGGTCTGGCCCTCCAGGCCCCCCAGCTCCTCCCGGACATACCGCTCCACCGCCTGCCCGGTCAGCTCCCCCAGGCGGCGCCTGCGCGCCTCCGCTCCGGCGTCCTCCATGCCGGGGATGGGGGTCTGGGCCAACATCTGGTCCTGAAGGACATGCTCCAGCACATAGTGGACAAAGGTACCGTATTCAGGGGCTGTAAAGCCGGCAGGCTTCCGGGGCTCCGCCTTCAGGCCGTAGCGCATGAAGTAGGAGAAGTGGCAGGAGCGGTACTTGTCCATCCGGGAGGCGGACATGGGGACCTTCCGCCCGTAGAGCCGCTCCACCGCCGCCGGGGACAGGCTCCCCCGTTCCCAGCTCCGGGCCCGGTCCAGCCCCGCCAGCTGGCGCTCCAGCTGGGGCAGTCCCGCCAGAGCGGCCTTCACCTCCGGCCTGGTCCCCGCCAGCTCCAGAGCGGGCAGGGGGGCCTGAAGGCGGAAGGAGCCGCGGAGGTCCTCCTCCTCCACGATCTTCACATCGGTGAAAAGGAGCTCCAGGCGGCGGATGAGGAAGCTGGGCCTTCGCTCCTCTCCCCCCGGGCCCATGCCGGGCCAGGACACCAGCAGCCCTTCGCTGGGCCGGGCACAGATCTGATAGATGGTGGTCATCTCCCGGTAGAGGAGGTCCCGCTGACTCTGCTCCATCTCCAGGCCATAGGCGGAGAGAAGGGCCCGGTCGTCGTCGGACAGAAGCCCCGGGGTATCGCTCACCTGGGGCAGGGAGCCGTCGTCCGCCCCCAGGAGAAACAGCACCTTTACCGGGTGGCCCGTCTGACGGGTGGTCTCTCCCGCCGTCACCCGGTCCAGGGACACGGGGATGGTGCCCACATCGTACTGGGAGAGCACCAGGCGGAAGAGCCGGGCAAACTCCTCCAGCTCCATGGGGGCCTCTCCCAACAGCCTTGCGCACTGCTCCAGGGCCAGGGTGAGGATGTCCCACAGCTGACGGTACTCCTCAGCGAGAGCGGGCTCTCCCCCCTCCTCCAGGGCGGTCACCCGGTCCCGGAGCCGCTGCGGCAGGTCGATCTCTTCCAAAAAAGTGTAAAGGGCTTTCGCCTGACCTTCTCCGGTTTTCAAAGGATTTTTCCGCAGGCGCTCCAGGGGAGCGGACACCTGCCGCCGGGCGGCGTCCAGCCGCTCCACCAGGGCGCGGTCCTCCTCCGACCAGGGAAAGCCGTAGCCCTTCGGGTGCCAGGGCCAGGGCTTCTCCTGCTTCCACCGCCCCCCCCGGATGTCCCACTTGAGGACATAGTTTTCCAGAAGGTCCCGGTCCTCCTCCGAAAGGTCGGTGAGCCCGGTTTTCAGATACCGGAACACATCCTCGTACCGGTATTCCCCCGCCGCCGTCTCCAACGCGGCGGTGACCAGAGCCAGCACCGGCTTTTCCAGAATATCCGTCATGGCCGAGGAGAAGACCCTCACCCCGTACCGGGGGAACACCGACTCGATGAGGTCCCGGTAGCCGTCGTAGTTCCGGGCGGCCACGCCGATGTCCCGGAAGCGGTATCCCTTTTCCCGGACCAGCTCCAGGATCCGTCCGGCGGCCCACTCCACCTCACTCCGGGGCGCTCCGGCATGGAAGATCTCCACCGCCCCCTGGGCCGGGACAGGCTGCTCCATGCACTGGGCAAAAAGGTTCTGCTCCAGGTGGACGAGGGCGGGGTCCTTTCCCGTATCCTGCATGACAAGGTGTTCTACTTCACATGAAATTCCCAGCTTCCGGGCCAGGGAGAGCAGCTGCCGGGCCGTCTTCCGGGCGGGGGAAAAGATGCCGGTCCCCCCCTCGTCCTCCTCCAGGTGGTCGCAGGTGAGGGTGAGGGTCATGTTCTCCCCCTGGGCCATGAGCCGCTCCAGCACCAGGCGCTGCTGGGGGGTGAAGTCGGTAAAGCCGTCCAGCCAGATGTCCTTCCCCGCCCCCCAGGGACAGGAGAGCAGCTTCTCCCCCACCCGGGTGAGCCGGTCCCTGGGGTCCAGGGCGCTGCGGGCGGTGAGGGCCTGGTACTCCCCAAAAATGAGGCCCAGGTCAAAGAGCTTGTCCCCCTCGGGGCCCGGGTTGTCCCGCCCCGCCTCCAGGAGCTTTTCCGGGGCAATACAGGCTCCTTTCACCTCGTCCACGGTGGACAGCAGGGACTGGAGAAAGGCGGGACGGCGGGAGGGCCGGGCATAGACCTTCAGCTGGGAGGACAGGCTCTGTACCGCGCGGTACATGAGCAGCAGCCGTCCCCCCTGGTCCAGCTCCTCCTCCCCAAGTCCCCCCGCAGCCTGGAGCACCCGGCTGCTGAGACGGGAAAAGGAGAGGACCTCGGCGTACAGACTGACCTCCGGCCCGCCGAAGCGGCACAGGGCCCGCTCGGCCTCGTGGGACTGCTGCTCGGGGACCATGAGCACCTGGGGGCGCTCCCGCCCCGCCCGGACCAGCCGGCGGAGCACTGCGGTGCTTTTTCCGCTGCCCGCCCGGCCCAGAATCACCTTGAACATCCCGGCCCCTCCCTTCTCAAAACTCGTATGGGCATTTTACCACAATTCCGGTCCGAAAAAAAGCCCCGGCGGGGGTGGATGAAATTCGGACGATCTTCTGGTATGATAGGGCCAGCAAAGGAGGAATGGATATGGCGATCCTGCTGGCGGAGGACGACCGTGCCCTGGCAAAGCTGATGCTGGACTTTTTCCAGGCGGCGGGGCTGGAGGTCACTGCCGTCCACGACGGGGCGGCGGCCCTGGAGGCGGCGGCAGAGCGGTCCTTTGACCTGATGATTTTGGATGTGATGATGCCCCACTTTGACGGGCTGGAGGTGTGCCGCCGGGTGCGCCGGGAGAGCTCCGTGCCCATCCTTTTCATCACCGCCCTCAGCCAGGAGGAAAACGCCCTGGCGGGCTACCGGGCGGGGGCGGACGACTACATCACAAAGCCCTTCTCCTTCCCCGTGCTGGTGGCCAAGGCCCAGGCCCTGCTGCGCCGCAGCCGTGGGGAGAGTTTGGGCGAGGGCCAGCTGGGCTACGGCTCCATGGTCCTGGACGCCGCCCGGGGCGTTCTCACCGTGGACGGACAGGAGGTCCACCTGCGGCCCAAGGAGCTTCAGATCCTGGAGCTGCTGTTGCGGGAGCAGGGCCGGACGGTGAGCCGGGACACCCTCATCCAGAAGGTATGGGGGCTGGAATTTGAAGGAGACGAGCGGATGGTGGACCGCCATGTGGCCGCACTGCGGCAGAAGCTGGGCTCTGCCGCCCAGCACATCCGCGCGGTGTACGGCGTGGGCTACCGTTTGGGATGAGAGGAGGGATTTTATGAGAAAGGCCCTGCAAACCCTGTCCGGGAAGCTGACCCTGTGCTCCATCGCCATGATGCTGGTCATGTGGCTGGCGGTGGGGGTGGTGCTGGTCTGGAGCACCGCCAACGAGATCATGGAGGGCTCCATGGACCTGGCCCGGGCCCAGGCCCAGGAGTATTCCCACGACAGTTATCTTCAGACCTACTATACCAGCGAGGCCCTGGGCTTTGACCAGCAGTGGCTGGAGAACAGCTGTGAAATGGGGATCGACTTTCTCTTCCCCCGAACCAACCGGGAGGCCCACGCCCGGTATCTCCAATACAACCTGTTCACCAAGTTCACAGTCAGCCCGGAAAATGCCTTCTATACTCCTCTCCCTCCCCAGACCCTCGTGGGTATCCAGGCCATCGACCCGGCCTCAGGAGCGGAGGAGGGCACTTTCCTCTCCCTGGAACAGTTCTCTCCCAGCCAGCTGAGTGAAATCTCCCGGGGAATGGGCTCTGTCGACCCGGATCATCTTCCAGCCCTCACCGCCGTGGGCACCCGGGAGGGCCTTCTGTTTCAGGTGGAGGAGCTTACCCTGGATGGAAAGACCTACTCCGCCGCCAATCTTCCCCAGGGCGCGGCGGGAACGGACACCATCACCCTGAAGGGCGTTCCGGAAGTCCGCTATTCCTATTACCTGTTTCCCACCTTCGCCCGCACCGTGCAGGAGTGGGAGATGTTCCTGAGCGCCCGGGACTATGCCCTGGAGTTCGGCAGCCACAAGACGGAAAACACCATATTCCAGCATTATTCCTCCAGCAGTACCGCCCTCTATCTGGATTCGGAAACCTCGGAGGTACTGGGGATCTCCTCCCCGGAGGAGCTGGACGAGGCACTGGTCTATCTCAGGGTGGTAATCATGTCCACCCCCCTGAAAACCGCCCTGGAGGAGAACGGCCCGGTGCTGCTGCGGCTGCTGGTGCTGGCGCCCGTTCTGGGGCTGCTGTTCGCCTTTGTCATCCGCCGCATGGTGGTACTGCCCCTGCAAAGAACTCAGGAGGACTTTCAAAAGGTGGCCCGGCTGGACTTTACCGGCCTTTCCGGCGACGCAAAGCGCAAAGATGAGATCGGGGAGCTGAACCGGAGTTTACGGAAGATGTCCGGGGAGCTTCAGCGCCGGTGGGACGATGAGCGTGCTTTGGAACAGCGGCGGCGGGAGTTTGTCTCCGCCGCCTCCCACGAGCTGAAGACCCCCCTGGCCCTCATGCGGGGGTACACCGAGGGGCTCATGCAGAACATTGGGGACCGGGAGGAGTATCTGGCCAGCATGGAGGGGGAGATCGACCGGATGAACGCCCTGGTGCTGGAGATGCTGGAGCAGACCCGGCTGGAGGGCATGGAGGGTCTGAGGGAGAGGGAAACGGTGGACCTCACCGCCCTGACCCGGGAGCTGCTCGCCCACATGGCTCCTCTCTTTGATGGACTTACCCTCACCGCTCAGCTTGCAGAGGGAGTCGCCCTCCCCGGGGACCGGAAGCTGCTGGAGCGGGGGATCGGGAACCTGCTGTCCAACGCCGCAAGGTACTGTACCCCCGGGGGCCGGGTGCGGGTGGAGCTGGCGGCGGGGCCGGTGCTCACGGTGGAAAACGACTCTGACCCCATCCCCGAGGAGGAGCTGCCAAGGCTCTTTGAGATGTTCTACCGGGGGGACAAGGCCCGGGACCGCTCGGGCAGCGGCATGGGGCTTGCCATCGCCCAAAAGATCTTTGCTCTGCACCACATGATCTGTAAGGCGGAACATATTGACGGAGGCATACGGTTTATTTTGAGAAAGATGAGTGGAGAAAACTGTTAATATTGCGCAAATTGTCTTGAATTTTCCCAGCCTTTCTGTTAAGATTTGGTTAGATTGCCGGAAGAGCAATCTTTTGACGGCCCGGTACCTGCTCCCGAACGGGCCCATCAAAACGGAAAGGAAGAATGAAACATGAAAAAACGCTTGCGCCGCGCCGGCTCTCTGCTGCTCGCCGCCGCCCTCACCTTCGGGCTGCTGTGCGTGTCCGCCGGAGCAGAGGGCGACCTGTCCGTGGAGGATGGGGTCAAACCCATTACCTACCAATTTCTGGACGCTGACGGCCAGCCGGCCACCTATCCCACCTCGGAGGACAGCTTCCAGGTGGGTACCTACTACATGATGCCCGGCTTTTTTGATATCAGCGGAGTGGATGGCTTCTACACCGTTCCCGAGGACATCTCCCTGAAGCTGGCCAACCGAGGGGGCGTGCAGGACTGCTACCTCACCATCTCCGTGGTGGCCTTTGAGGAGATGACCACCAAGGAATTAGAGGCGGAATACGGCGATGACATCCGGGCGACCAATGAGTTCTACCCCGAGGACCCCGTGGTCCTTCAGGATAACAGCACCTACTATGTATACACCGAGACCGACTGGGGCGGAGACCTGCTGTGCACCGACGGCAAGTGGGTCAACGGGATCAACGGTCCGGAGAATGTTGTAAAGGTCGAGGAAAATCAGACCTGCACCTTTACCCTGCCTCAGGCGGAAGAGGGTAAGATGTACCGGGTGGACTTCCAGGCCCACTACCCCCAGTCCAGCGACCCTGATTATTACTACTACTGGCGCTTCTATGTAAAGATCGATCCCGAGGCGGAGGGCACCCCCGTGGAACCGGAACAGCCCGAGCCTGAGCTCCCCGTCTTTTCCGATGTGGCGGAAGATGCCTGGTACGCCAAGCAGGTGGCCTGGGCGGTCCAGAACGGCATCACCAGCGGCACCAGCGACACCACCTTCTCCCCCGACAAGACCTGCTCCACCGCTGAGATCCTCACCTTCCTGTGGCGGGCCGCCGGCTCTGAGGCGCCCACCATCGAAAATCCCTTTACCGATGTGGCCGACGACGCCTGGTACCTGACCCCCGCCCTGTGGGCCTATGAGAAGGGCATCATCTCGGGCGCAGAGCTTCTTGGGGACACCCCCTGCACCCGTGCCTCCACCATGGTCTTCCTGTGGAAGCTGGCCGGCTCCCCCGCTGTGGAGCCCTCCGACTTTACCGATGTGGCCGACGACGCCGACTATGCCCAGGCGGTGGCCTGGGCGGTGGAGAACGGCATCACCAGCGGCACCGGCGAGGGGACCTTCTCCCCCGACATGATCTGCAACCGCAGCCAGATCGTCACCTTCCTCTATCAGAACTTCGCTGAAAAGGAATAAGCCTTTTATCAAGCAGGCCTCCCGAAAACAGGAGGCCTGCTTTTTCTACCGTGAAAACCGGCCCCGGCGCGCATTGGTCCAGCGAAACGGCCATCAGCGACCGCCAGGTCAGCGGCAGCGGCGCGGGAAGGCAATCAGTCCAGGTTTGACGCGCCGGCGGGGATGGGAGAACCACGGAGACGGGAAAGGAAGGTTTTGGAAACCTTGGTTTCCAAACGGCGCTTTGGTGACTTTGCCGCTGTTGGCAAAGTCACTCGCCGCCGGAGCGGCGAAATATCTTATCCCGCCGGGGCGGCGAAATATCTTATCCCGCCCCGGCGGAACATAAAAAATCTCCCCCGGCCAGACGGCCAGGGGAGATTTCGCTGATCAGGTGGGGTTGACGGTATAGTTGGGCGCTTCCTTGGTGATGTAGATGTCGTGGGGGTGAGACTCCCGGAGACCGGCGGCGGTGATCTGCATGAACTGGGCCTTGCTCTGCAGCTCCGGCACATTGTGGCAGCCGGTGTAGCCCATACCGGCCTTCAGGCCGCCCATGAGCTGGTAGATGGTCTCGCTGGCCAGTCCCTTGTAGGGGACCCGGCCCTCCACCCCTTCGGGGACCAGCTTTTTGTTGTTCTGCTGGAAGTAGCGGTCCTTGGAGCCGTGGTTCATGGCGGCCAGGGAGCCCATGCCCCGGTAGACCTTGAACTGGCGGCCCTGGAAGACCTCGGTGTCGCCCGGGGACTCCTCACAGCCGGCCAGCAGGGAGCCCAGCATGACCACGCTGGCGCCGGCGGCCAGGGCCTTGGCAATGTCGCCGGAGAACTTCACGCCGCCGTCGGCGATGATGGGGATGTCGTACTCGGCGGCCACGCAGGCGGCGTCATAGACGGCGGTGATCTGGGGCACGCCGATACCGGCCACCACGCGGGTGGTGCAGATGGAGCCGGGGCCGATGCCGATCTTCACGCAGTCGGCGCCCGCCTCGATGAG
>CALWOR010000074.1 GCA_944383205.1 uncultured Oscillospiraceae bacterium | reverse complement strand
GTGGTGGGAACAACAGGGCTCGAACCTGTGACCCCATGCTTGTAAGGCATGTGCTCTACCAGCTGAGCTATGCTCCCAAAATGCCATACTTGCGACGGCTTGATTATTATACTAGAGGAACCCTTCCTTGTCAACAGGAAAAGCAGATTTTTCACGGAAAATTTTTTGGATGGTTTTAGGTACTATAAGTAAAGCTTTTCCGTTCATATTTGAGAAAGGTGACTGTTCTTGACAAGGGTGTGGAATAATGACATAATGAAGCGATAGCACCTGCGTTAGAAAAATGGAGGCGGAGGCTTGGCTTGATTAGTTAAAGGAGGGTTCCCATTATGAGCGATCAGGTAAAACGGATCGGAGTGCTGACCAGCGGCGGCGATGCCCCAGGCATGAATGCGGCGGTTCGGGCGGTTGTGCGTACGGCCGTCGGCCATGGGATCGAGTGTATCGGCATCCGTCGTGGCTGGAGCGGACTGATTTCCAACGACTTTGTCCGGCTGAACAGCTCCAGTGTCAGCCATATTATCAATAAAGGCGGAACGATCCTTTATACCGCTCGAAGCGAGGAGTTTATGGACCGCAAAGGTCGGGAAAAGGCCATCGGAACTTGCAAGCTGCTGGGACTGGACGGTATTGTGGCCATCGGCGGCGACGGGACCTTCCGCGGTGCCCTGGCTTTGTCCCGGCAGATCGCGGAGGGCGGACAGAATTTGAGCGTGGTAGGGATTCCTGCCACCATTGATAATGATATCAGCTGTTCCCACTATACCATCGGTTTTGATACCGCCTGCAACACAGCCATTGAGTGCATCGATAAGCTCCGTGACACGATGCAGTCTCACGAGCGGTGCTCTGTGGTAGAAGTGATGGGGCGCCATGCCGGCTATCTGGCTCTGTATGTGGGAATTGCCGTAGGTGCCACTGCGGTGCTCATTCCTGAGCGGGAGTTGGATTTTGAAAATGATGTGGTGGAAAATATCCGCCGTGCCCGATTGGCCGGGTCTACCCATTATATGGTGGTTACTGCCGAAGGAGCGGCCAGTGCTTATGAGATCGCCAAGCGGATCAAAGAGGAGATCGGCATCGATCCCCGGGTCACGGTGCTGGGGCATATCCAGCGTGGCGGCTCACCCTCGGCGCGGGATCGGGAGACGGCCAGCCGTATGGGCTATGAGGCGGTACAGGTACTCATGACCGGGAAGGGCAACCGAATCGTTGCCACACGGGACGGCCGGATCGTAGATCTGGATATGGAGGAAGCCCTGGCTATGACCAAGGCCTTTGAGATGGATCGGTACGATGTGCTGGAGGCCTTGACCAACAATGACTCTTTTGGATACAAAAGGTAATATAATTTGCAATAAAAACCGGAAGGATTCGATCCTTCCGGTTTTTATACTGGGCAGGGAGCTGAGTTCAGGTCATCACTCTCATTTTTACATGTTCTGCAGGATCTCCTCCAGCTCCTCTTTGGAATAGCGGTACACCTGGTCACAGAACTGGCAGGTGAGCTCCGCCTTGCCCTGGTCCCGGATGAGCTCGCTCAGGTCTTTGCGGCCCATGCTGATGAGGGCCCTGGTCACCCGGTCCCGAGAACAGTAGCAGCGGTATTCCACCGGGTGTTTTTCCAGAATTTCCAAATCAAAGTCTTTCAGTACCTGACGAAGGAGTCCCTCCCCGTCCAGACCATCGGCCAGAGCGTGGCTTACCGAGCCCATGGCGTGGACCCCTGCCTCAATTTTGGTGATCATTTCCTCACTGGCTCCGGGCAGGAGCTGAATGAGGTATCCCCCGGCGGCGGTCACGCTCTGATCCAGGCCCACCAGCACCCCCAGGGCGCAGGCGGTGGGAATCTGCTCACTCTCCACAAAATACATGGCCAAATCGTCAGCGATCTCTCCAGAGAACAGGCCGATGGACCCTACATAGGGCTCCTTCAGGCCGATGTCCTTGATGACGGTCAAGGTGCCGTCCAGCCCAACGGCTGCTCCTACATCCAGCTTGCCCTGGTACTTTTCCATCAGTTCCACCTGGGGGTTTTGGACATAGCCACGGACATTTCCCTCGCAGTCGGATACAGCCAGAATGGTACCCAAGGGACCGCCCCCCTTGATCTGCAGGGTCAGGGATCCCTTCTCCTCTTTGAGCATGTCGCCCATCATAGAGGCGCCCAGAAGGGTACGGCCCAAAGCGGCGGTGGCCATGGGAAGGAGTGTGTGAATATTTCGAGCTCGCTCCACCAAGTCACGGCCGGTGACGGCCACTGCCTTGACCAGGCCGTCGCCAGTCATCGCTCTTACGATCTCATCGTGCATCAGTGATTAGTCCTTTCTTGCTGTAAAAAAGATACGCCCTTCTCCTGAAATCGGGGGACGCAGCTTCAGGTCTCCGTAGGTTTTGATCTCTCCAAACCCCGCCTTTTTCAGCATGGCGGTGAGCTTGGATACGGAATAGGCCCGCTCCTCATGGAGTTCCTCTCCCCGTTCCCAAAGTCCAGTCTCCCGGTCCAGGCGGAAGATATCCATAAAATAGGAGCACAGACGGCTGCGGCGGGAGAATTCCCCGCGCCACACACAGTAGGTGTCCTCTGTCTCGTCCAGAAAGACCTGGCCGTCCATGGCCGCCAGCTTTTCCGGGGTGTTTATATCAAAAAGAAACAGTCCTCCAGGCATGAGGAAAAGATGGACACGCTCAAAGGCCCTTTGAAGTTTCTTCGGGCTGGTCACATAGTTGATGCTGTCCAGGCAGCACACGCAGGCGTCAATGGTGCCGTACAGGTCCAGCTTGTCCATGCTCTGGCAGAGAAAAATGGGCTCGACGGGTCCCACACCCCGGTTTTTTTCCGCCGCTTCGGATAGCATCTCCGGGGACAGGTCCACACCGATCATCTCATAGCCGCGCAGCGCCAGCTCCCGGGTGAGAGAGCCGGTGCCGCAGGCCAGGTCCAGAATGGTATTTCCCGGCAGGGGGCGGCGGGCAAAGTGTTTTTCCACATAGTCGGCCCAGGCGGTGTAGTCCACATCGTAGGTAAGCCGGTCGTAGCAGCCGGCCAGAAAATCATAGCTGCTCATTCCTCTTTCTCACGAAGGCGGGGAATTACAGTCCGGTATCCATCCGCACCATAATGAAGGCAGCGGTTGACCCGGCTGATGGTGGCGCTGGAGGCCCCGGTGCGCTCGAGAATGTCGCTGTAAATAAGCCCCTCGTCCAGCAGCATAGCCACATCCATCCGCTGTTCCATAGCTTTTAACTCTGAGACGGTGCACAGGTCCTGCAAGAACCGACGGCATTCGTCCTCGTTTTCCAGTGCGGCGATGGCTCGATACAAAGTGTCACTGGCGGGTTTGTCCAAAAATTTTGACATGGTGTCATCCTCCTCTATCTGCAGTATGGCAAGCCATAAAATGCCAATCTTCGAACTGCTTACATTTTAGCACTGTGCCATATAAAAGTAAACAACAATCTGTAAATTTTCTTTTATGATTTACAGTAAAAAGGAACGCCCTTTTGCCGCGGGGGCATAGAATGGAAAAACAGAAAGGAAGGGTGAGCATGAAGGAGCATAGGGATGTCCGGTTAAACTGGAGAGAAGAGTGCCGGACGCTGAAGTTGGAGGGAGAGCCGGTGCTGGAGTATGCTGTGACCTGGCCGGAAATTCAAGGGGCCGGGTTGGGCGGGCGATGGATTAACCGGTACTATGTCCATTTGGCCAGAGCGTGGAAGAGACGGTGGGAACGGGAGGTATATTGGCAGGCCTGCCTGGAGTTGGGAGCACGGCGGCAGCGGGCACAGCTCTTTGTCCCTTGGAAAGGAGAGCTGAAGGGTGAGGTGGCCTATTTGGAAAACGGCCTGCTGAGTGTGCGCTTTGTCGGATGGGAGGCCAGGGGAGACGGACGGATCAGTCGGGTACGCTGGGGAGATATCTGGAAAGTGAGGGAGGGGGCACCCTGCTCTGTGAAGGATCTATGCAAGGATGAAAAAGGTTGGAAAAAGCGGCTGTGGAAAGAACTTGTGGCTCAGGGGGAGCGGCGGAGAGAGGGGGGAGACTGCTTTCTGGACTGTGACTGGCAGAAAAAGGCCAGAGCAGTTCGACCTCTGGAGAACTGCTGCTTGACCCGGGAGGGCATCGAGGTATCTCTTCCGCAGGGCGCTGCGACTCCCATGGCGGAAGGATGTCCGGTGTTCCTTTTGAAATGGGAACAGAAAAAAACACCGTAAAGACCCGCCGCGGAATTTCCTGCGGCGGGTCATGTTATGTGTTGAATAGTTACAATCTTGTTTCCAAAGGGGTACCAATAACAAAGTGATTCTCTGCCAGCTTCCACAGGAGGGTGGAAAGAACGCGGGCCCCGTCGGCATCACCAGTGAGAGTGAGGTAGGTGACCAGGTTCCGCCCATCCAGGTGGTTCAGGGCGCTGTTGCAGAAGGCAGAGGCCCCAACAGTATCACTTGGAGAGAGAAACAGAGTCTCATCCCAGCAGACCCAGCCCTCCTGCTCCATGGCACTGCGATTCTCCTCAGGAACATAAGCCAGCGTGGTCCTGGTAAGAGCGAGCTGCTCCAGCAGCCGATTTCCCACTGCCAGCAGTTGACGGGTTTCTGTCTCGTCCTCGCCCAGAGCCAGGATGCCTACGCTGTGGCCGCTCCCCAGCATCCTCCGGACCAGATCGCTCTGGGATTCCAGAAGCTCTGGGGAAAGGAAAAATACCGCGTAGCGGCCTGCGGTGTCCAGGGTGTTCAAAATAGAGAGGAGACCGTCGTCGTTCTCACACCGGACGGCGAGATAGGTGGGGATGTTGGTGGGAGTGACTTCTTCCTCGTCCTGAAGGTTATCCCCGGGGACGGTGGTACTGGGCGTGGTGCTCTCACCGGGGTTCAGACTTTGGGTATAGGCCTGAAGCCGTCGTTCCAGAAGGTAGCCGGCCCAGTCGATAAAGGTGGCGTCATCCACAGTGGCATCGGCATTGGTAATCCGGACTAGATATCCCTGGGGGATGTCAGGGAGAGTATTGTAAGACCAGCGCAGACCAAAGAAATTACACACCATTTCCAGGGGCAGATAGGGCTTTCCGTTTCGCATGACAGCCCGGTATGGATAGGATTCCCCGGTCAATTCATTCCGGCAGGTACCGGAGTTCAAGTCGAAAGTGAGCATTTGTTGCTGCAGGTTATAGACAGTGACCGAGCTTTTGGTTCGGCTGTTATAGCTTACATTGAGCCCAAGGTCGGTTTGTGTAGAGTTGAGTGTCTGATCAAATACTGTATAGGGCACATAGAGGATACGGCCCGACCAGAAGGGCATTGTGCTGGTAGTGAGAAGCTCCACACTCTCATTGAGAGCGGTGAAATAGAGATCGGCTGCCGATACAGGAATGGGCAGGAGCAGCCCCAGGCATAAAACTGCGGTGACCAGTACGGTAATGGTGCGGCGAAGCTTTTTCATAGGGGTCCTCCTTCCCTTTTTATTGCGGAAAACATTATATCATAGTATAATCGGATGGGCAAGCGCCCTGTTCGGCCAGTGGTTTTAATGGTTTTTTAATGGGAGATAAACAGTCTTTCAACAGGAAAATGGTATGCTTTGCAAGAAAGAGAAGATGCTGGCCGGGAAGGAGGCGCGGGAAGATGGAAATCACACTGGAAATGGTGGAACGGCTGAGGGAAAAAGCTCAAATATCCTATGCCCAGGCCAGGCAGGCCTTGGAGTATAGTGGTGGGAATCTGCTGGATGCCCTGATCTACCTGGAGGAGCAAGGTATTATCCCCCGGGAGGAGGGGGCCTATTTCTCTACTCGAAAGGAGTCTGCGGCTCCGCCTGTCCGGGAAGAAAAAATTCTGGTCCCCGCGAAGGGGAAAAAGAGCAAAAAAGAGGCAAAAGAACACAAAAACAGCGGCGTTGGGGTGACGGTGGTATTTCCCAAAGGCGGCAGTAAAGTTCTGTTTGCGACTTTGCGCCGCTGGCTCATCGAAAATGAGTTGGAGATCTGGCACAGAGACAGACCCATTACCGCCCTGCCTGTGCTCATTTTATTGCTGCTTTTGCTGTTTGTATACTGGCTGATGATCCCGGCCCTGATCCTGGGGCTGTTTGTGGGGTTTCGGTATCGCTTTTCCGGGCCCGACCTGGAGCGGGATGACCTGAACGACATGATGGGCAGTGTGGCGGACACGGCCTCTGATCTGGGCCGCCAGGTTATGGATGAGCTGAAGAACCAGCATGACAAACACGATAAAAACAAACATCAGGATGGCGAAAAGCCGTAAGGAAGATACGAGGTGACACGGGGATGGGAGAACGCATTCTGCTGGTGGAGGACGAAGAAAAGCTGGCCCGTATGGTGGAAATGGAATTGAAATATGAGGGCTACGCTGTGGAAAAAGCCTTTGACGGCCGTAAAGGTCTGGAGAGGGCTTTGAGTGGAGAGTTTGACCTGATTCTTCTGGACATCATGCTGCCCCAGTTGTCGGGAATGGAGGTTTTGCGGCGGCTTCGCCGGGAGAGCAAAGTGCCTGTTATCATGCTCACTGCCCGGGACAGCGTCATGGACAAGGTGTCAGGCCTGGACTCGGGCGCGGACGACTATGTGACCAAGCCCTTTGCCATCGAGGAGCTGCTGGCCCGGATCCGGGCGGCCCTGCGCAATCAAAACACCAAGGCGGTAAAGGCGGCGCTGACCGCCGGGGAGGTGTCCATGGATGTGGAGCGCCACCAGGTCACTGTCCGTGGAGAAAATGTGGAGCTGACCAAGAAGGAATTTGATCTGCTGCGCCACTTGTTGGAGAACAAGGGGCGGGTTTTGTCCCGGGAGGCTCTGCTGGACGCGGTGTGGGGCTTTGACTTTGTGGGAGAGACCAACTCGGTAGATGTGTATATCCGCTTCCTCCGGGGCAAGTTGGATGACGCCTTTGGCATTAAACTCATTCACACAGTCCGGGGTGTGGGCTATGTGATCAAGGAAGATTAGGGAGGGAAGAGAATGGTCATTGTATACCGCTCCAATACCGGATTTACCAAAGAGTATGCCGAAATGCTGGGAAAAGCGGAAAAACTGAAGGTATACAGCCTGGCTCAGGCAGGCGGCGAAGTGCCGGCGGACAGTGAGATTTTTTTTATGGGGCCTCTGATGGCCGGACATATCGCCGGCGTGGATCAGGCGGTAAAACGCTACCATGTGAGCGGGGTATGCGGTGTGGGTATGTCTCCTCCAGGGCAGCAGGTGATGGATACCATGACCAAGGCCAATTATGTGGCAGATGCCCCTATTTTCTACCTCCAGGGGGGATGGGCCCCCAAAAAGGTGGGGTGGGTCAAGCGGAGAATGGTGAATATGGTCACCCGCTCTATGCGACAAGCGCTCAGGGAAAAAGGCCGCCGCACACCCCAGGAACAGCAGCAGCTGGATTTTTTGGAGAAGGGCGGCAGCTTTGTGGCCTTTGAAAACCTGGAGCCAATCCGGGCCTGGATGAAGAATTTGAAGTAGAGTTTATTAACCATCAGGGAGGAGGGAAGCGCATCATGGGGACGAAGCACCATAAATTTCAGGCTACGCCTCCCACAGATCCCATTTCCGCGGCCCGGGATTCCTCCCTTGCCTTTCGGCTGAATATCGGTTTTTTTCTGCGGCAGCTGGGGATATTTCTGGTGATGGACCTGCTTCTGCTGCTGATGATCACGCTGGGAATGGTCCTCTATGCGGAAAACCGATGTGCCCAGGTGGCTGCTCTGGTGACCCAGCGGGGAGTGCCCACCCAGGAGGCACTGGAATGGATGGAGGCAAGTGACTATACCATTACCCCTTTGGACCGGGCGCCGGAGGGATATTTGAGTTCCGGAGAGGATGGAGCAGAAGGACAGGCATTGTTTGCCTTTCCGTGGCTGGGAGAGCACCCAGAGACGGCGGACGGACTGCGTTCCTGGGACTTGGCCTCTTACTATACCATCGAGCTGCCCAACAACGGCGAGCCCTATGCCATCACAGTGGATTTGTCGGGAATCTCCCGCACTGTCTACTGGGCGGGGCTGGTGCTGCTCATTTGTCAGGGGCTGTCCCTGCTCACCAACCTCTTTCGAAACAACCGCTCCATCCGAAAGGTGCTCCGGCCTATCCAGGAACTGGCCGCCACCGCCGCCCGGCTCAACTCCATGACCCATATGTCGAGACGGGAGTTGGAAAATCTGGCCGGGGAGCTGGAAAAAATCGACGCCAAGCATCTGGACAGCCGCAT
>CALWOR010000073.1 GCA_944383205.1 uncultured Oscillospiraceae bacterium | reverse complement strand
GTCAAGCACTTTTTTCAAGCTTTTTCAAACTTTTTCGTGCCCGTTCGGGAAGACCTTCGGTGGTCACCGCCGTCCTCACGGACAGCTCATCGAGGATATCACTTTTGGAACCTTTTGTCAAGCACTTTTTTCAAGTTTTCCAAACTGAAGTTCAAGCACCGACCCTCAAGGTCTCCTCTTTGATTTCCTCAAACCCTTCTCCCGCAAGGCTTTCTCAGCCCCGCACCGGAAGCGCTCGCTTATAATAGCAAAATCCCCGCCCCTTGTCAACACCTTTTTTCAAGTTTTTTGATTTTTTTCCACATTCTTCGTGAACAGGGTGAATTTCCCTCGAAAATCCACCGCTGGAAGACATTTGACCGTGGGATTTCCTCTTGCGGAAGTACATTTCTTGTGTTACCCTTAATTTATCCACATTATATATATGATATGGCAGGAGGGAACACCATGCCCATCAAAATCCCCGACTCGCTGCCCGCCAGAGCCACTCTGGAGGGCGAGAATATCTTTGTTATGACAGAATATCGGGCCATCCACCAGGATATGCGCCCACTTAACCTTTTAATATTGAATCTGATGCCCACCAAGATCGTAACGGAGACCCAGCTGCTTCGCAAGCTCTCCAATACCCCCCTGCAGATCCAGGTGGAGCTGCTGCAGATGTCCAGCCACACCTCCCACAATACCGACGCCGATCACCTCTCCTCCTTTTATACCACCTTCGACCAGATCAAGGAGAAGCGCTATGACGGCATGATCATCACTGGCGCTCCGGTGGAGAACATGGACTTTACCGATGTGGACTACTGGCCGGAGCTGTGCCAGATCATGGAGTGGACCCGCACCCATGTCCACGCCACCCTCCATGTGTGCTGGGGAGCTCAGGCGGGGCTCTACTACCATTATAAGATCCCAAAATACTCCCTGCCCAAAAAGCTTTTCGGGGTCTTCCCCCACACGGCGGTGAAAAAGCAGTCTCCCCTCTTCCGGGGCTTTGATGATGAGTTCTACATCCCCCACTCCCGGCACACGGAGAACCATGTGGAGGATATTTTAAAAATCCCCGAGCTGGAGCTGCTGGCCGTGTCCAAGGAGGCCGGGGTCTTTGCCGTGAAGAGCGAGGACAACCGCCGCTTTTTCATCACCGGCCACCCCGAGTATGACCAGGACACCCTGGCAAGGGAGTATTTCCGGGACCTGGGCAAGGGGCTGCCCATTGAGGTGCCCAAAAACTACTTCCCCGACGACGACCCGGGCATGGAGCCGGTGGTCCGCTGGCGCTCGGCGGGACAGCTGTTCTACACCAACTGGCTCAATTACTATGTGTACCAGACCACTCCCTACGACCTCAACCAGATCTCCGGCTGACCGCAAAAGCAGGCCCGGACCCCTGCCCTTTGGGACAGAGGTCCGGGTTTTTTGCGTGGCTTTTGTCTCTTTTAGTTAAGATGGCGTTAAACAATCGAATTTCTCTCTCGTTTTATTGACAAATTGCATAAAAAAGAGTAATCTAATTTTACGCAATCCCGCGCCCCCTCCGGAGGACGCCGGAATTCAACAAAGGGGGCAAGTGTCATGGTTTCCGCTCAGATCGCCGCCGTGGCGATTTTTTTAGTGATGTTTTTGCTGTTGGTGCTGGAAAAATTCCCCCGGCACCTGGTGACCCTGGCCTGCGGCCTGGCCACGCTGGTAATCGTATTCGGCATCTGTATGCATGATCCCGCCGCCGTGGCAGAGTCCCTGAGCTTTCAGAGCTTCCTCTCTCCCACCTTCTGGTACTCCCTGGGAGAAGTAGAGACCACCACCGGCATCAACTGGGAGACCATCCTCTTTATCGCCGGCATGATGATCATGGTGGAGGGCATGGCGAAAAGCGGCTTCTTCCGTTGGCTGTGCATCCGCCTGGCCCGGATGGTCCACTTCAAGCCCGCTCCCCTGTTCATCCTCTTTATGATCCTCTCCGCCGCCCTGTCCATGTTCATTGACAGCATCACCGTCATCATGTTCCTGGCGGCGGTGACGGTGGAGCTGGCCCAGATCCTGCGGCTGAGTCCCACCCCCCTCATTCTGGCGGAGATCTTCTGCGCCAACCTGGGGGGCTCGGCCACCATGTGCGGCGACCCGCCCAACATCATCATTGGGGCCTCCCTGGGCTATTCCTTCTTTGATTTCATTACCAATACGGGCCTGATTGCTCTGGCGGCCTTGGTACTGGTGGTCCCCTACTTCTACTTTTTCTTCCGCAAGCATCTGGTCCCCGCCTTTCCCCAGGGGGAGAGCCCCGTCTCCTTCCCCCAGCCCAGAGAGGCCATTACCTCCAAGCGCTCCTTCCTGCTCAGCTGCCTGATCTTTGCCGCGGCTGTGGTCCTGCTCATCACCCACGCCCAGACGGGGCTCACCGTGGCCACCATCGGAGTGGTCATCGGCGTAGTGACCCTGCTTGCCGCGGGGAAAGACGCCCCCAGCCTTCTGCGGCGGCTGGACTACGCCACGCTGCTGTTCTTCATCGGCCTGTTCATTGCAGTGAGCGGTCTGGAGTACACGGGGGTTCTGGACCTGCTGGCCCAGTTCATTCAGTATGTGAGCGGCGGCAATGTATATATTATGGTGGCTATCATCATCTGGGGCTCCGCCCTGGCCAGCGCCTTCATTGACAACATCCCCTTCGCCGCCACCATGATCCCTGTGATCCGCACCTTGTCTCAGGTGCAGGGCGTGGAACTCCAGACTCTGGCCTGGGCCCTGTCCGTGGGCACCGACATCGGCGGCAGCGCCACCCCCATCGGCGCCTCCGCCAATGTGGTGGGCACCTCCATTGCCGCCAAAAACGGCTACCCGGTGACCTGGGGCCAGTACTGCAAGGCCCAGGCTCCCGCCACCATTCTGGTGCTGGTGGTGGCCACAGTCATCATATTTGTCCGGTATCTGTAACATGAGGGAGGGTTTTTTGTGGAAAAGCAGCTTATCATCTCGGTGAGCAGAGAGTTTGGCAGCGGCGGCCATGAAATCGCCTCGGAGCTGGCCCGCCGGTTTGATCTGCCCCTCTACGACCGGAACATCCTGGAACAGATCGCCCAAAAGCACAATCTCAACATCCGCCGTCTGGAGCCCTACGACGAGGCTCCCAAGAACATCTTCACCTCCCGGAATGTGAAGGGCTTCAGCAACTCCCCCGAGGAACAGGTGGCCCAGATGCAGTTTCGCTATCTCCGGGCCAGAGCAGAGGAGGGTGGCTCTTTTGTGGTGTTGGGCCGCTGTGCGGAAGAGATTTTAAAGGAATTTTCTTGGCTGGTATCGATTTTGGTCTTATCGGGTATTGGTTTTTATAAGGAGCGCACCATGGCCCGAGACAACACCCCCGAGGAGGAGGCACTGGAGCTCATGTCCCGGGCGGACCGGAGGCGGAAATATTATCACAACCAGCACTGCCGGGGCAAATGGGGGGACTCCCGAAACTATGATCTGAGCATCAACAGCGCCAAGCTCGGCATCAGTGGCACCACGGACTATCTGGAGCAGTATATCAAGGCCCGGTACGCCCTTATGTAAGGCCATCGCCGGCGGAGGATCTTCCTCCGCCGGCGCTATTTTTTCTCCCGGCCAAACAGCTCCCCCAGTCCCACCAGGATCAGAAAAGCCCCAAAGCATCTGCGCAGCAGCTCCACCTCCAGCCCCGTGGCCGCCCATGCCCCCAGAGCGGCACAGACCAGTCCCGCCCCTATGGCGGGAAGAAGAGCCCCCTTTTCGATATAGCCGTTTTTGATGTGGGCGGGGAGGGCCAGCAGCCCGGCGGGGAGGAAGTAGAGCAGATTGATCCCCTGGGCCAGGGGCTGCTCCACCCCGGCAAAGGCGGTCATATATACCAGCAGCAGGGTGCCGCCCCCCACTCCGAAGCCGGAGAGGACCCCGGTGAGCCCTCCGGCCAGCAGCGCCGCAAGCCATCCCCTCATAGCAGGCTCCGCACGCCCCCGTAGATGAGCAGCAGTCCAAAGGCCCGGCGCAGCCAGGCCACCCTGACCCCCTTGAACCACTTCCCCCCGGCCCAGCCCCCCAGGGCCCCTCCCAGCAGGTATGGAAGGGCCGCCCTCACATCCAGCCCGCCCCGGAACAGATAGATCCCCGCCGACAGGACGCACAGGGGTAAGATCACCGCCACCGAGGTGGCGAAGGCCCGCCGCTGCTCCAGGCCGCAGACCCCGGTGAGCATGGGCACCAGCACCGAGCCGCCGCCCCCGCCGAAAAAGCCGTTGCACAGGCCTGCCGCCGCTCCCGCCGCCAGGTAACGCCAGTTTTTGCCCTTCAAAAAAATTCCCCCTTCCCAGCTATTGTGTGGGAAAGGGGAATTTTTATACCCGGATTCAGCGCTCCCTTCGGAGCACATTCCGGTTCTTCCACAAAAACCGCAGCAGAAACAGCCCCAGCATGGCGCACCAGGAGGCCGCCTCCGCCCAGGCGATGATCTGCCAGCCAGCCGCCTCCGCCAGAGCATAGGACAGGAAAATACGCAGTCCCAGGGCGCCGATGCCCATGGCGCTGGAGAAAAACACATCCCCCGTCCCCTCCAGATATCCCCGCAGGGACATGGCCAGGCCGTAGACAGGGTAAAAAACCGCAATGTTCCGGAAAAAGGTCCGGCCGATGTCGGCGGACTGCCGGGTGACCCCGAACATGGCGATGAGGTCGCCTCCTATCGACACCACCAGGATCCCCAAGCTCACCGCCACCGCCGTCATGATGCCCGCGCCCACCAGCAGGCCCCGTCTGGCCCGCTGGGGCTTCTGCGCCCCCATGTTCTGGGCGGTCACAGTGGAGATGCCGGCGCTCAGGTTGGTCACCGGCAGCATGATCACCGTATCCACCCGGTAGGCGGTGGTGATGGCGGCCACAGTGGCCGAGCCAAAGCCGTTCATGAAGTTCTGCAGGGTCACACTTCCCAGGGAACTGATGCTGGACTGGATGGCCATGGGCATTCCCAGCAGAGCCCCCTCCTTCAGCAGCGCCCGGTCCACCTTCCGCCCCGGACGCAGGCCCTTTCCTTTCAGGGCGTAGACCACCATAAACAGGGTCATCATCCCCTGGGCGGCCACGGTGGCGGCGGCGGCTCCCTGGACCCCCATTTTCATGGGCCCCACCAGCACCAGGTCCAGCCCCACATTCACCAGACAGGCCACCAGCACCGCGTAAAGGGGGGCTCTGCTCTCCCCCATTCCCCGGAGGACGGCGGCATACACATTGTATATCGCCACAAAGGGCAGTCCCAGCAGAATGATGCCCAGATACCGCTTTGACATGGACAGGATGTCCCCCGGGGTGTGGATCAGCTCCAGCATGGTCCCGGTAAGAAGGCTGCCCGCCACCCCCACCACAGCAAACACACCGCCCAGGACCAGCACAAAGGTGGTCAGCAGCCGGGACATGGATTCCCCCCGTTCTCCGCCTCCGTACATCCTGGCTGCCAGGATGGACACTCCCAGGGTCAGGCCGGTAATGACCATGACAAAGAGGTTGGACAGGGCGGTGGTGGCTCCGATGGCCGCCAGAGCGTCCTCCCCCACCAGATTGCCCACGATGAAGGCGTCCGCCCAGGCATACATCTGCTGCAAAATCCCGCTGAGCACCAGCGGGATGCTGAACCTGATCAGGACCCCCGCCAGATTTCCTTGTGTCATCGTTTTTTCCATGTCAGACACCCCGTTTTAAAAAAACACCCAAACTGCATTCCTCATTGCCCAGCTGGAATGCGTTTGGGTGTATTTGCCTAAATCATAGCAATATTTCGGCAGGCTGTCAAGTCATATGGGACAAAATACCACTCTCCGCCCCGGTTAGGACCCATAGAAAATGAGCATGCTCAGCTGAGTTTCCTCCTGCCCGGGGTTCTCATACCGGTGTGGCACATCGGCGTGGAAGCGGATGGAGTCCCCTTCCCTCAGGGAAAAGCGCTCCTCCCCCACCTCCAGTTCCAGCTGTCCGGAAAAGACGGTGATATACTCCTCCGAGCCGGCCAGATGGGGCCGGGCGGAGAGAGTCCCTCCCGGCTTGATGAGGATGCGGTAAGTTTCAAAGAGCTTCTCCTCATCAAAGGGGAAGGCGGGAAAGTTGAGGTAGCGCCCCTCGTCCTCGGTGAGGGCGGGCATATCCTCCCGGCGGATCAGGCTTACCGGCTCCCGCCGGCGCTCCACCAGGGAGGTGAAGGACACCTTGTAGCCGTTGGCCATTTTCCACAGCACCGAGATGGTGGGGTTCACCTCCCCCTTCTCGATCTGGGCCAGCATGCTCCGGGACACCCCGGTGGCCGCGGCGGCGGCGTCCAGGGTAAGCTTTTTCCCCTCCCGGATCGCCCGGGCGTTGGCGGCCACCACAGTTGTAACATCCATTGTGATCACCCGTTGACAAGATATTGTATCGATAGTATACTATACAGGAATTCCAGGATAGTGGACTCCTATATCACTATCATATCATTTGAAAAAGGAGCTGTCAAATATGTTCCACTGGGTCTCCTTCCTCACCTATGCGGTGATCACCGCCGTTACCCCCGGTCCCAACAACATCATGTCCATGTCCAACGGGGTGCGCAAAGGCTTTCGGGGGGCCCTGCCCTTCAATCTAGGCATCTGGGTGGGCTTCACTGCCGTCATGGTGCTGTGCACCCTCTTCTGCAGCCTGCTGTCCGCTCTGATCCCCCGGATCAAGACCCCTATGCTGGTGCTGGGAGCGGCCTATATGCTCTATTTGGCCTGGGAAACCTTCCGCTCCTCCGACCTCATTGAGGAGGACCACTCCCGCAGCGGCTTTCTCTCCGGGCTGCTGCTGCAGTTCATCAATCCCAAGATCTACATCTACTGCATCATGTCCATGGAGGCCTACATCCTCCCCTTCTACAGCACCCGGCCCCTGATCCTGTTCGCCTTCGCCCTGCTGCTGGCCTTCATCGGCTTTGTGTTCACCCTGGCCTGGTCGGCCTTCGGGTCGGTCTTTCAGACCCTCTTCTCCCGCCACGCCCGGGTGGTCAATACCGTTCTGGCCCTGCTGCTGGTCTACTGCGCCGCCTCTCTCTTTCTGGCCTGAGCTTCTCAGTCGGTGAGCTTGTCCAGCAGGAGCTTCAGCTCCTCCAGCTTCTCATCGGGGTTTCCGGAGACGGCCGCCTCCCGGACGCAGCAGTCCATGTGGGCCCGGAGGACCATGCGGTTGGCCTTTTTCAGGATGGAC
This sequence comes from uncultured Oscillospiraceae bacterium, assembly GCA_944383205.1. GTDB lineage: Bacteria > Bacillota > Clostridia > Oscillospirales > Oscillospiraceae > Lawsonibacter. The sequence goes on along the minus strand of CALWOR010000073.1, from coordinate 1,254 downwards.
TGGGTGGCCATGAGCTGGTTGGACACATCCAGACAGTATCGGTCCTCCTCCACCATCTTCAAAATCCCGTCGATCTGGCCCCGGGCGGTCTTCAAAAGCCGCTCGACCTGGGCGTGGTCCGCTTTCATGTGATGGACACCACCTCATAGCCCGCCTCAGTCACGGCGTCGGTGAGCACCTTGTCCTCCACTTCCTTGGAGAGGGTCAGCTTGGCGGATTTGCCCTCCAGGCTCATCTCCACCGCCTCCACCCCGTCCAGGGCGGCGAGGGCCTTCTCCACCCGGCCGGTGCAGTGGGTGCACATCATGCCTTCAATAATCATGGTCTTGTTCATCGTCGTTTCTCCTTTCGTTTTTTCCATATTGGTTTGTTCTTCTATTTCCAGGGGGCAGCCTTCCGCACAGGGGGCTGTCCCTTGTTCCCTTCTGAATTTACTCTTAAAGAACCGCAGGCGCAGGGCGTTGCTCACCACGCACACCGAGCTCAAGCTCATGGCGGCGGCGGCAAACATGGGGTTCAGCTGCCACTGGGTCCAGTGGTAGAAGACGCCGGCGGCCAGGGGGATGCCCAGGGCGTTGTAGAAAAAGGCCCAGAACAGGTTTTCCTTGATGTTGCGGATGGTGGCCCGGCTGAGCTCCACCGCGGCGGCGGCGTCCAGCAGGTCGGACTTCATAAGCACGATGTCCGCGCTCTCGATGGCCACATCGGTGCCCGCTCCAATGGCCAGGCCCACGTCGGCCCGGGCCAGGGCAGGGGCGTCGTTGATGCCGTCGCCCACCATGGCCACCTTTTTGCCCTCCTCTTGGAGTTGGCGCACCTTGGCCTCCTTGTCCTGGGGGAGCACCTGGGCCATGACCTGGGTGACGCCCAGCTCCTTGCCGATGGCATCGGCGGTGCGCTGATTGTCGCCCGTGAGCATGACCACGTCCAGGCCCAGCTGGCGGAAGGCGGACACCGCCTGGGCACTGGAGGGTTTGGGGGTGTCGGCCACGGCAATGACGCCCAGCACCTGTTTCTCGTCTGCAAAATAGAGAGGGGTCTTGCCCTGGGCGGCCAGCTCCTCAGCCTTCTGGGGGAAGTCGCCCAGAGAGATTCCAGCCTCCTCCATCATGGCCTGATTACCCGCCAGGAAGGCGCGGTCCTTTAACGTGGCCCGCACGCCACGGCCGTGGACGGCGGTAAAGTTGGTAACGGCGGCGGTAGATAAGCCGCGGCGGCCGGCCTCCTCCACAATGGCGGCGGCCAGGGGATGCT